>NZ_AP025293.1:356220-712440 GCF_036492425.1 Persicobacter psychrovividus
CTAACATTCCCAACACTCCGCTCTCATGGCGATACAATGCCTCGAAAGCCAACTCTGTTGTGAAGGCGTCCATCATGTAGTTAGCAACAAATGGGTTGTAGATTGCATTACCACCATCAGAACGACGGAAGTGAGAATCACCATAGTTAATTTCCATCAAACCCGCTTTCAATGTTACGTTTTCCATGATGCCATCAAGGAAATCCGAGTTGAAAAATGGCACGGCATCCAATTGCAAATAACCACCCTTAACGTTGGCTTCTACGTGGTGACGAGTAGAAAGGTAAGTTTCCAACTTCATCGTTACACCTGGTGCAAAAGCAACATCAATGTTGAAGTTGGCCTGAGGCAAGTTGAAATCCTGACCCAGTGGAGTTAAAGAATACTGTGCAGGCATGCCCTCTACTCCTTGCTGTCCATTATAAAAGTTGGACTGATTCATGCCCTGGAACATCATGTTGAAGTTACCACCAACACGGATTTTTGGTCCTTTAAATTCTTGTACGTCTACTTTTTCTGGCTCAAATACATTGATACCGTTTTTATCATTGGTACGAAAGTTACCAAATGGATCTTCTGTTGTTTCCTGTGCGAAAGCACTCGCTCCCAATAGCATCAATGCACTTGCTCCGAATGCCTTGATTGTAGAATTAAAATTCATCATAAAAATTTTGTAATAGATTTCTGGTTTTTACCGCAGAATCTAAAGTAGGTTGAGTAAATAAAATATGCAGTTACGCTTATAAATAGATCGTGTATTCCACGGTAACTTCGTCTTCAGTGGTAATGGCGCCGAACATGGCTGTTGGGGCCTCCACTTCATAATCTTTCATAGAAATGACCTGCTGACCTTTAATGGCATTTTTACCGTCAATGGTTACGAGTTCGGCATTCAAATCCACCGCATTTGTAACTCCTGCGATACGCAAATCGCCTTGCACTGTGATTGTTTTACCATCAACAGATTTTACATTTTTCATTTCAAAAGCAATTTCAGCATGTTTGCTTTCCTTCAATGCCTTGTAAATGTTTTTGTCCATCCCGCTCTTTCCAGATTTGATGGACTTCACAGGAACGGTCAATGTTGCGCCATTCAGGGCTTCAATTGAACCATTTGAAGCCTGAACATCAATGTTCACATCGGCCTTTTCTACCTTACATTCCCAGTCGTGAACGTTGCTCACGCCTTTGATGATAATTTCGTATTCCGTTGCCCACGCTTTTGAAACTGATAAAAGTGCAATTAAGGCAAATACGAATAATTGTTTGTTGATCTTAAAATTCATGTTTCTCAATTGTTGTTCTCAATGATTATGTTTCAAACATACATGATGAAAAGGAAACGAACAACAGTATACTTTAATGACCATTATCATTATTTAATAAAATGATAATCAGAACGAGGTAATTCAAGTTTAAACAAGGTGTTTTAGTGGTAACGAATTATTATTCCCATATCAATTAATATAAATGAATGCCAAATTGATATTTATTGCACTAATCGTATTTCATATTAACTTTTTACTGACCTAAAAATTAATTAACCGAATAAAAATATAATCTATCCAATATAATATTTACTCAGGTGGCCTATTTTGACCGTAGATTAAGATTAAATTTAATCAAATTTAATTATTTTATAATATCAAAAACTATTCGATCGATCGAGTATGATTTTTATAGGATATAATTTGAATCGTTTTGGGGTACTTTTCGCCTACCCAAATCAGTGATATTTGAATATTTAAATTTATTACGGCTCGCTGATCGATGAAAATGCAGGTGTTAAAATGAAAAAACAACGAACACGCCGCTGTAAACGGGCAGGAACCCCCTTAATTTTCGACAGCTAACATAAATTGTAAGATAGGAAGGCAGCGGCTTTGGCATGCAGGATAAAAATGGCCATGTTGCTTTTCGGCTCCTTTTGGCGTATTCCCCCACCAAAACTCGGCAATAGCGATAGGCTTGAGGGAATGTTTGAAAGCAAAATGCAATAACTTTGGAGCCGCACAGTCGCCTGCCGCAGCTGGCGGACTGCTACAATTGAAATCCCGAAAAATATCCAAGACATTTTTTCTTTCTGCCTTTTGATTGAGGAATTGATATTGACTGAAAATCCGCTGTTGAAGTAGAAAAGACTTTTGTTTGCGGGTGGCTTTTAATTGCTGAATGGTGGCCTGATCCTCTGCCGATTGAATTTCCAACCCAAGGGCACTTAATGCCCGCATACCCTCCCCGACAAAAGACTGATCGGGGGAATCATCGAAAACCGAGGGCACAAAACAAGGCACCGATTGATCGTGGCCAAGCACCCCAGACACCGTCATTAAATAAGCGTAGCCCCCCTTCGGCAACTGCACTACCAGTACGCCGAACATCTTTCCTTTTCTTTCGGTAAAATCATAACCCCATCCTGCGGCAGACTGACCAATAAAATCCTGAACTTCACGAACGGCCACAAGGCCTATCTTGGGGATTTGGGTTTCAAAAGGGTTGTTCAACCCTTCGGGCATCGTGATTTCTGAAATGTCCTGCTGAAAATTGAAAAGATATTGTTCGATCATGGCTTGTCCGCTACGCTGCTTTTTCCTCCCTGCTGACCTCTCAGCGAATCGATGGGAGCTGCAAGTAGTCGAAATATTTGCAGAAAATTGTCGGACGATAGAAAAAACTGCCGTAGCACCTGTTCTTTTAGGTGCCAAGTTGAATTGTGGTGATGATTTTTTGGATTAATATAAATTGTCCGTCGGGATCACTCCGCCGAGCAGTTGGTCACGAGACAGAGTCTCGCGACAGAGTCTCGCGACAGGTTTGTATGATGGTATATTTTGAACGATAAAACACAGATTCATATGGCGGAGTGCCGCTTCAACTAATTTGCTCACCTGTTAAAACTTCGGCGATAGAATGAGCACGAGACGGAGTCTCGCGATAGCTTATAATGATCGTTTATTTTGAACGATAAAACACAGATTCATATGGCGGAGCACCGCTTCAACTAATTTGTTCACCTGTTAAAGCTTCGGCGATAGAATGAGCACGAGACAGAGTCTCGCGACAGGTTTGTATGATGGTATATTTTGAACGATAAAATACAGATTCATATGGCGGAGCACCTCTTCAACTAATTTGTTCACCTATTAAAACCTCGGCGATAGATTTGGCACGAGACGGAGTCTCGCGACAGGTTTGTATGATGGTATATTTTGAACGATAAAACACAGATTCATATGGCGGAGCGCCGCTTCAAATAATTTGCTCACCTATTAAACTTCGGCGATAGGTTTGGCACGAGACGGAGTCTCGCGATAGCTTATAATGATCGTTTATTTTGAACGATAAAATACAGATTCATATGGCGGAGCGCCGCTTCAAATAATTTGTTCACCTATTAAAACCTCGGCGATAGATTTGGCACGAGACGGAGTCTCGCGATAGCTTATAATGATGGTATATTTTGAATGATAAAACACAGATTCATATGGCGGAGCGCCACTTCAACTAATTTGCTCACCTATTAAAACTTCGGCGATAGATTTGGCACGAGACAGAGTCTTGCGACAGGTTTGTATGATGGTAAATTTTGAACGATAAAACACAGATTCATATGGCGGAGCGCCACTTCAACTAATTTGCTCACCTATTAAACTTCGGCGATAGATTTGGCACGAGACGGAGTCTCGCGACAGGTTTGTATGATGGTATATTTTAAACGATAAAACACAGATTCATATGGCGGAGCGCCACTTCAACTAATTTGCTCACCTGTTAAAACTTCGGCGATAGAATGAGCACGAGACAGAGTCTCGCGATAGCTTATAATGATGGTATATTTTGAACGATAAAACACAGATTCATATGGCGGAGCGCCACTTCAACTAATTTGCTCACCTATTAAACAACCCACTGACTTTCATCTGCTGTGCGGTCGAAAAAGGATTTCAACTCGGACTGATGTTCTTCCCAATAGCGGTCGGCAATGTCCACGAGCTGCTGAAGCCTTTGCGGGTCGGTTTCATCTATTTTAATTGCTTCGCCATCTTTGAGGTTCAGCTGATATTTCGGGTCTGCAAGATTGAAATTCACACGCAGATAGTCCTTATTGTCATGGAAAAGCTGCTCCACATAATAGGCCGTAGATTGCATATTGGCTTCTGTCAATAAATCAGACATGTGGTTAATCCATTTTGCGGCTCCCCAGTCGCCTTTTCCAACTTGTTCTGCAGAAATATGTGCCGTGTTGGAGGTCCCTGTTCCTAAAGACAACAGCGCCAGTTCGTGAATCGATTTGCCGAGCCCTTTTTGTTGGCCTTCGGGGCCACCATGAGCTGTTGAAGAAGGATCGATATTTTTGTTCATGGCAAAAGATACCGCCGCCATTGCAGGGTTGTTCATCGCCACGCCCCCATCAATATACCGATGGTCGTTCAGCCCGTAAACGGGAAAGAATGTTGGCCCTGCGGAGGTGGCGCAACCTATTTTATAGAGGGGGAGATCAGAATCTCGCCTGAACCATGAATTAAAAATCCGTGGACGAAAATTATGGACGCCCTGCTCGTTGGCCGCTGGGTTGAGATGAAATGCCGCCACCAAAATTTTTGCGCGACTCGTGCGATTGATCTCGCCCATGGTCGTTACTCCAGCTTTTTCAAATTCCGCCTGCAACTTCTGAGACAGTACCTTTTGGGTATAATCCGCGCCAAACAAATTCCAGAACCCGTCGCGAAGGTCATCGAAGATGGAGTCTTTAAAAATCTCACTTGCTTCTTTCAGGTAAAGGTCCCGAATCGCCCGCATCGGGATACCTGCGCCTATTGCCAAGGCAATGATTCCTCCCGTGGAGGTCCCCATGACCAGATCAAAATAATGATTCAGACTTTTTCCTGCCTGCTTGCCTTGCAGGTATTCCTCAAGGTGCATCAGGATCGTGGCAGGAATCACCCCCCTTGTCCCTCCACCGTCTATGGTAAGTAGTTTATGTTTCAGCATTAAAAAAATAAGATGATGATATCAACCTATAAATTAATCAATATGATTAAATATATAAACTAATCACCACTATAAAACATCACGATCACTTCTTCCCCAATACTCCTTCAAATTTCAT
This sequence comes from Persicobacter psychrovividus, assembly GCF_036492425.1. Lineage (NCBI taxonomy): Bacteria > Pseudomonadati > Bacteroidota > Cytophagia > Cytophagales > Persicobacteraceae > Persicobacter > Persicobacter psychrovividus. Next base: position 361,331 of record NZ_AP025293.1, read on the forward strand.
TTCCAGTACCAACATACCATTGGCCAAGGTGCTTGTTCCAACCAGACGGTACAGCCGATGGTCAGTAAAGATGATCGCCAGGCTGTCTGTGGAGGTAACGACGAACCTGACATCAGCAAATTTCCGCCACTGGTCAGCGACATATTGTTTGTACTGGCCACTTTCTTTTGTGGTGTGATGCACGGGTGTTTTAATGTAAAATTGCGTATTCATAGGCTTATTTTTGGGCAGTAATAGCACCCACAACATTTGTGAGCTCTTTAATATACAGTTGCGTCAGTACGCTATTGGCTTTGGCTTTCTTCATTTTAATTTGGCTGAAACTCAGCCCAGATTCATCTATTTTCGCTCCTTCAGCATTAAAGCTCTGAAATTCATATTTCCCTGTGATGGTGCCTTTCAACTTGCTCAACACAAAATCCGTCAATTGTGCGGCTGACGCGAGACGTTTCCCTTCTATGGCCACCCGATGGGTTGAAAAATCTATTCGAAATTTGCGCAGGGCTTTTTCAGTGATTTCATTCAGGTTCATAGACAAAAGATTTTAAAGGCCCACCTGCCGCTTCATCATGCGACTGGCTTCCGAATTGCTGCACTTGCTGTATTTCAACAACAAACTCCTGTTTTGGTTTTGGAATGCGGCATTCTTTATGAGAACCATCCTGTTCCGAAGTGCAGGTGTATTCATTCTCCTACCCTTTGAAGTATCATTAGTCGGTTCCCGTTGATTAATCTACATAATTATGTAGAAATAATAACCAATACTATAGATGAACTATTCGACAGATAACAGACAAAACTTACATAAATACCCACTGAGGGTTACCTGCTCCAAGGGGTATTAAGCTCGCTCAGGAATCCCCTCCGCTGCTCCAAAAGATTGACCATTATTACTGAGAAGCACCCTAATCGCCTTACACCCCTGTGGTGGAATATCAGCGATCTACCAACCTTAAATAACCTTTTCAAGGGGCGCTGAAAAGCTTTCCGCAGGACAAGAAACATTACACCTCACCGCTATTTTTCACACAAAAAAAGGGAAGCCAATGGCCTCCCTCAGTTTATCGCTGATCGAAAATATAGATTGGTGCCTGCTGCAATGTATCAGCCACCCTGTTTGATAAGGCCCAAAATTCTTCAGCAGCCTCCATCGGTATGGTATCAGTCATCAATCGCAAAAAGCAACGGACTGTTGTTCCCTTACATCCTTTGCTGACCATCAGGTATTTGCCAACTCAGGTGCTTCGATGACCTCATAGCCACCAGCGGCCACTGCTTTATAATATACACCATTATAGTGGTATATGGTCCGCCTGTTGGCAACCAGCACCGCCTTAGCAGGCAGGCTCACCAATCTCAGCCCGTAGGCAGGCTGCACCACCTGATAAGCCCCGTTGATCCTTCGATAATAAACGCCCTTAGCATAGTGGTAATTAATATTCCGATGGGTAATGACCACCGCTTTTGCGGGTAATCGACGAACCCTTTTTCCGGGCTTGATCACCACCACTTTCTTTGTGGATACCCGTCGGAATCTTCGCTGTGCCTGGGCATCACTTTTCCCCAGCATCGTCATGAGGACTAACAATAAACTTAATATGGCAACTTTGGTCAAAATCTTTCTCATCGTCAATTATTTTAGTGTTATGTATTCCTTCGATGCACAGCTGATAAAAAGGTTTAATGAGGAGTAAAAAAAAAGAGGGCCGAAGCCCCCTTTTTTCATCATCCATTTATTTTTTCAAAATCTTTTGCTGTTCATCCCCTGTTCTGACAATGTAAATTCCAGCAGGCCAGTCTTCGGTATGAATCACTGACTCCCCGTCATGAACCGACTGATGAACCAGCTGCCCGACACTGTTGAAAATCTGCAACATGGTCTGCTGCGGATAAACCACCTTCAGCTGCCCACTCACTGGGTTAGGATAACAACTCAGGGAAGCCGCAGGCACTTCGTTGGCAAACTGACGCGCATTTCCGAAAGCCGACCAGGCGATATCGTCCAGTTGCGGATCAGAGTTGCTGTTGCCCACAAACTTCAGCGTACAATTGCCCGACTGATTGATGCCATCTATTTTAAATAAGGTGGCAGGACTGTTCGCCGCAAGGAAGAACTGCTCCACCAAAACCCCATTCACGTAAACGTCTACACCCGTCGGCTGCGCTGTTCCCGTAGGAGCGAGCAAGAAGGACAAACTGCCCAGTCCGTCGGTGAAGGCAGTTTCAAGATAACCACCGGTGCTGTTGCCCAGCTTCAAGGTATTTTCATGGATTGTCTTGGTGCGCTTTACCTGATGGTAAGCCCATGCCTGTGCATGGTTGCCCGTAAACACCCCATCCGACCATTGATTGGCAACAGGCATCAGGTCGAAGGTTTCCATAAAGTCCAGACTAACGGCCTGATAGTTTGCCGTAACAGCCACTGCTGAAGCGGGCATAATCAGGCTTGTGGTTGATTGACTGGCATCTGCAATTTGCGCCACGTCCCCACTCCAATGCGTAAACACCATCCCATCGGCTGGCTGATCTGCAGAAATACCAATCGTTTCGCCTTCAGCAAAAAATCCGCTTCCTGATCCATTGGTAACCGTTAAAGGATAGCTCACCTCCAAGGGTGTCGGCAACCACTCGATATCATCAATTTGAAGGTCGGCATTATTGAAACCTGAAAACCTCAATTCATAATCTCCAGTAATCTCCAGGTCCTCAATCGTAATGGTGCTGATGCCACTGTTGGCAGCAATATCCTGGCGGTAAATTTCCGCTCCGTCAACCTCAACAACTACCCCTGTCGGGTTGGCTGTTCCTGTCGGCATGACTTTAAACACCAGTCGGGTCAGGCCACCAGAAAGCTGTGCATAAACCGCACCGCCGGCACTGTTATCCACTTTTACCGAATTACCATTGATCGAGGAGGTTCTTTTCACCTGCAAGTAATTCCATACCACGCCTTCATTACCTGTAAATTGCCCATCTGTCCACTGATTGGTCGTAGGCATCAAATCAAAGGTCTCGATGATAGCGCCATTTCCTGCCTGAACGATGGTCAGGAATCGGGTTTTACAACCGATCAGCTCCACCGTACCAGTACGGGCACTGCCATGATTTGGCGCTACACTGATATTCAATTGAGTACCTTGCAGGTCGGCAGTGATGAATTCCGAAACTTCGCCCAGGCTTACTGCCTCATCAGATGAAATACTGATGGTTTCAGCACCACCAACAGCGGCATAATTTACGGAACTCGATGGGAAACGAACATCGCAAGGTGGGGCAAGCAATGCCGAAGGCAACTGACGGCGCCAAGGGCCGGTAGTGGCCAATGCCACCATATAATAAGGCGTGCCGTTTTCAATATGAATTTTAGCCTGCAACCCTGTTGGGTTTTCCAACGATCGGTTATTGGCAGGCGCCACCGACCAGTCGTACCAATCCACCCGATCGCCATTGATTTGGCCGAGGAAAGTCCCCAGCCCTTTCTTATGTGTACCCACACCGGTGGTCAGGACAATAAAATCTTCGTGGGCCGCCAGTCCGCTGAAAGCGATCGGCTCATTGGGTTCAATCCATTTTTCAGGACGAAGGGCCAAGCTTGCCGCAATATCCATATCGGTGAAAATCCATGAACCGGACTCATGCCAGTTATCAGCACGTGGGTCCCTGTTGATATAAACCCCATAGTGGCCATCAAGCTCGGCGGCCATCACGGCCCAGGTATCGCCTTTGTGCGTAAAAAGGTAAACGTCTCCCGCATTTCGGCAATTGGCTTCCATGCTCGTCCAGGAGTAATTTCCGGAAGCATCGCGCACCCCACGGTAAAGGCTTGCGCCGCTACCTGTTCCTGAGGTACGAGCAAAAAGGTAATTGGCATCGTTGGGATCTACCCAAATATCTCGAATATCAAGAAAATCTACGGACGGGTCAGAAATTTTACGGAAGCTGCCCGTACCATTATAAACTGCCAGAATATCATCAGTAGTGTAGATTCCTCCCGGCACATCTCCTGAAGAGGCTGTTTTTCCCCTCGTTGAAATAAACACCCGCTCCACATGATGCGGATCGTAAACAATGGCCCGGAAATTTCGGCTTGGCAGGCCATTCACTTCCCCTGCGGAATTTGGGGCACCACCGCCAATCAGTTTCCAGTCGGTTTTCTGACCGATACTCTCCAGATTAATCTCCTTCGCAAAAAGCCCACCTACATTATGGCTTGGGGCACCATACCCTTTGCGCATATCCGCTACCACCAAAGCGGGTGTGGTCGGGATTGTTGCCACTCCCATTGCATTGGTAATTCCCTGAGGCGTATGTTCACTCGTCCAGGAGTAACCATGGTCAAGACTCTGAATAATTCCGTGATCGGCACAGCCTTGAATCATGTAGTTTTCATAGGCCGACACATCATAAGAATAAGGAGATGAAAACCCGCGCTCACGTGACATGGCTAAACCTTCATGGTAATACACCACTTCACCATAAATTTCTCGCCAGCTACTGCAAGGGTAGCCCACATCGTTACGGTCGGTAATGAAAACGTTCATTCCTCCCATGGTCACGATTAAGTTATCCTTCCAGCTTGCTGGGGAATAATCGACAGAACGAACAATGAAATTCCTGCGTTCCCAGCTGACTTCAAAGTCAAAGCAGCGGCCGGATTTTGGCATGTCAAGCACATTGCTCCATTGGTAGCTGATAATGTTGGCATTTTCATCCAGGGAGATTTCCGCTTCCCACAAACCAATTCGGTTGGCGTTGTTGTTCCATACTGTCCCTACCGCAAGGCGGTGAGCAGTGGCCGTAGAGCGTGGGTCAACCTTCGGGTCGTACCACTCTGCGGTGTCTGTCAGGCCATCCATAATTTTCAGCCAGCTGCCATCCAAACCTGTACTGGTGGTGCGCATGGCATATAATGCCCATCTTTTATCGAGGTAAGTTCCTCCGCCTGTGGTCTGGAAGCTGGCATAAATGACCTTCCCATCTGGAGAAACACTTACCCCGCGCGATCCGCCGTCTGGGCGGTTGTTACAGCTTGTTGCCGCTCCGGCGCCAATCAGGGCATCATTCGGTTCCGCTACTTTGGTAAAGTTGCTGCCACCATCCGTAGAGAGGTACAAGCCCCCGCCTGCGGCGATGTAAATATGGTCGTTAATGGGGTTGATATTCACCGCAAAAATATTGCGGTAACCTTCTTCAGCATCATACAAAACACTTTGCCAGCTTTGGCCGCCATCCTTGGAAAGGTAAATGTTTCGCTCGCCATTAAATTTGGTACTGCTCAAATTCTGTACAGGGTCAAGCAAAGACTGCTGGCATTTCTGCGGATCTTTATTTTGCCAGCCTGGTGCCAGAATAATCGTTTGGTTATCTGCTGAAATGGCAATTGATGCAATGGCATCTCCGCGGGTAATTTCAATCATATCCCAGGTAACCTCATGCGGGTCGGCCGCATCGGCATTGGTGGAAATATGCGCACCATAAAGTCCGCCCTGGAAGGTTTTGTTTTCACCAATTGTTTGGTTAATCACAAAGGCCATCCCATGGGAAAGGTCGCGACTCACAAAGTGCCATTGCTGCCCGTAATCGTCGGAACGGTAAACGCCCTCCATATCACTGGAAAACCACACTCGGCCATCAACATTCTTATCAAAGTAGAGGTCTTGGATTTGTCCGCCACCGCCGGGGTTCAGACTTTCCCAACGGTCTTCATTGCCCCAATCGGCTGGTTGTTGGGCACACAAAAAGGAAACCGGACACCATAATAGGATCCAGCATAACATGTTAAATTTTGGGTTCATAAGCTGATGTTTTAAAAAATTGAATAATTCGTGCTTAATGAACGGAATGTAATTTACCCCTCTTTATAAATGCTGTGATTTGACCAAGTGATATATTTTTTGGCTACAAAAAGTTATTATTTAATAAAATTGTTAAGAATCTTACAATTTTGCTGTTTCATTGCTTTTCTTTTCGCTTTCCAACAAAAAAATTCTTTCGTATTTATAGGCTTTCAATTGGCCAAATAACATAAACACACACAACCACAAAAGAACAATTGCGTGTATCCCACGCATTATGACCTATCGTCAGGTAAGCAGATGAAGCATAAATGGTGAAAATCATTTAATATCTTAACAGTTCGGATACTCCCAAGCTGTCTGGCGTTTCAAATGCTATATAATTAATAGGAATATAAATTACTTATTCACCCAAAAAAAGTGAAAATTAGCATTTTAAATAGTAGCTTTGTAACTATGCAATCCTAAGGGATTAATGCCGCTTTTACACTTATGCTGACAACCAACGAACTTTTAGATTACAGGTGCTTCGGGTATTTCTATGAACTTCCCACGGGCGAGGAAGCCCGAAAATACTTTGATATTGTACATCATGAACTGGTGGATGAAAACACTGGCGAACCCCAAAAAGCCGCGCAGCCAGACATCATTATTGTTTTGCTGAACCCTGCAAGCGTTAATCCAATGAATGGATTAAAAGGCTACAATTGCGATTTTTCGCCGGCCATTCCAGCCAATGTTCATGCAAGCCTTGCTTTGCTGATTAACACTAAAAACTATCAGTACCTCAGGATTCTCAACCTGTCGGATTTTGCGTATTCCAACAGCGAAAGTATTATCTCGGCTTTCCCAAGGCTTGAGATGAAGCTCCCTGAACATTCCTTGTTCGATCCTTCTCGTGCAGAAGATTTCGACCGCTATTTTGTAAAAGGTATTCCGGTGATTATTGCGTGGGGGAAACATAAAAGTACCGCCAACCTTGCCTATCGGGCGCTGAACAAAATTAAAGCTATCAGTGAGCAAGAAGGGTCGTTTTTACTGAATATTTCTGAGGAAGAGCAGGTAGATGACAACGAGATGGAGGTGGTAAATTTTGCCTGGAAAAAATTACCCAAAAAGCCCATCAGTTACGCCTGCGTATAACGAACCCAAACAGCACAAAAAAAGGCGAAGGGACAATCGCCCTACGCCACACATACATTATGATGTAAAATATAATTGGTTCGTTTACTATTGGACTTTACGTTTGTGGGCCTGAATCTGTTGTTCTACCCAGGCCGCAGAAATTGAAAAGCCCTTTTCTGTTTCGAGCACCAGCCAATCCACCTGATAAACTGAAGAAGCTTGCGGTGCCAACTCATGGTACTGTGCATGTTGCTCCAATTCCACCAAAGGTAATATTGGGGAGGCATACACCTCAATCTCTCCCTGTTGCGGTGCAATCTCCGAGGGGTTTTCATCCCGAAAGTACTTGATCAATACCCGCTGATTATCCAACTGATAGGCCAGCCACCCTTTGCCATCGGCAAAAAGCTTGTTAAAATCCGAATTGGGCAAAGTTAATTCGCCTGCCTTGATCACAAAATCAAAATAAGCCTGATCCTCACTTTTCAGTTCCTTGCAGTTAGCTCCAAAGTCATACAGTGCATTTTTTTTATCGTACCCTTTGAAGTGCTTTGGAAAGGCTTTCCCTACAGGAAATAATACCCGTCCATTTTTCGGAACACGCGTGATCTCCCAATGCCCAAAAGCTTTGGCTTGCTCACTTAAATTAGTTGCCGTATAGGTGATTTGCAAATGATTCTGATCAAAAAGTTCAATTTCTTTTTTCAGCTGCACCCCAAAATCTGACTCCCCGGCACTAATCATCGTTACTTTGTTTTCCTGCCGATCAAGCTGATAAGGCAAGTTATTAATGGAGGCCGGAGGAGGCCAGTTCCAAACCGATTGCGGTGCAGGCCACCAGGTATTGCCCGACAAATCGGGGTGCACCTCTGGACCAACCAGTATAGCAACCCCTTTGAGTTCAATTTGAGTGATTCGACCGCCATGTTCGGCATTGTAAAACACCGACAGGTCGCCCTGTTTGACCACCCCTTCGGTCGTTGATTTTTCTGCCATGGTTTTTTGTTGAGCCACTGCGGAACTGCCCCAGCAGCAAGAAGCTGCCAACAGCCACAATCCAAGCCCTAATTTATTGATGATCATTTTGATGTTTTTTAAAGTATTGATCCAATGATTCCCAAAAGTCCTTTTGCATTTCAGGCATATCTATATCCACAAAGACACCGACAGTTTTTCGCTTGTTTTCCGGTGGAGCAGGTCGCTCCTCGATGGTCGCAAGTTCAGGCCGAATGAGTGCGGCTGTCAGTCCCAAATCCCACATTACGCGGTATTCTGCCGCATTAATATCATCCCAAATATTGGCCAGCAAATCTGTGGTCGGGTGATGGTAAGCATATAATTTTGGCTGAATCACCGATTTCTTGTACTTAAAGGCCTTAATCACTGCCCCAGGCATTATGGTCAATTGAATTTGCTCATTGTCCATCAGGTAATCAAAAGCATTTAAGTCATTCTGAACATTAAAACTGTTCTTATTCCACACGTTGGTATGCACATTAAATTCGGCACCTAACATATAAATATTCAGTTTATCCGCAATGGTGGTGTCTTTGGCAATTGCCGCCGCCACATTGGTGCAGGCGCCCAAAATGGCAATATTGAGCCGCTGCCCATCGGCTAATTTTTTAGCTTCGCTGATGATTAAATCCGAGGCCGGACTTTGCGGTAACTTTGCCCCAGGATAATAACCCCAGGTATAACCGAGGAAACGGTTCGCCCCTATCGGATGCGGAATGTCCATCATTTGAAGACCTTCAAGCAACTGTTCGTTGTAATCCTGCGAGACCTTCACGGTATTAAATTCCGTCACCGGATTTTCATTCCAAATGCTGTCGGCCGTGATTTGGGCATTATTATAATGTGCCGAATTCAGGGCGATCACTTCTGTATTGGGATCGACGAGCATTCTGACGATCGCAAAAAGATCATCCATTTCATTGCCCGTATCGGCATCAATAATAAAGCGTCCCTGTCCAAAAGCCGGGGAGATAAAAACCATGGCCCACAAAAAAATCAATCGTGCTTTCATCTTAAAAAATATCTTGATTACCTCCGCAAAGTAATGAATTACCCCAAGGAGACTATTCGACTTTAAAAAACCACAGTTCAAAAAAAGAAAAAACCGCTTCCCGAGCACGGAAAGCGGTTTAAAAGGATTTTTCTATGGATTAATAATTATTCTGCTTCAAGTTAGGGTTCGTTTGAATCTCATTCTGTGGAATAGGAAGTACTTCATTTCTACCCACTACGAAACCTGGCATGTTTTCCGCCTTACCGATTTCTGGTCGGTTAGGGTGATCCATCCAACGTACCAAATCAAAGAATCGGTGCCACTCGAAAGTCAGTTCAAGACGACGCTCAACAACAACCTTCTCGAAGAACTCATCTTTACCCAAGCCCGCAGGAATTGGATCAACTTGTGCTCTTGAACGAACCATGTTAATCGACTCATAAGCCAAAGCTGTTGGTCCGTTCAATTCGTTCTCCGCTTCTGCCAACATCAATAGCACATCAGCATAACGCATCGGTGCATAGTTGTTCGGGCACTGGTTGAAACCTCGTCGGTCGTCTGGCCCTTCAGCGAATTTTCTGATTCCTGAAAAATAACCATACGGCTTATCTTTCGTTCTGGCATTCCACTGCGCACCAATCACTTCGTCTTCACTGATAACAACCTCAGCCGTAGGGTCTTCACGAATAGGATTCCAGGATTGCCAAACATCTCCTGAGCGAGCAATGGTATAATAACGGCGCAGCTGGTTTTCTTCAGGATACATATTGAAGAAATCGTTCACTTCTTCAGAAGGCAATGCGTTGGCAAAGCTCCCTGAACCAGGAGATACCGCCGTAGCTACCCAATTGGATTTTGACGCTGCTGTATTATCGCCGTTAGGCCAAGGGGTACCAAAACCTGCCAAATACTGAATTTCAAAAATGCTTTCCTTGTTATTGTTATTGGCTACTCCCCAAATCTGATCAAAAGGAACCAAATCATACATACCATGAAGGCCATCTTTGATTTCCTTGAATTCCTTTACCGCTTCCGCATATTTTTTTCTGAAAAGGAATACTTTCCCCAGGTACCCTGTTGCGGCCCCACTTGTTGGTCGACCGATATCTGCAGTCGGATATTCCGCAGGTAGAATCCCTTTGGCTTTCAATAAATCCTCTTCAATCAGGTCATAAATCACACTTGCATCAGTACGCTCAGGCACCAACAGAGGGTCATCCAGGTCACCGCTGTAAGAACGGGTATAAAGTGGCACATCGCCATACATTCTTACGAGGTTAAAGTAATAGAAAGCACGCATGAAGTGAGCCTCTGCAAGATACCGCTGTTGAATCTTTTCATCTTCAAACGGAATTTCGGGTACCCTTTCCAAAACAAGATTTGCTCGGCCAATACCCGCATAACAGGTCGTCCAGGCCTCAGCAACCAACTCATTATCCGAAGGTCCAAATTTAAACTCATGATATGCCTGAACCTGACCGGCACCGGAAGTCGGGATACAATCCCCGGCCATATACCCCAAAAGGTAGCGGTGTCTTTTGAATAAGCCATACCAGTGAAGAGGAGAATACATGGCATTTACTGCCAGTTTTGCATCGTCTTCTGTTTTGTAAAAATATTCCTTAAACAGATCTCTCTGCACCTTGGCATCTTCCAAAAAGGAAGAGCCGCAGGATTGCACCAAAAATGCCGCTATAAAAAGGGCGATGATATATCTTACTTTCATTTGTCCTAAATTAAAAAATATTAAAATCCTACCTGAACCCCTACAATGAGGCTTCTGCCTGTTGGGTAAATTCTTGTCCCCTCAATACCAGAGAATGCCACCTCAGGGTCATATCCTTGATATTTGGTGAAAGTCAGCAAGTTCTGACCTGCAGCATATACCCGCAGAGAATTCAAGAACGCTACATTTTCCATATTGAAAGAATAACCCACCTGAAGATTTTTGAGTCTCAGGTAGCTACCATCCTGAATCCAGTAAGAAGAAACAGAGTTACGTTCCTTGAACTGATCGTGTGGAATTGCGCGTGGCTGGTCGCTGTTAGGGTTTTGTGGTGTCCATGCATTCAACACATCCTTGGTCATGTTGAAATCATTGAAATATCCTTGACTGTAAAATTTAAGGGTAGAATAAACATCATTTCCCTGAACCCCTTGCCATTGCATACTGAAGTCAAATCGCTTGTAATTTAAGCCCAGGTTAAATCCATAAACAAAATCCTGATTACCATCTCCAATAAAAGTACGGTCGTCGCCATCAATTTTGCCGTCAGGCACTCCTTCAGGACCACTGATATCCTTAAAGCGGAAATCTCCAGGCTTTGTACCTTGAAGTGGTGTTGGGCCATTGGTGATCTCATCCTGTGATTTATAAATACCATCAGTTTCCAAACCATAAAAGGCAAATAATGAGTTGCCTGGCTCGATACGGTTCATATCACCAAAGATCGCATTTCGGCCACGGTTAATTGCTGAAACACCATCCACCAAGGCAGTAACCTCATTGGTAAGGTAGGTACCGTTAACCCCAAAATTATAGTTTAACTCGCCAACTTTGTTGGTATAATTCAAGCTCAACTCAACCCCTTTGTTCTGTACTTCACCTGCATTCAGGAACATGTTCGCTCCACCGGTTGAACGAGGAAGGTTATAGCTGATCAACAAGTCATTGGAGTTTTTAACAAAGTAGTCAATTGTACCTGTCAGCTTATTTTTAAGGAGAGCGAAATCTGCTCCAATATTCATTTGTTGCTGCTTTTCCCAAACCAGGTTTTGGTTCGCAAGTTGATCACCAGGAGCCACACCAACATCCATTGAGCCACCGAAAGGATATCTTGAATTTAGGTTCATGATAAAACGTGTAGCGTTGGCATCAATTTTATCGTTACCCAGGAATCCATAACTGGCACGGATTTTCAAATAGTTCACGACATCGTTCTTGAAAAAGTCTTCTTTAGAGAGTAACCAACCTACCGATCCAGAATAGAAATTATCGAAGAAATTTTCTTTGCTGAATTTTGAAGAACCATCACGGCGGAAGTTAAAGGTCGCCAAATACTTCTCGTCATAATCGTAAATTGCCCGACCGATATAAGAAAGTGTGCGCTCTTGAACCAAAAACCCCTGAGGGATACCATTCACGTTGGCAGAACCGTTGATCTGTGGAAAATCCTGGCTTAACTGTCCACCGACTACGGTAATATGCTGCGAGCCATATTGGCTGTGCATGGCAGAATGTCCAGCTAACAGGCCGAGGCTGTGTTTTCCGAAACTTGTTTTGTAGTTCAGTGTGTTTTCAAATAACCACGACGCAAATTCCCCTCTTGATTCCTGTAGCTCAGCACCATTAGGCAATCCTACTGCTGCAATGCCATTCCCAAGGTCAAAATAAGGTGCAAACATTTTCCGGTGAGTACCACTGTAATCGGCACCACCATTCATTTTGTAAACCAAACCTTCAAGGATTTCAAACTCCCCATAAACATTACCCACAAAACGGTTATTCACCCTGCGGTTACTCACCAATTCCGTTGCCGCTACGGGGTTCAGCTTCTGAACATATCCATCAGCTGCTTTAGGTCCGTTAAATCCACCAACATTGTTTTCATCACGAACAGCAATGGCCGGTGAATTGGAAATGGCATGAAACATCATTCCTTTGTCACCAGTATTAAATTCCTCATCATAGTTGGCATTACTAAAGTACAAGGAAGCTCCCATTTTAAAACGTCCTGTACGGGCATCGCCATTAAAACGAATTGATGTACGGTCAAAGCCTGTATTGTTGATCATACCTGCTTCATCATAATGACGAACGGAAGTATAGAAATGCGCATTTTCAGAACCACCAGCTGCAGAAAATTCGAAGTTTTTCATTGGCGCTCTCTGAAGCGTTTCTTTTTGCCAGTCCGTATTATTTTCCAGCGGCTGCGACTCATCTGCCAAATTAGCAATTCTTGGTTTTCCGGCATTATCGCGCGCCATATTGTACATTGTTCTGTACTCTTCCGCATTCAGCAAATCCAGTGTCTGTGTAGGTGCCTGTGTTCCAATAAAGGTATTGACATTAAAGCGAGTAGCTCCGCCTTTACCTCTTTTGGTAGTAATAATAACGACACCATTGGCTGCCCGCGCCCCATAAATAGCCGCAGCAGATGCATCTTTCAGCACGTTAATAGACTCAATATCAGAAGGGTTGATCGTTGTAAACGCACCACCATTGGCCATTATGAATCCATCAACCACATACAAAGGGTCGCTACCACCTGTAATACTTGCTGTACCACGAATACGCACCGAACTTTCTGCTCCCGGGCCTGTTCCGCCAGTAGAAATCTGAACACCAGCAACCTGACCTTGCAAAGCAGACTGCACATCCGCTACTGGGCGGCCTTCAATCGCTTTCGAGTCGATAGATGCGATGGCTCCGGTAATATTCTGTTTCTTTTGTGTACCGTAACCAATCACGACCAATTCTTCGAGTTCAGTAACATCTTCTGTAAGTGTTACTTTAATGAAGCTTTGGTTACCTACTGTAATTTCCTGACTTTCATAACCGATAAAAGAAACTTTTATCTTAGCATCTTTATTGGTCAGTTCAAGAGAGAATGCCCCTTCAAAATCAGTAATTACCCCGTTGGTAGTTCCTGCCTCTACAACAGATGCACCAATGATAGGAGTAGCATTGGCATCGAGTATTTGTCCCGAGATCTTCTGTGCGATTGCTGCACTCGAAAGCCCGATGAGCATCACAAACAGCAAGATGAGATGTTTGTTTAGATAATGTTTTAACATAAGAGTAGGTTAAAAATGTTGGTTGTAAAAAAATTCATCACTTCTCAGGTGATGTAACATGATGGTATTTAGTAAAAAGTACCGCCCGAACTCTGTTTGATTTCAAATTAAGACAAATTAGAAAGCGAAGAAAAAATCCCAAGGCTTTAATTTATCCTACTTAGCTTTCCTAAAAGCACGGTTTTCATGACCTATTCGCACTAAAACACAATAAATAGCACAAAAAATTGTTTAACCTTAAATTGCATAAAAAATCGCAAAAAAAAGAGTCTTAAAAGACTCCTAATTTTAGTTTTTTTCAAAATCGAAGATATTTACCTCCTTTGATTTACAATTATCTTAAAAAAGCAATGGCGTGCGGGGGAAGATAAAAGATATTGAAGTCAATCCTGGCATTGGTTTTCAACATCACCTCTCGATTATTTTTCTGATCATCAAGGGCGGCCTGATAAACTTCTCCTTCTGAGGCCTGAAGGCCTGCCGGCAGATTTACCCTTAGGGTTTCTTCCCCATAATTAACAAAAAAGCCTTCCCATTTCCCCTGATCTTTTTCAAAAATCCGACCACCGAGCATGCGAAATCCTTCCATTCTGTCATTGTAAATATAAGCTGGCCGGTCCACTTCGATGCAAGCTTCGCGATGCGCATATTTGATTAAGGTCCCCAGCTTTTTTGCAATCCACAAACCCTTATATTGATTTGCCAGAAAGTGATCTACATACTTCACTTGCTTAGAATCGCGCATTCTTTCGGTACAAGTAAGGTAGAAAATAGACCATTGTAAATTTTGCAACCAATAAGTATTGGCCTTTTGATCATCAGATTGGCCGAGCAGCGATGTCAGCTCCTGATCTGTATAGCCCTGATCTTCAATCGCCATACAGAACTCATTCGCTTTTTGCTTAGTTCTTACCCAGATATTTGGATAAATCTCATCCAGGTCCATGCCTGCCCATCGAAATCCCTGCTCCGCCTTCAAAACGGGCAATAAATCTGCCAGTGGCAAAAGGGAGGCATAGCTTGGCGGGGCAAACTTTTGATTTACTGCTGCCCTTACTGTTGGTTGCTGAGTGTTTTCTTCCCATTGCCCCACCACCACCGATTGCTCCAGAAAGCTGAAACTTGGCAGCAAAATCATGGCTAATAGCGTCCCGACAATAAAAACCGAGACCATCAAATGTCTTTTGTTCGTCACCATACCAAGCACTTTAATTTCAATGCAAAAAAGGAGAAGTAATGAAACTCCTCCTTTTTATACCTCATAAATATATCAACCTTAAGCTTACACCAACTCCTTATAGGCTTCTACAACCTGCTGTGGTAAGCTGAAATTCAATTCCGTTTCCCATTGTGTTTGGTGTGGGTGGCGGTCATGGTGTTCTTTAAGTCCTAAACTGACTTTAAAATCATCATTAATAAAATCGAAACGAACCAACAAAGTATTGGTACCCTGCTCCAAAGGCAACTCCACAATTTCCGTGGAAGGCCAACGGCGCTTGAGTTGCTCATTCTGATGAAGCGTTTTGCCGTTCAGGCTTACGGTAACAAAGTTACTTGTTCCGATACAGAGCCATTTTTTTAGCGCTGTTGCTGACGAAATTTCTGTAGAAAGGTAAACTGTACGTTCCCCAATACCATAGAAATATTTTTTAAGATCCACTTCAAGACCTGCAGGCTGAATCACCTGTGCGATAAAATCCTGCTCAAAAATTGCCGGCGTATGCCATGGCGTTTTCACCTTTGCCAAAAAGTCTTCGGCAGGTTTTTGCAAGTCGTGGTTCATGTAAGTTGCCGATGGCATGGAAGCCAAACCATGATCGGGATATTGCTTATGCATTGGCGCCAAACTGGCATCATCACGCATAAACGGCCCCATCATCAGCCATTGGCCGTAATACGGCAAGCCGCGCTCAAATTCAAATTTGAAAAGCTCATCCATTGTTACTTCTACCGTATAAGGGACAGCACTCGCAAATGGCTGGAAATCCTCATTGATGGTAAATTCAAAATTCACCACTACCGATGCGTCTTCTTGGATCGTTACACCTGCAGGTTGAACAGTTGGAAATGCGGGTGAACTGATATTAAAAGTAAAAGACTTGGCTGAAGGCGATAGGTTTTCAATGTGAACAGCAATTGCTCCTTTGGCCTCAGCTTCAAAATCAGGAAATGCCAACACCTTTGTGAACAGCGCAAAAGGGGTGTCATTTTCAACAGTGAATTTCTCTTCCGTAGAAAAATCTACTACGGTGTGTGGTCCCTGAAACAACTGGGCTGCTTTGCAGGTCAGGTCCGTTAGTTCAGTGATGGTTTTTGGACAGTCAATTCCTGTAATTTCAGGGCTGACCATCAACTCGTTGCCAATGCGCTTTTTCCATAGAGCAGGAATTTCCGCGGCACCACGAACAATACCGAGGATTGATCCGGCAGTAGCCACAATACAATCGCTATCGTGCCCATAATGCAAGGCTTCGATCAATTTATCGAAATCCCCTTTAGAATCGAGCAATGAAAGTACCGTAAAGGCCACATTCATCGGTGCAGAAGTAAAATCAGCATCGCCATAAGCCGATTTGATGCGTCCTTTGGTCGCTTCTACGCCAAATTTCTCATACCAGGAAAATACATTTTTAACCATCTTATAGGTCAAACAATCCTGGTCAATATATTTAAGTCCTTCCAAAAGAATGGCAGGGATATCCGTCATCGTAAAAGCGATCGCCTCACAAGCGGCCTGATAAGCTTCCGCATCATCAGAAAAACCACAATGGTCCAATCGCGAATCCATTCTGGCAAAATAAGCTGCTTTCTCCGGGTTCCCGGCACACAGCATTCCCCAAAGCTCGCTACGAATTGGCGAGCCCATCGAGGCATTCCAATAGGTGTTGTTATGCGATCCGGTATCTGGGTGGTCCAGACCTACCCGAATGTTACGGGTGGCAATACCATACTCATTCCATGGAAAATCCACATGATTTTTCCAATGCTCACGGAAATCTGAAGGGCGAATTTTATTCCCTTTTTTCAGCACCATGTCGAGCCAGAGAATCTGAAGATCCAGGTCGTCATTACAAAAATTGGTTTCAAAAAGTTCGTCACTCAGTGGAATTTCATTGAAGCATTTATAGCCTTCAATAGGTGCGCCGAGAATCCCTCCGGCACATTTGCCCATCCAACCGCCTAAAACCTTATCGTTGTACTCTTTTATTGTTAACATCTCGATAAAAAAATTAAAGCCTTCACTAACGACAACACCCGCCAAAGCTGTGGCTGTTGCTTAAATTGAAGGTCGGACAAAAATTGTTATGATGGCTTTTGATTTTAAAAATTAGAGCGAAATAATTATTTCACGAGAAAAAGGAAAGCGCTCTAAGGAAGAATTAAGCAAGGTATTTTCTGTGGAAAAGAAAATCAGGAGGATAAATAAGAGGGCGCATAGCCACAAAAAGCGGATAATTGAGTATTTTCAATAAATTACGAAATCCAAAGATTTCACTTTAAAAGACATCCATTAATTGTTTTTTAAGCTGATTATTATTTATTTCGTTATTGATATTGCAAAAGAGATACTTCATTTTTTAAATCTTTTTCTATTCGAAAATTTTTACTAAACCCCTCACAAACCTTAGTTCTATGACGGACGCTTTATTTTTTTGGTCATTTATGCAGTGTGCAATTATGGGAGTTGCAATTGCAATTGTCAAACGCACACAAGTAAATTTGATCCTCTCAAGCATATTCGGTACCATGGCGGTTAACACCCTGCTGCAGTACCTATTTCGATTTACAGATTTAAAATTTCAGCTCCCTGAGCTGATGGTTTTTACTGATGTGCTTGACCTCTTACTGCCGGGTTTGGTTTTATGGTATATTTCTTCACTCTTTGGGGAGAAGGTAACCAATAAGCAAATTTGGTATTTTATTCCTGCCGCAGCAGGCTTTGTGCTCTCGGGCTTATTCATCCTATTTTTTGGCATTGAATTTCCTTCTTTTATTGGGAGTCCTTTTCACATGATCCTGCTGACCGCTATTGTATTCTGGAAAGGAATAGCGATCTATAAAGCACACACCAAATTGAAGATCATGAACGATCAGGCGGAAGCCAAGCAAAAAGAAGATTTGGTATGGCCTAAACTGTTGGTGGCCTTCCTGGGGATTACCCTTTATGTAGCGACCCTACAACTCATTTACCGAGGTGCCATTGTTCCTTTTGTGGGAAAAGCAGTGAACCAGTATATCTGGAATATTGTGCAGGTAAATTACATCATGTTTAACAGCAGCATTATTTTACTGACCCTGTTTTTTGCTTTAAAATTCCCAAAAACCTTGTCAGGAAATACCATTGCGATAAAATCAGAGAAGGAATCTTCCGAGGATAATTCGCTGATGAACCATTATATCGCCAAACTGGAAAAGCTGATTGCTGAGGAAAAAATTCACCTGGAAACAGAGCTGAATGAGAAAGTGTTGGCAGAAAGGCTGGAAATTCAATATTATCTGCTCTCCCGTCTTCTTAATGATCACCTCGGGAAATCGTTCAGTGAGTTTATTAACGAACACCGAATCAAACACGCTCAAAATATTCTGGCCAACGATCAGGAGAAATCCCTGACCAATTTTGCCATTGCCGTGGACAGCGGATTCCGCTCAGAATCTGTGTTTTATGTAAATTTCAAAAAACACACGGGCATGACCCCACGCCAATATCGCATCAAAGCACAGAAGGCGCAGTTTGTCGCATAGCAACAATTACAACTAATACCCTCTACATTTCAAGAAGAGCTTTATTTCAAAGCTCTTTTTTTTACCTCTTTAATATTATAAAAGAATAGAAATTTATAACACAATAGCCTTAAATTGACATACACAAAATGCCAAAATGATGAGAGGATTACAAGTAGGAAAGCGCATAAGTCGTGTTGATGAATTTGAGCAAAGCAAAGTACCGCAACAGAAGCTGAAAAGTGCGTCCAATTTTTTGGGCATCATGACCAGCGAACATATTGCCGGTACGGAGTTTGTCATTGGTCCGCTGTTTGTCTTACACGGTGCTTCCACGATAGATGTATTCTTGGGTCTGCTGTTTGGTAATCTACTCGCCTCGCTGAGTTGGGCGCTCATCTGTGCTCCTGCGGCCACCAAAACACGTCATACGGTATTTTATCAACTTGAAAAAATCAGCGGACTTGGGCTGGTGAGTATTTATAACTTAATCATCGGGCTGTCATTTTGTATTACCACGGCCTTAATGCTGATGGTTTCCGCTTCCGCTTTGGGGCTGATCTTCAATGTTGAAAGCCCTGGTATTCAGGACCTCTATCCTTCGAGCCCGTTATGGGTATTGCTGGTCATTGGAATCAGTTTCATCATTATCTATATCGCCGCATTTGGCTTCGACCGCATCGCGCGATTTGCAAAGATATTTGCCCCCTGGATTCCGATGATAATTATAGGGTCGGCCATCGCCACCCTTCCCTCTTTGGGCGTCAGTAAATTATCTGATTTCTGGAGTGTTGCTAATGAAAAAATATGGACAGGAGTTCCTATTGAAGGTTATTCAAAATATACTTTTTGGCACATTTTATTCTTTGCCTGGCTGTGTAACAGTACCATGCACCTTGGCCTTTCAGACATGACCATCTTTCGTTATGCCAAAAGATCTTCCTATGGATTTCTGTCTGCTTTTGCCATGTACACAGGACATTTAATGGCGTGGATCGCCTCCGGAATCCTCTGTGCCAACGTCATCATGAATGGCATTTATAACCCTTCAGCAGCAGAAATCGCCTACCTCGGCGCAGGCATTACCGGGGCAATTTGCGTGGCTATTGCAGGCGGAACCACCGCTATTCCTTCCATGTATAGGGCCGGCATGGCCTTCCATGCTTTTCTGCCCATGTTCAGACGATGGAAAGTAACTTTTATTATCGGTGCCGTGACGACCATCATCGCTTGCTTCCCTATTTTTGTCACCAAACTCGATCAGGTTCTGGGCATTATCGCGCTGATTGCCGCGCCTGTAGGGGCGATTGTAATTGCCGATTTATACCTATTTCCGAAGCTAAAACTAAAGCAGGAACTTGCACAAAAAGAAACCCTTTACATTAATCCGGCGGTAATGGGCGCCTGGTTTTCCGGTGTGGCCTGTGGGTACATGATTTACTATTATATGCACCTTGATTTTTACTTCTTCGTAACCTTGCCCGCCTGGGCAATGACCCTGGCAACCTACTTGCTATTTTCTTGGTTGCAACAGAAAAAACTGGTATTCAAGGCCAAAATGACCATCTCTTTCAGGAACTATGATATTGAGGAGTAACGGTGCTCCCGACATTTTTCTGAAAGGAAAACAATGACCGGCCAAAAAAGTCATTATGGTTAAGAAACCATTTCAATGACCATGATCAAATACGGAATTTTATTGCTCCTGCTGTTTGGCGGCCTACAGGTGCAGGCACAGGAAGCCGGCACTCACGAAACACATATTGCCATTGGGGCCGTGAGTTCCAACGATATTCTGGACATCACCAATAATATCGTTGTTTCTGCTCTGACCATCGGGGAGGTCAGCTATCGGCAAGAAGCAGAATCACCGTCGGTAAGCCTGACCTATAAATACACCCTGCGTCCACAGCTGCAATTATTTGCCGATGCCACTTTTCAGCGCATAGACGAACGGATTCTGATTAATGGCACCCCTGACGATAAGATTGAAAACACTTTCTACACCATTGGCGTCGGGGCATCCTACCAATACCTGACCGCCCGCTGGTTTCAGATGTACGGCAGCACCAGTCTCGGATTGACCATTCATCACTCCCAGTATGATGGCAATATGGACGGCTTTGAAGATGGCACCGACAGCTATATGAACTTCCAGGTCAGTCCTGTAGGTCTTCGCTTCGGTTATGATTTTGCCGGATTTATTGAACTGGGCTTCGGCTATAAAGGGCTGATCAACTCTGGCTTTGCTTTTCGCTTTTAGGGGGCTGTTTCACAACTCAATGCTTTGATTCTTGACACAAAATATTATGCTGACATACGGATGCACCCAATGTCATTGGGTTAAGGATTTTGGGGTGATTCAGGCGTGAATTTAAAATGCATGTAAAGGTATAATTCCTTATGTCTCCGATAACAATTTGAATAAATCTAAGGGAAATCAGCGTTGTGTTAAACGTTAAAAATAACGGCTCTACAGGGTAACGTTCTAAACGTAATGACATTAGGTCAGCCATACACCGACCAAATAAAATTTTGATAACATCAGATGATGATTGTCCGACCGTGCCATTGCTGTGTATCGCTTTCAACCAAACTCAATCCTGATATTTAACGGACTAAAGGTTGCCTATTTTGGCTGATCCAGGGGCAAATACCAGGATCCTGTACCACAGGTGGAAATCAGCAATTTCCCTACTGTACCTGACCGGTCAATAAAAGCGCTGGTTATTCCAGGATAATGAAGATCGGCCGTAATGTCCTCCCAGAGCCATTTTTCGCCATTGAATGTGCCACGGTAAATGCCGTAGCTATTTTGAAATTTGTGGGAAAAATAATTGACATACAGCGTATTTTTCTCTGCAATCAACCCTCCTCGGAACTCAAAGGCAAATTGCCCCTGTGCGTGTTTAAACCAATGCGCATGCCGCTCTCCACTTAAAGCCTGTGCTTGTGCTTTACTGAAAACCACCTGCCAGCTTGCCCCATGATCCCTACTGATTTTGAATACATAATCTGCATTTTGATGCTCGTCCTTTCCGCCGTAGGCAATGAAACTCTGCCCCTGATGTTCCCAGGCGAAAACCTCAGAATCCCAGCCTCCACCATCAAATAATTTCTCCCACGACCACGACTGATCCGCCTGTTTCACCCCACGAAAAAGGCCTTCGTTTCCCCGGGTTCCCGTTAAATAAAGTTCATTGGGTTTCAGTGGATCGATAGTCATTTTTTTTGTGGCCACCACTTGCTCCATCACCCCGTTGGAGATTTTTACTGCCTGATATTTCGGATTCCGGATCGCTTCATTCAGATCATCAATCATATAAACTCCGTGCCCATAAACATGCAAATACAACCGATGCGGATTTGTAGGGTCCATGGTCAGTTCCCGAAAGACGCCATCAGGCAAGCCCAGTAAATGCTCCGGCCCTCCGCCCAACATTTGCCATTGGTCTTCGGGCGAGTGATGCACCAGCTTTTTCATTAAAAGCCGCCCATCCTTGGCCCTTCCGCCATAACCTGCCGTTGCTTGAATCAATACCGTTGGCACATCATTCAAATGCGTCAGGGCAATGGCCTGCACATCCGAATAATTAACACTGTCGGTACGGTGGCTCATATTCGACCAGTGCTCTCCGCCATCCCAGCTTTCGACCATCCCATTATCCCCCTGCCCCTGAATCACGTAATTTTCATGCGCAGCAACATCATAAGTATAGGTACTCTCCGTTCCACGACTCCGATAAGTGGGGAAGGATTTGCCCGCATGTTTTACCATTTGCTGATCATTGGGAATAGCATACCTGTTTTCCCACTGATATTGCCCATTGTTCTGTTGTGCACAGAAAATCGTCTGGTTGGTTGTCGACCAAACAGCTGGCGACCACGATGGAGGGGTGAAATGCGCAAAACGAGGATTGGGCTCGGCATAATCCCAGCCGGTATCAAAACCTGAAAGGCCCTTCCAGATGATTTCATAGGTGGTGGTAGAAGGGGAATTTTCAGCACCGAAGGTTCCTTTATACAGTCCCCTGCGGCTTCCTTCCAAGCTCAGCAAAAGCTGATACTGCTCCCCTACCCGCTGATCAAACTCGGGATACCAAAATTTATCTTCAGGAATCTCGCCCATTGGCAACCAAGCCACATTGTCAACGGCGGCCCAATAAGGTTGTCCCACCTTCCGCTGATCTGCGAAAATGGTGACCAAATACCGGCCATCTGGTGATATATCGAGTCCCCGAATTTGCTTTTCAGTATTCAGCCCCGGCAATCGGTACCAGCTCCTGCCGTGGTCATCAGAGCGATAATTAGCCGAATAGGTGGAAAGAAAAACGACCGATTCCTGCTGCGGGTGAAAGAAGATTCGACTGATATTACGATCGGCTACAGGCACATGGTCCACCACTATCCATTCCCAGTTTTGACCTCCATCCTCGGAAATAAGAATTCTTGGAATGCCCTGCTTTACTGCGGGAATTTTTTTCAGAAAATCATAATCATCACGCCAGCCTACCCCGGCAATCACCTGCTGAGCATTATGCGGACTCACCGCAATTTCAGCAAATGTATTTCCGAAAGATTGATCGATAAACTGATAGGTTTTCCCACCGTCAGATGAGCTGCTGATGCCATTTAAAGTGCCAATATACAACCGTTCGGAATCCTCTGGCGAGATGGCTACGGCATAGGTTCTGTTGTGGAGTTGCCTGCCGGTGATCCTCCAGCTTTCCCCATTATCGGTACTTTTATACACGCCTTCCATATCCGAAGCCAGATAAAGCACGCCTTCCAGCTTGGGGTCACAAACTACATCCTGCACCTGTCCGCCAGCACCAGGGTTAATCGCCACCCACTGCGCCAGGGCACTTGGGGCGTAAAGGCTGAGGAGTAAAATCAAAAAATTCTTCATCGTATATTATGGTTTCCGCTAAAATACACTGAAGAGATTTTTAAAAACTTAAGATTTGTAAATTTGAAGAAAATCCACTGAGCACTGACCTTGCCGACTAAAATAGGTATCGGGGATTTTTGATCAACATCAGCAGAAACCCGATGCTTGGCACACCCAAAAGCAAATAAACCCACCATTTATCTACGAGTGATTGCGGCTGAATGTAGGCCGAAAGGATAAGGCCCATGATCGCACCACCGAGGTGGGCATCGTGTCCGATATTACCAAGATTACGCTTGAGCCCATAAATGGAATAAATGACAAAGATCGTCCCGACAAACCATGCAGGAAATCCATAGGGAATAAAGAAAACATAAATAGAAGAGGAAGGCGCAATAATGATGGCTGAAAAAACCAAGCCACTAACCGCCCCTGATGCACCGATAGCACTGTAATTAGGCTCATCTTTGTGAAGAAACAAGGACAGAAAGTTACCGGCAAGCAAGCTGAGGAAGAACAGCTGAATAAACCAATTTAAACCATAGGTCAACAGAACAATCTCTCCGAAAGAGGCAAAAGCAATCAGGTTAAAGATAAGGTGTGTCCAGCTGCCATGCAGAAAGCCTGAAGAAACCATCCTTAAATATTGTTTGCCTTCAAGGATCTGATAAATATTGAATTTATACTTACCGAAAAACAACTGATCTTCCAGCCCTTTATAACTGATTAAACCAATAACGACAATAAAACCTATGATGACAGGATGCATGAAGAATTTGAAATAATAAAATAGAAAAAATTAAAAACAGATCACTAAAGGCAAAACGACCTTGGTTGCTACCGGTTGACCATTACATCGGGCAGCCTGCCAGGAACTGTGGAGCACCTTCTGCCCCATCTGTTGCGCAATTTCCGGTGCACCTTTTAACATTTGAAATTGCTCCACCTTGCCGTTTTCTGTAACCACAAAGGTAACAAAAGTCTTAGGAATTAAGCCCTCCCTTTTCAAGTATTGCGGCACTTTCAAGGATTTAACAATAGCTTTATAAAGTTTTGGCATGCCGCCCTGAGGTGTTGCCGGTTCATCAAATTCGATATAAAGATTCCTGGCTCAGACAATAGATTCAAGGAAACCCTCCTTGACTGTGGCATACTGACTCCTCAAAGTTTGGTGCTGTGCAGGACTTTTTGCCCACAAAAAAGGAGCTTACAGCTCCTTGGTTTCTTTCATTAAATTGATATTTTTTGCGGACTATTCGAACATGGCCAGCAGGGATTCCGGGTGGAAGGGCTCGGTTGCTTTCATGCGGACTTTTCCTTTTTTGTCGAGCAGGTAAACGCGAAATTCACCTTGCGGGAGGTTGTATCGTTTGTGCATATTTTTTGGAGAATGATCAAGTACCATCTCTGAATTCCAGGCTTTTACTTCCTGCCGACCTACCACAAAGAGTAAAACGTTATTTTGTTTCAGGTTTTCCCGTTGTTGTTCAAAGCGCTTCAGTTGGGTCTGCACTTTGTCAGCATGTTTTCCCTCAAAAATTAGCACCACATTATTGGTGGTCAAAAGTGAGTCGAGGCTGACTTTTTTGGCAGGTGCCAACAAAAGGATCAGCCCAATCATTAAACTTCCAAATATTTTCATAAGTCAAACGTTAGGTGTATGTATTACAAATATAATCAAAAATAGCATTTTAAAAATATTTAAATATCTTTAATCAATACTTATGGCTATTCAGATGGTTGATAAAATCTTCCGCACGGTGGATGTGTTCGTTGCGCTCTTCTTCAGATTTTTTGTCCAGATTCCACAGAAGCATTTTCATCCTGGGGTTATTTTCAAAATAATCGCGGTGCACATACATGAATCGCCAAAACAGGGCATCCCAGGTTTCCTCCCATACTCCCCCTTCGTAGTCGCTCATTTTTTTGATGTAATTACTGCTGCTGATATAAGGCTTGGTCGCCATCAGTCCACCGTCAGCAAACTGGCTCATGCCATACACATTGGGCACCATCACCCAATCATAGCCATCTACAGAAAGTTCCATAAACCAGCGATAAATTTGGCTGGGGGCATACTCACACAGCAACATAAAATTGCCTAAGATCATCAGGCGTTCAATATGGTGCAGGTAACCTGTTTTGAGTAATTTCTTGATCGTTTCATCCACGGGAGGAATCCCCGTAGCCCCATGGTAGAGTGCTGAGGGAAGCTTCTTTTCAAAGCCCCAAAAGTTGGTGGTGCGCATCTGTCGGCCATGGTGCACATACATCCCCCGAATAAACTCCCGCCAGCCGATCACCTGCCGAATAAATCCCTCAACGGTGGACAGCCTGACGCCATTGTCACGCCCATATTCAATCACCGACTGCACAATGTAGGCAGGGGTGAGCAGCCCCACGTTAAGCATCGGTGTAATCACGGAATGGTGCAAAATATCAGCCTCTTCAACAATAGCGTCCTCATAAGGACCAAACTCCGCAAAACGAAAGTCCAGAAACTGTTTCCACCAGTTCTTACTGTCCCAGAAAGTATTCGGATAGAGGGCCTTGTCGGTCATGACTTTCGGCTCATGGTCAAAATTATTTCTGACATAAGTCAGCGCCTCCTGATGGTACTGATCACTCGGCGGATAATGAATCACGGGAGGCGTTTTACCCTTGGGATATTTCTTTCGGTTTTTCTCATCGAAGCTCCACTGCCCCCCTTCGGGTTCTCCTGCATCTGTCATCAGGATGTTCATCCGCTTGCGCTGTTGCTGATAAAAGTCGTGGTGCAGATACCGCTTTTTCTCCTTGGCGAAAAAGGCCTCAATATCCTGCTCGGAAGTAAGGAAACCTGGCGATTCATATTTGGTCAGTTTCATGGAAGCCCGTTCAGCATATTTGTTGAACCGTGACGATAGCCAGTCATCTACAGGATCAATATAATGCAAAGCGGCGATTCCCTCATTTTTGAGGTGCTGCACCAGCTGTCGGACATCGCTCAGGGAGTCTGTGGCCTCAATATACTGCACCCCTTTGGATTGCTTTTTCAGGTAATCTTCATAAAACTTCATGCTTGCCCGATGAAAAACCAGTTTCTGCTGATGGAATCGGTATTGTCTGAAAAACAAGTACTCTTCCACCAGAATAAAGTTGGTGCACTCCTGCAGCAGGGGCGACTCTTCAAATAACTGATGCGGAAAAACGATGGCGTAAGTTTTCATGCTCATGAGGGTAAGATCAGGAATTGTTTTGGGGGGCTTCGTCGAGTTTTACCTGCGGATACTGCGCCAGCTTTTCCAGTCGGTAATAACTGTTCAGGCCCGAGATGCCAACCGTCTGCAAAGTCGAAAGGTTCAGTTCGCCATCCTGCTGCATGGCTTCCTGCTGATAGGCCACCTGCTGTACCTCACCGATGATCATCACGGTACCATTGATGGGAATGGGCAAGATCTCGCGTAGCTTCATGCCAATTTTCAGAGGGCTTTTTGCCACAAACGGCGCGGGAAAGTCACCCAGATATTCGGGGCTAATACCGCAGGCCTCAAACTCCGATACGCCCTGTGCATACTTCCCACTGGTCTGGTGAGCCTGTTCCGTTAGCTTTTCAGGAATATGATTTATCGAATAATAACCCTGCGACTGGATATTGGCAAAAGTGTGCCGTTCGACCGTCTGTGGGCGCGAAATATAGCCGATCAATGGTGGGGAACTGCCGAGATGCACGACGGAACTGATAATGGCCAGATTTTCCTGACCCTCGGCGTCTACTGTGCCAATGAGGTTCGCTGGTTTGATGCCCGTAATGGCATTGATCAGTTTAATTCGCTCCCTTTTTGGTAGCTGGTTGATGGCTTCTTGCTGGAGTAGCTTCATATACTTTTAGATGTTTCCATGATCAACGAAATGTTCAAAACAAAGAGCACAAGAAGATCAAGGAACATTTATAAAGCTGGCGACTTTATTTTTAGGGTGAAATTGGTGTGCGCCGTTAAGCCTCCTTCAAAGGTCCACACTCCTTTTGTTCAATCATTGCGTTTTTCACTGACTTCACCTTATTTGGTTTAGGGCGCGCGATTTGGCTAAATAGTTCATAAAACACACCACCTATCCAATAGGATTTTAGTGCATAGCCGAGTAGGGCCAAGCGCTTTTCCCAACCTCCAGCATCATGTAATAGTATTGTTAAAACAGTCGCTTTACGTTGTTAGTTTTTCCATCATTTTTTTCGCTCTGCCAGCAACGGACTTTCTTTTGTCAGTGGCTAATCTTTCCAAATGAGGTCTGATCCATTGGCTTAATTCCGCATCTTTTTTCGCCCATTTTGTCAGCGTATCCATGGTTTGGTTGAGCACAATCCAGTCGTGATGATGGGCCAGATTGTTCTTCATGATTTTTTTTGCTTGACCTATTTGATTTTCGGTCATTTCTTTTTCCAGCATACCGAACAGCTGAGCTAAAGTCCATTGTGTAGAAGCTTGATCAATGACAGATATTTCGGTCAAAAATCGATCAAGGTAGGGCACCAGAATCGCTTTTTTTTCTTTGCAAATTCTTTTCATTGCATTGGATGTTCTCAGCCGAACAAGCTCGTCGTTACTGAAATAACAATTAAACAGCTCGGCGAAAAGTCCATTTTCCGCTAATACTTCATCAACGATTTCGACGGTATTTCCCAGTGAGTTTGGATGTCCACCTTTTAGCCTTTCTTCAAAAGTTTTCATTCAAGTGTGATGTTTAAAAGTGTGCGTTATTTCCGGGTAGTAAGCCTTAGGCTGCTGCTTAATACAAGGCGCTTCTCATGCGCAGGATTTTCTGAAAATCTGCATAGTGCAACTCCTCCACTTTTTGATAGGGGTGAAAAACATTCAGGGCCATGGCACGGCCAAGATCTTCGACCTTCACTCCTTTGTATTTGCTCATTCCTGCAATCAACATTGGGTTAATCATTGGCCACAGCTTCAGCACAATGGCCTGCGTGATGCCATATCGGTTGGTAGGCGTGAGGATCATCGAAGGCTGAAAAATACTCAACCGCTTAAAAATTAAGCCTTTCAGGTAATTGTTCAGCTCCCCTTTTGTGCGCAGGTAAAATGAGGAAGATGCGGCATCGGCCCCTACTGAAGAAAGCAGCTCAAAGTGCTCAATACCTGCCTGTTTACAGGCCTGCCCAAAATCTGCCACGGCGGTTTTATCAATCTTTACAAAATCTTCTCTATTCATTTTTGAAGGTTCACCGACCCCCAATGTACAAATGGCCACATCGTGCCCGTTGAGTAATCTTGAATAGGAATCTACCTGATGAATATCCACCACGTGCTGCTCGATAGCTGCATATTCAGAAGTAATTCCAGGAATTGTCCGCCTGCCAAGCAGGGTAATTTTAGCAATATTCGACATTTCGAGCAGGGCTCCGAGTGCCTGCCCGCCAACAGCGCCCGATGCGCCAAGCATCACAACAGAAAGAGGTTTATTTTCCATAAAATCAGATGGTATTTATTGTAAGATAAGTGCTGTGGATGCTTTTTGCAAGCCTCCACCAACAAGGATCATCAAAAGAAAAAAGCAGGCAATATGCGCATCATCGCACTTTTGCCTGCTGTTGCTGTGGTATTACTTCACATAAATTTTATAGGACCAGGGCTTCAGCTTCAACTTGCTCGCGGCCTCGAAAGTTACCTTGTCCTGAAGATCAAAATCAGTATAGTCCCCTTCAAACAGATTGTCTGAAAATTCCACTTCCTGCGTTTTTGCTGAAAAGTTGAAAACAGCAAACACCTTATCTTTTTCATTTTGGCGTACAAAACTCAGCACCTCATTGCCGTGGTTGTTCGGGACCTTAATCATCGTGCTTCCCCAGTGGGCATGCCAAAGTGCCGTGTTTTCCTTCATCAGTCTGAACAACTTTTGATACAGCGTACCAATCGGATGGGCTTGCCATTTGATTGGGTCTTTTTCAAAAAATTCCAGTCGCTTGGCATTTCCTGCTTCCTGTCCATTATAAATCAATGGCATTCCCTCGCCCACTACAGAAAGTGCAATTGCCGCCTCAAGTCCATCGCCGAACTGTTCGTACATGGTGCCTTCCCAGGCATTTTTATCGTGATTCGACACAAAGGTCATGCGCATACTGTTGGCAGGAAATGCACTTTCGTTCCATGAGTAATAAATATAAAGGGCATTGACGTCGGCCTGCCCCATGCATATTTTGTGCACCGCCTCATTCCACGACCACGCATAAGTCATATCAAATGCCGCTTTATGCAAATCCCTTGATTCCCATTCCGCAAGCATAAATACAGGCTTCAGGGCGTCGAGTTCCTTTCTTGCATTATTCCAAAATTCGACAGGCACGAAGCCCGCCACATCGCAACGGTAACCGTCAATATCGGCCTCCTTCACCCAGTAAACCAAAGCGTCTGTCATGTACTTGCGCACTGCCGCATGGTGATAATCCAGGTCGATAATATCCGACCAGTCCCACCAGGGTGTCGGTCGGAAATCGCCATTATGGTCCTTATCATACCATTCGGGATGCTCACTCACCAGCGCATTGTCCCAGGCGGTATGGTTGGCCACCCAATCGAGAATAACATACATCCCCTGTTGGTGGGCCGCCTGCACAAAATTCTTCAGGTCCTGCATGTTGCCAAATTCGGGATTCACGCTGTAATAATCCTTCACCGAATACGGACTCCCGAGGCTTCCTTTGCGGTTTTTCTCCCCAATTTCATGAATGGGCATCAGCCACAGAATATCAACCCCGAGGGCTTTGAGTCTTGGCAGCTGCTTTTGTGCGGCGGCAAAGGTGCCTTCTTCGGTAAATTGTCGGGTATTAATCTGATAAATGGCCGCATCCTTGCTCCATTCAGGATGCTTCAGTTCCACATAAGGGTGAGGCTGATATTGATCGCCCAGTCCCGTTTTGTTCGGGCTTTGCTGTTCCATTGGTTTTTCATTAGGCTGACACCCCCAGACCATACAGGTCATGGCGAGCAGGTAGGTAAACTTTTTAATCATTGGTCAGTAAAAAAATGGTTGATATTTCATTTTCCAAGATGCGTGCACATGATGTACTTTACGCAATCTCATTTTTAAGGTCGATCGTAGTTGTAATGTAAATAGTCGGCTGTAGGAAGCAGCTGATGCTGGTAGTCAAAAAATGTACAATTCTCATAAGAAGACCCCTGTCCCCATTGGTCTTTAAGGTCAGAGGAAATCCAGGTAGGCTCCCAGTAAATCATCCCTGCCAAATGAGCGTCCCGTAATTGTTGCGCCAAATCCTGCAGCAGCCTGTGTTGCCCATCCACCGTAAAAGGGTAGCCCTGCACAGGGGGCTGCCCACCAAAAAGGTTGGTATAGGCATCGTTAGAAGCGGTGGTAAAGGGGTAGCCCACTTCAGTAATGAGCACCTGTTTCTGGTACTTGTTGCTGATATTTTTCAGGTAATCGCCCATCTCAGAAAAAGGGACCGCTCTATGCCATAGCGGATAATAACTCACCCCAATGAGGTCAAAATCCGCCACTTTCCCCTGCGACATGATATGCCCAAACCACCAGTCTAAATGCTGCGGATCAGCGACATGCAGCATGATTTTGGTATGCTGACCATATTGCTGATCGATCTGCCGTACGGCACGAATACCCGCCCTGATCAGCTCGCCCGCCTGTTGCCAGTTACCATCACAAACGTTCAGTTTTGGGAAATCAGCATGAGGTGCCGAAGAAAGCATTCCGCAGTTGGTTTCATTGCCGATCTGCACCATTTCAGGCAGTAAATCCGCTTTGGCCAACTGGTTCAGCACCTGATAAATATATTGATAAACGGAATCAGAAAGTACCGCAAGCGAAGTAATTTTTGCCCACGCTTCAGGGACTTCCTGTCGTTCAGGGTCTGCCCAGGTATCAGAATAATGAAAATCAAGATTAACGGCCATCCCTTCCGCCTTCGCTTTCCTGATGCCACTTTTCACGGCATCGAAACCACTGTAAAGTGGGGACTGCGCCCCGTAAATATCACGTACCCATGCAGGGTGGTGCCACAACCGAAAACGGGCAAGATTGGCTCCTTTTGCTTTAAGCATGTGAAAAGGATCTGCGGACTGCTCGTCTTGCTGAAAGTAGCCGCCATGATCCATGATTTGATCGGTATAAGAGAGATCAACCCCAAGCACAAAATCTGATGCCTGATAGTATTTGACGGATGAAACTGGAGGATCGGGGAGTTCCGAGCCCGTATCAGCGCATGAAAAAAGGAGGCTGGATAGCGACAGGCTGAGTAAAAAAATCCATCTGTTCATAAGTCAAAAATATCATTTGCTAAAATCACAAGATCGATAGGTGACTTGACCTTTTCCGCATGCCCCCTCATTTTTTGCCCAATAAAATTAAGCTAACGTTTGCTGAAATGTGGTTAGCTTCCTGGCCTTCCGACCGAAAGATAAACGGCGAAAACACCAGAAAGAATAATCAATACATAAAGATTGAAAGTCAATATCGATTCCCCTGAAAATGGATTTTCGGCACTTGTGCCCGTCAATAGAAAAGTCTACCTTCGCACACTTTATTCAGGTAAGTTGTTTAATATAAACTACTTGAATAAAAACCACAACCACCTGATGACCACCAATGATGATTTAATTGTTTATGTCATTCATTACCCCTACCATGAAAAAAGTAATGCTTTTCAGTCTGCTGGCCACGGCCAGTATCGGCTGCTCCAACAAAAAAGAAATCCGACCGACGGAAAACGGTTTGCGCACTACCAACCGCCAACACCCTGAAGATTTCTATCATTTTCACCTGCTCTCAGATTCCCCATTTGAACTGAATGAGGTGGAGCCATATGTTCAAACACTTCAGGGACGAAAGCTCAAAAATGGCTTCGTCGATCAACTTCAGGAAAACGGGCAAACCATTGGGCTCGATGTGCATGTACTGAAATCAAAAAATAATGAGCTTGATTATGCCGTCGTGAAATATGAAGGTAAAATTTTTGCCTGTCGCCACTTCAAATCCCTTAACGACACCACACTTCTTGGGCACCTCCATCATTTGGATGCACTGAATGATTAAGGGGCGCTCAACCACCGAAGGGCAAGCTGATTTGCCCTTCGGTGGATGTTGTGCCAATCCAATTTGAGATTAACCCACAAAATTGTATGAGGTTTGGGACGGTGGCATGACCATCATTTGATGTTATCCAACGAGATTTTTTGGCTAACCGAAAAGCTGCCCGATGTGCTACCCCTTCCCCTGCGCTATTGGCCTGTCCGATGCGCCCCACTCACTCCACGACCCGTCGTAAACTGCCCAATCCTGATGCCCAAGAACTGTTGCTCCCAATGCCAGAATACAGGCAGTAATGCCCGATCCGCAGGTAAAAACAGTGGCCGTCTCTGAAGTCGGATATTCATGAAAAACAGCCTTCAGTCCCTCCTTATCCCCATTTTCCAACAATGGGATGACTGTTGCATAGTGGATATTCTTCGAGCGGGGAATATGTCCTGCTCGCATTCCCTCACGGGGTTCAGGAGTTGCCCCCTCAAAACGCAAAGCACTGCGGGCATCGAACAATGGTTTGGGGCTTGTATCTCCCGAGAGCTGACGCATTAAATCGTCTGCATTAACAAACCGATGTGCCTGAAATTCCGCCTGAAAGTTTCCCTTGGGACGAACGGCGGCATCCCCGAGCTTTTCCGTTGCGTAGCCCGCAGAAATCCACGCAGGCAAACCGCCCTGCAACACCGACACTGAAGTATGTCCCATCAGTAAAAACAACCACCACGCCCGAGGGGAAGAGTAGATCCCGTGTCGGTCGTAAACAACCACCTTGCTGTCCTTGTGAACCCCCAGCTGCTGGGCAGATTTCTCAAACTGCGCCACCGTAGGCACTGTATTCGGTAGCCCTGAAGTGGCGTCGCAAAAATCTGCCTTGAGGTTCATCAGCTGCGCATTTGGAATGGCGATGGCAGGTGGTAAATCTTCCTCGGCCTGCCCAACTTTGGGAATGGTGGCATCGAGTAGGATCAGTTGGGGGTCGTTACTCAGCGTTTTGAGCTCATCAGGGGTGATTAAAGGTTTCATCATTTTTGAATAGTTTGAAGCAAATTAAGAGAAAAAATGGTTTTCTGAAGCCATCGGCACATGATTTATCCCTTTTCAGCCCCTTTGCCGCTCTTTCTATTGATATTGATTACCTCTCTAATCCTATTGAAAAATATAGCCCACCACCTTAATTGCAATATAGTTGCAAAAACAAAACTACCTTTGAAGTATGAAAAAATTACTTCTACCTATCGTATTCCTTTTGATGATCGCCTGCCAACCACAGGATGACTTTTCTTCATCGGACAGTATCGAGATCCAAAACCTTGAATGGGGCAGTTCCAAAGATGGCCACAGCGCCAATCAACATGCCTACCGCAATCGTGATATGCACTTGCAGGCGCAAGTGGTGGCCGAACACCTTGTCAAATCACTGATCGTTACCATTGTCAATCCTGAAGGGGATGATTTGATTTTCGACTATTCACAAGAGTTTGCGGGCATCCGAAACCCTTTTGTCCACAAACACCCTGTAATTCCTGCGGACTTCCCTTTGGGAACTACCCAGTTGATTTTTACCGTTATCGACCAAAATGGTGCACAACTACAGGTGGAACATCCGTTGACGATCAATCCAGAAATTGTCCATCAAAACCCGATGGGCGAATATGAAGCCGTAAAATTATATGTGAGTTATTCCCCCACCGATTCCCTCGACATTATAGATTTGGGAACGGGCGAAACAGCGCGACTCGGACTGCCAGAAAATGGGGTTCACTTTTTAAGAAACCTCAAACTGAACATCGGTAATGTGGTGGCCTATGGCGCTCAGTCGGTGAGTGCAATTTATACCGGCCTCGACTTTCACATCAACCATTACCACCTGAAAAATCCTGATGTTGCGCTCGTGGCTCATGTGCCACAGCCAGATGCCATTAGCTGGGGAGATTATTGCTATTTTAACGCCCTGACAAACGGAGATTTATATTCTTTCGGTGCTGAAGATGTATTCAACGGACAGGAAATGGGCATTGAGCTTCAGCCTACAACCAACCTGCCGATGGCCAAAAAAGGGATTCCTTCTTTTGAGTTTGACGGTGTACTGACTGATGAGGCCTCCTTTACCCGCAAAGATTTTATTTTCAGGGTAAAGCCAGATAATCAGCTATTGATCATCAATAAAGCGACTAAAAAAACCGAAACGGCTTTCAGTAATTTTGGGGAGATTTACAGCGCCACCCATTACAAATGGATTAATGCTGACAACAGTGTTTTCCCTCCCAATTATACCTATCACTATTTTGCGGTTTATGCCACTGAAAAAGGTATTAAGGTGGTTACTTTTAACGACACCAACAAGCAGTGGGAAGTGCAATCGTTAAATGATGATCCGAAAAATATCCATGAATTGCATTTGTTGTGGCCAAAAAACAAACCTTCGGAACATGAAGGGATCTTCTTCACAAGTACGCCTACTCTGGTGGGACAAAGCCCTGAAGGTATTTATCAGATTTCGTTTGGCGAGCAGGCTTGTCAGCTCAAGCGGGTCATCAGTCAGCCAAATATTGAGAAAATAGCCTTTTGTGCGGAGAGCAATGCGCTGGCCTGCGTCAATGGTTCGGGTGCGGTAAAGCTGTTTCATACTGATGATTTCAGCAGCCTCGGCAATGGCCAGATGAACGGTTTGCCTTCAGATGCGATAATCGCCTTCAGTAAACGGTTTTTCTACATGGGAATCCCTGGAGAAAACACCATTCAGCAATACGACATTCATTCTTTCGAGCCAAGCCGAATTATTCAGCTTGATGCTGCCCTTGAGGATTTTGTGCTTGCAGGAAATATTCAGGAGGTTGAAATCTTCCACGGCGATGATGGTTACGGACAGTAATCCGTCCGCCCAAAAATGACTCATCGACCACTAAAATTTCAGATAATAATTGATTAAAAAAAAGGCTGTTTCAATGATAGAAACAGCCTCTTTTTTGTTAAGCTTCCGCTTGTGGTTTCAGTACTTCGTTATAGTATTTTTCCCACTTCCATGCTGAAGCGGTCATATCATCCAGGGTAAGCTCCGACGTCCAGCCCAGTTCTTCATTGGCGATCGTTGTTTCTGCCCAGATCTGCTCGATGTCCCCTTCACGGCGATCAACAATCTCATAGGCCAGTTGCTCTCCCGACATTTTTTCAAAAGACTGAATCACTTCCAACACCGACGATCCCGTTCCTGTTCCAAGGTTGAACCACTCGAAACGTTTTTTGAAATTCGATTTCATGAAACGCTCCAAAGCAATCAGGTGTGCTTTTGCCAAGTCCATCACGTGAATATAATCACGGATACACGTTCCGTCAGGTGTTTGGTAATCTCCTCCAAAAACCTTCAGCCCCTGGCGCAAGCCCATCGCCGTTTGGGTGATGAATGGCATCAAATTCTGTGGTACACCGATCGGTAATTCTCCTATCAGTGCCGACTCATGTGCACCCACAGGGTTGAAATACCTCAAGGCTACCCCCTGAAGATTTTCGTGCGCATAAATGGTATCGCGCAGGATTTCTTCACAGACTTGTTTAGTGTTGCCATAAGGCGAAAGTGCCACCTGTACAGGCGCATTTTCTGTTACGGGCAGGTTGTCTTCCGTAGGCTGACCATATACTGTACAAGAAGAACTGAAAACAATGTTCTTCACCCCGTGCTTGTTCATGGATTCCAGCAGGTTCATCAACGACTGCAAGTTGTTGCGGTAGTACAATAGTGGTTTCTGAACAGATTCCCCTACCGCTTTTGAGGCCGCAAAGTGAATGATCCCCTCGATAGGGTATTTGGTAAATAAAGCATCTACCTTTGCAGTATCCACCAAATCCATTTCCTCAAAGGCTGGGCGCTTGCCGGAAATTTTCTCGATACGGTCGATAACGTTGGCCTCTGAATTGGATAAGTTATCCACGACCAACACCTCATAACCTGCTTGCTGCAATACCACAGTGGTATGTGAGCCGATATATCCTGCACCTCCTGTTACTAAGATCATAATTTTTCTTATTAAGTATGCTGTTTTTTACTTATCAAAGTAGTAGATAAGTTAAACAAAACACAAATTATAAATTTGATTTGGTGAATTAACCTTTGTAATGTTTTTCAGACAACTCGCGCAATCTTGCCGCTGCACCTTCAGCAGTAATATCACGCTGTGCATTGGCGAGCAATTCGTAGCCTACCATAAATTTCTTCACGGTGGCAGAACGCAACAATGGCGGAAGGAAAGACATATGCAATTGCCATTCAGGGTGTGCCTGTCCGTCGGTTGGCGCCTGGTGGATTCCCGCAGAATATGGGAATGAACACTGGAAAAGGTTGTCATAACGGACGGTCATGCGCTTGTAAGCATCGGCAAAAGCAAGGCGTTCTTCCTCGGTCATTTCGGAGATGTTACTCATTGCACGCTTTGGAAGGATCATCGCTTCGAATGGCCAAACTGCCCAAAATGGAATCAGGGCTACAAAATGGTCGTTCTCAAAGATGATGCGCTCCTGTTCCTTTTGCTCGATTTTCAGGTAATCCATCAAAAGGGAAGTTCCTTTATCGGCATAATGAGCCGACTGCGCTTTTTGCTTTTTCATTGGAATATCAGGAATGCTCTCCTGTGCCCAAACCTGCCCGTGTGGGTGAGGGTTTGAACAGCCCATTACGGCACCTTTGTTTTCAAAGATTTGCACATGGTTAATGAAATCTTTGCTGCCCAGCTCGGCATATTCTTTCGCCCAGAGGTCAACTACTTTTTTGATGTCTGCTGTCGGCATTTCTGGAACGGTAAGGTCGTGTCGTGGACTGAAGACGATCACTTTACAAAGACCTCTTTCTGATTCCGCTTTCAGCAGGCCGTCTTTTTCAAAACTTCCCGTAGGGATATCTTCAAGCAGGGAGGCGAAATCATTTTTGAATGACCACACATCCTGATAATCAGGGTTCACTTCGCCATTGGCACGTGTATTTCTTGCACACAGGTAGCAAGACTCGTCGTGTTCTGGGCGTTTCTCTTCTTCAATTTTCTCTACCTGCCCCTGCCATGGGCGTTTTGCACGGTGAGGAGAAACCTGAATCCATTCTCCAATAAGTGGATTATATCTGCGATGTGGATGATCTTCAAAACTGAACTTAGCCATCTTGATTAAATTTACAAACGTTAGGGAAATTCTTGAAAAGCATGGGTGAGGCAAGGACTGCGCTAAAATATACCCATGAAATCTAAAGGGAAAATAGTATGGTGGTGAAAAAAGGAGGGGTAAATATTCACCCCCTCCACCAACCAACTAATCTTTTTGTTATTAATGAGCTGATGTGTCGCTGCGGTGTACGATCAACCAGCAGTGCGCTCATCAGTAATTTCAGCTGAAAGCCAGCAGCCAGAGCATATCTCCAGCCAGTCTTACAGTAAATATTATGGTGGTTATGCTTCCACCTCAGCCTCTGTGCGTGCACCGTCACCAGTAACAACCACATAGGCTTCCATATCTTTATTCAATTCCTTTTTATAAGCAGCGGTTAAGTCTGCGATAAAGCCGTCAACAGCATCTGCCGCCACCAGGTTAATGGTACAGCCACCAAATCCGCCGCCCATCATACGTGCACCAAGTACATCTTCACGCTCACGTGTTTGATCGACAAGGAAGTCCAGTTCAGGACAAGACACTTCATATAATTTCGACAGACCATCATGCGATCCGTAAATTTCTTTACCAAGACCCGCCAAATCTCCTGCAGCCATGCAGTCGCAAGCGCGCATCAGGCGGTCATTTTCTTCCACCACATACAAACAACGATCGTAAACCTTTGCTTCCATCTCTGCCTGGCAAGATTTTACCATCTCAGGCGTACAATCGCGCAAATTCGTGATCTCTGGGTATTTGGTTTTCAGAATTTCCACCCCAGCTTCACATTGCTCGCGGCGAGTGTTATATTCAGAAGAGGCCAATGAATGTGTTACTTTGGTATTACACAATACCAGCTTGTAACCTTCCATTTTCAAAGGCACCAATTCCATTTCTTTAGAGCGACAATCCAGACGGATAACGTGGTTGGCTTTACCGAAAGTAGAAGCAAACTGATCCATGATTCCACACTTCACCCCAACAAAATTATGCTCTGATGCCTGACCCGCCAAAGCGATGTCCTTCTGTGAAAGTCCTGCATTGAACAAGGTGTTCAAACCTGTACCCAAAGCACACTCCAAAGCGGCAGAAGAAGACATCCCCGCACCCATTGGCACATCACTTGAGAATACCAAATCGTAACCTTTCAGGCTTGCGCCTTTTTTGCTGAGCTCTACAGTAACCCCGATGATAAAGTTGATCCATCCTTCGCGAGGAGCATCCAATGTCAATGGAAATTCTTCCGTTTCATTCAAATCCAAAGCATGTGCACGCACCACTTCCAACCCATTAGGCGCTAAAGCAAAAACCATCTCTTTATCAACAGCTGCAGGCAAAACAAAGCCATCGTTATAATCGGTATGCTCACCAATAATATTTACTCGGCCAGGAGCACGTGCAATCATTGGCTCATTACTAAACAACTCAATAAATTTTGATCTTACTTTTGAAGCATCCATGATATAATTAATTTAATTGGATTGAAAAAATACAAATGAATCAGACACATATTATTAATATGCGAATTGTAACGGCTTATTGATTGCCGTTTTTGATAAATCAAAGGTATTGCAGCCCTCAGGATTAAACAATACAGTAAATATCAGAATTAATGGACTATCTTATTTTTTCTTAAATTCTAATATGAAAATGCTCTTTTAAGCATATAATTCATCATTTATGAAATCAAAGAACCAATGGATATGTCTAAGTTTGTAAAAGAGGCGAACAAAATTGTATGATTGGTTGATCACTTCCCGTGTCAAGCAAAAAAAATGATGGTAAATTCGCTTTCATTTAACTTATTAAACAACTACACCTACTGATGATCAGCAGGTTAAAAAAATAATTTATAACCGAACCACTTTGAGGGACACATTCATTTGTGTCCTTTTTATTTGTCCCCACCAAAGTATTAGAGAACAACAGCCAATATTTGATACCGGGAATCAGCCCGATTTTCGATAAAACACCAAAGGCAACCGCAAAAACATACTGCACTGAAGCGAGTACCTGCACCGGAGATCTCCGCATAAATATCCCCATAGCTTGCGGCTGATACTGATTTTTAGCAATTATATGGCTATATTTATCCTTTATAACATCAATCGCCATGAATCACCTTTCTTATATTTTAGTCGCCCTACTGTTCTTTTGTTCCGCATGTTTATCCGTGGACGAAACACAAGGGCCCAACATCATTTATCACATTAATTTCGATGATAATTTTGACAAGTGGAACGTTTTCACCTCTAACCACCATATCAACGACAGTCAGGAACTACAAATGTCGTGGGAGAAAGCGGAAACAAATGACGGAGGAGCATTTAAGCTCCGTCAGACCCTGCCAAAAGGAACGCATGTGCATTTCATTTATCCCCTCAGCAAGTGGGAAAATGCTTTGAAAATTGATGCCAACAGGCAGTTTTTCATCACTACCAACCTCAAGATGGAGAACAATATTCAAACTTTGGGTTCGGCAACAAAAGGACAGGTGTCGATCTACTGGAGTGTATCCCAGGATCAGATGCGACCTGAGCTGGTGAAAGATACCGTAAAAACCAACCCGACATACCTTCCCCTGAACAAT
The DNA here is from genome assembly GCF_036492425.1 of Persicobacter psychrovividus. Taxonomy (NCBI): domain Bacteria; kingdom Pseudomonadati; phylum Bacteroidota; class Cytophagia; order Cytophagales; family Persicobacteraceae; genus Persicobacter; species Persicobacter psychrovividus. The sequence continues at coordinate 401,437 of NZ_AP025293.1, forward strand.
TCCCCAGTATTGCAGCCAATGGGCCCACTACTTTTTCAGGCCGATGTCGACAGTCCTGCAACTACACAGGAATTTAATTCGATTCACCGCCATTTGGTTCATTTCCCTGAAACCACTGATCAGCCCGTTTATGTGGGGCTGCACATGATTATTGAAGCCGACAGCGTGCAGGTTTCCAATATTTTCCATCAGCTGAACCTTTCGCTTTCACCGATGAACAGATAATTGACCCACAAAAAAAGAGGCCCTCTCTATTGCTGAGAAAGCCTCTTTTTTAATCATAAATGCAAAATGCTGCGGAATCAAGTTTGTGCTACTGCAATAATCTTGAAGAGCATGTTTAAAGCTGAAAATTTAGAGTATTGTAGCAGTGATAAATAATTCAACATCAATTACAATAACCCGAACTTGCAGTAGTAATATACGTTTTTAAACACGCTCAAATTTCTACGGATTATCCGCCGCTTTTTTTCGCCTTGTAGCCTGCCTTTACCAGCAATTCAAGGACCTTATCGCGGAAATCTCCCTGGATCATAATTTCACCATTTTTGGCTGCACCACCCACACCACATTTGGTTTTGATGGTTTTGCCCAAATCTTTGAGGTCATCTTCTGAACCGATAAAACCCGTAATCAGGGTAACTTTCTTTCCTGCGCGCTGCTTTTTATCAAGCATCACTTTGAGGTTTTGCTGCTGCGGTGGCAGGGTATCCTGAGTACCGTTCTGCTCCTCCTCATATTCGTAATCCGGATCCGTAGAGTAAACCACCCCACTGAAATCCTTCCATTTCTTTTTGGCCATGCTGCTCCTGTTTTTTTATAAAGGTAAGCATTCCCGAGGAAAATTGTTAGAAGCCGAAAACCAAATCAAAGGTCATGGCAAAATCAGGCTGATGCATGGTCATGTCGTAAGCTGGGCTGAGCGTCACACCTGTGCTCCAGTGTTCATCAATATTATAGGCAATACCACTTTGAATCAGCAGCGCCTTTTCCCAGTGAGTATGGTGACCAACAGGCTGAGTGGCCACTGGTTTATGCGCACCTAAAGTTGGGTCAGTATCTTCCTCATGATCGAAACCAAAATTCATCCCTGCGCCGAAGAATGTCCCCCAATGCGAATGGTGAAAAGGGATTTCGTGCACCAACACAGAGGCAAAATGGTGCCCCGACTGGTCGGCTGTAAGTTGGATTTTATTCTCTCGGAAAAAATAAACTGCCCCGGTAAATTCTACATGCGCCTCATCTGTTAAGGAGACCTCCAGTTCAAAATGTTTTTGTTCGTGCTGATGGTGCGACGGGCTGATGTTGTCAGGGCCAGATTCTCCAAAGGCAATGTTGAGATTAGTCAGAATCGTCAACAGTAAGATAAAAAGTAGTTTGAGATTCATATGTAATGAAGTCGAAAATAGGTTTAAACAATAATAGATATTGCTTAAAATTACATTAGCGACAATTAAAATGCAATATGACTTTTATCAGAAAATCAGACAAAAATTACACAAAACACTCATAAACAATACCATAACCAACCCTTAATTTTTACAGAAAAATAGTTCGAATTAAATTCATTTATAAAAAGCCTCGCGGCAAAAATAATAATCATCCTCAATAAAATAAAAAACGAATCAACCAACCACCACATTATAAGAACCAAAATACATATACCCGGCATGGTTTTTTAACACTTTTAGAGCAACTTCCCGGCTCCCAAAAGTCACCAAACACAATATCAGTAATAAAAATAGCTATTGACATTTACTAAAAACTCTTGCGATATAAATAAATTTCTACATTACTGATTTCTGGGCTTGAAAAACCTAACATAAAACCAGGTCAGGGTAAAGGTAGGCAGTACGTCGGTCATTGGTAAAAGCTCCTCCCAAAAGCTGAGCTGTGCGAGTTGCTTATCGCCGTACATTTTATAATGGATATAGCCTGCCGCAGGTGCCCACAAAATATCCGCAAACTCCCCAAGTCCGGGGTACAAATAACTCAGCATCCCCACGCCATCAAAAATAACACTCCATACCAATTGGGATAAACTGCCTTGTTCAAATACGGTCTGTTTGCTGGTGGTTTTCATAAAGCGAATCTTCTTTACTGATTGATCGGGAGCAATCCCCCTTGAATATAAAAAGCAAGCCCTGTCAGGAGCTTGCTCTAAGATAAATAAAAAAGGGAGTGTTTTTGTTTTTTTAACCTAATAGGTGCAGGCCTGGTGGAGCTGCAATTCTTTCTCTATCTCTTCCAATTCAAGGCACTCAATATTGGCATAAATCATTTTATTGTGACGCTCCACCAACTGAGGGATTCGGAATAAATCTATGAGCGCCCAAAGTCCAAAACCTCCAAGGGTAAGCCAATACAACCACTGTTTTTTCCAATTGGAAAGGTAAGCATAATGGCAGCCGAGCAACACCCAACAAAGGTAAGCTGCTGCTTTACGTTTTACTTGGCTTTCTAAAATGATGCGGGTATCCATGATTTTCTTTGATTGTTTATACTAAGCTAAACATTATTCGAGTGATTAGAAAAAATCCATGTAATTATATGACGTAATTATTTTGTTATCAGGAAGATAAAACACTTCAACACCCCAAAAATCATTCCCCGCCAACAAGTAACAAAACCTGAATAAGGGGTAAATTATGCCAAAAACCGCCATGTAACCACTGATTTTTGAAAATGTAACCCAAGTGTAGAGCAAAAAGTACAGGCATTTGTCGCTGTTGCTGTTGATATTTGATCAGTAAGGTTTGGGCAAAGGCATGCCATCCCTTGCACTTTTTTCGAACTATCATCTTTTGAAATATGTTGAAACACTTATTTTTTTCTGTGGCGGTACTGCTCGCATGGAGCAGCTCATTAATGGCGCAATCCTATGCGGATTATGTCAATCCCTTCATTGGGACTTCAAACTATGGAGCCACCTACCCTGGGGCAATTGCCCCTCGCCCAATGGCTACCGTTTCGCCGTTCAACGCAGCAGGAAAGCAAAACAAATTTGATAAAGACAGCCAGTGGAATTCTATGGCTTACTGGCATGAAAATACTTTCCTTACAGGCTTCAGCCATGTTAACCTGAGTGGTGTAGGCTGCCCCGATCTTGGGGTAATTTTAACGATGCCCACCACAGGAAAACCCAGCCCCGACTGGAAGTCTTACGGGTCTACCTATTCCCAGGAGCAGGCTTCTGCCGGATACTATGCCGTGCATCTCGACAAATATAATGTGGAGGTCGAAGCCACCGCATCCAGAAGGGTCGGCATAAGCAAATATCATTTCCCTGCAGGAGAATCAAATGTATTATTGAACCTCGGCCTTGGGCTCACCAACGAGCAGGGCGCCATGCTGAAAGTGGTTTCTGACCACGAAATTGAGGGCATGGTGACGGTTGGATCTTTCTGCTACAATAATCCCAAAGCCGTTTACCCTGTTTATTTTGTAATGGAGCTTTCGAAGCCTGCCGACGATTTTGGCATTTGGAAAGAGGCACGCCCAAATGAAGGGGTTGAAGCGCAATGGATGAAAGGCTATAACGGGCAATTAAGAATGATTGATAATTATCGAAATCATGTTGTCGGCGATTCTATTGGTGCCTATATGCATTACTCCAATGCCCATCCCATGACCGTCGAAGTGAAAGTGGCCGTATCTTATGTGAGCATCGCGAATGCCCGTGAAAACCTTCGTGCAGAAACTGCTGGAAAAGATTTCGATCAGGTACTGGCTGCCACCAAGCAGGACTGGAACGACGCCCTTGGAGTGGTGGAAGTGAAGGGAGGAAGTGAAGATGATAAAACCATGTTCTACACCGCACTGTACCATACGCTAATTCACCCCAATATCCAATCCGACGTTAACGGTGACTACAATCTTGCAGGTCATCAGGGGTTTGGCAACTCGCAGGAACATGAGCGCTATTCTGTATTTTCGCTCTGGGACACCTACCGAAGCCTCCATCCTTTAATGTCCCTACTCTACCCACATCAGCAATCGCAAATGGTAAAAACCATGCTTGATATTTATGATGAAAGTGGCTGGTTGCCCAAATGGGAACTCAACTCAACAGAAACCTATACGATGGTCGGTGACCCTGCCATGGCGGTCATTGGAGATACCTACCTCAGAGGGATTCATGACTTCGATACAAAAAAAGCGATGGAAGCCATGAAAAAACACTTCTCGACCATCGAAGACAACCCTGTTCGCCCCGGCAACAAAGCCTATCAGCAACTGGGATATATTCCTGTGGAGTCGGAAAAAAGTGATTTGTTTGACGGCGGAGATGAGCAGGAAGCAAGAGTTTGGGGGAGTGTGTCCACTTCCCTCGAATACAATATTGCAGATTATGCTTTTGGTCAATTTGCCAAAGCCATTGGAGAGGAGGAATGGAGCAAAAAAGCCCTCGCTTATACAGCCTCATTCAAAGATTTCTATGATCCCTCGACGAAAGTTTTACGCCCTAAAATGGCGAATGGTGAGTTTATGTCACCTTTCAATCCTAAAGATGGAGAGAATTTCACACACGCTATCGGCTATGTGGAAGGTTCCGCCTACCACTATGCCTTTATGGTTCCGCATGCAATTCCTGAGCTTATCGCAACGATGGGTGGAGAAAAACAATACCTCCAAGCCCTTGACCAGTTATTTGCTGAAGGGCATTACGAGCCAGATAATGAACCCGATATGGCGTACCCTTTCCTCTACAATTATGTGAAAGGTCAGGAATGGAAAACACAACGACAGGTACGCAAGATGATCAATGAATCGTTCTCCAACACCCCAGCCGGACTGCCAGGAAACGACGATACTGGTACCATGTCGTCCCTGCTCGCATTCTCGATGATGGGTATTTACCCAGAGTCTGCCGGAAGCACCAAATACCTGATCACCACACCGCGATTTGAAGAAGTAGTTATCCACCTCGACAAAGATTATTACCATGGCGACAAAATTGTCATTAAAGCACCCAAAGCCACCGATCGCCCCTATATTAAAAGCCTGACCGTGAACGGAAAAAAACAATCTTCGCTTTTTATAGATCACCAAACCCTGACCGAAGGTGCTGAAATAAACTTTAAACTGTCAAAGACCCCACAGCCCGCCCTATAAAATCAACACAACTCACTGACTTTTAAATTATTGGCACAAACATTGAACAACTACCAATAGGTTAATATAAAAGAGAATTTCACTAAGAAGTTGAGTTGAGTTTGTTATTTAAAAAATCCCCACGCCTCAAAAGCGTGGGGATTTTTGCTTTTAGTCAGCCCCTTCACAAGCCACCGACCATAAAAAATCAAAGAAAAGGTAATCCAAAAATAAAAAATCGTCCAAATTATAATTTATGGCACAGACTTTGCAAATAACTAATCAGGTTGATGTTGGGTAGAAAGGGAGCTCAACCGCTCGGTTCAGCTCCCTTCTTTTTACACCTTTGACATCCCGTTTAGATTAGTATAATCATAGTGGTTCATAAGGTTATAGTTTGGTATAGTTAAAAAGCTCGGAGTGGTTCCCGGGCTTTTGTTTTTTGTTGATTATCAGTTATTTACCAACAAAAAAACCACCCCCTTTTACCTGAGACTCAGGATCAAAACAAGCCTTCATTTTTGATCTAAAAATGAAAATAATCATATTTACACATCTATTTTAGACTATTCACAGCATCCCCTCCCCTATGCACGATAATTTCGTAAATATAACAGTGTGAATATTTTGTTTGAGATCATAACAACATGTCTGAGCCCCTACTTCGGGATTTTTTTATTCGCTCAAAATTTCAATTATTGTGGTATAAAATGAGATTTATAACACCAAATAATTCATTATTTATACCCACAAATGAAAAATCATATAGGTAAGATAATTCGAGAAAAATGGGGATGTGAACCCATTCTGACGAATGAAAAATTGAAAGAGCTGGGGATTACCAAACAGCGCTTTACAAGGATTCTAAAGAACGAAGGACGCCCTCTGAAGCCTGAGGAGCTGATTAATATAGCAAAATGGTTGGAGGTGAAAGTCGAAGCACTGATTGATCAACACTCCTAAAAAATAAAAAAAGCTAACGCACAGAATACGTTAGCCTTGGAGGGGACAATAAACAAGTTCGCAGCGGCAACTGCAAACTTACAAAAATCCAATTTTTACGTTCATTGACCTTCTCTGAGGAAAACGCTTTTCTATGCTACTGCGAGTTAAACAATTTCATAATTAGAATCATCAAATTTCCCTCGTTAAATTTGTATTTAAATATAACTATTTGAATACGGATTCATACAGGGAGTGATGTTGATTTTTACCACCCGCAAAATATTCTCTTAAAAAGTCAATGTTTGCATGGTATATTCATGTGATAAAAATGAATAAATTCATCTCCCCAGACTGTATTCAGCAAATTAAGACCGTTGCAGCAACGCACGAGGTTATTCAAGATTTCATCCCTCTAAAGAGCAAAGGCGCACATTATGAGGCATGTTGTCCATTCCACAAAGAAAAGACACCCAGTTTCAAAATTCACCCAAAGCGGAATAGTTATAAATGTTTTGGCTGCGGGGCATCAGGTGATGCTATTGAGTTTTTGCGCAAACACCAAAAACTTGATTTCACGGAAGCCATTGAATATTTAGGCAACAAATACGGCCTGAGTATTGAATATGAACAATTAAGCGCAGCACAAGAAAGAGAGATCCGTGAAATCAGAGATCGCAAATCAGCTATCGGGAAGGTACTCTCAGCCACAATAGAAGAAGCAAGTTTAAACGATTTACCTCCAGAATTTTTAGGTCGAAAATATACTGAAAGTGCTCTCAAGGCGGCAAAAATTGGTTTCTTGATCTCACCTCCCTCCGCTCAAATTGACAAATTAAACTTAAAAGGCACAGACCTCCTTAATCCCGCTGGCAAATTCCGATTTGCTAACCGAATTTGTTTCCCAATTTTTGACTTAACTGGCTCAGTGATCGCTATTAGCGGTAGAGCGATTGGGCAACAAAAACCTAAATACCTGCACTCTGGTGCTCAAGTATGGGATAAAAAGAATGCACTATACGGCATCCATGTCGCCCACCAGTTTATTGGAAAACAGAAAGGTAAAGAAGACACCCTCTATTTGTGCGAAGGACCTACTGATGTGCTTCGTATGTGGAGCCAAGGCCTTTGGAACACATGTGCGTTATTAGGTACTCACCTACATGAGGGTCAAATTTCTTTAATCAAGAAACTAACCGAAAACATTTGTTATATAGCTGATAACGATGGTGAAACTGGCCGAAAGGCAATTGATAAAATCGCTCGAAAAGCAATAGGCAAAGGGTTAAATGTATCGGTACTCGTACCCGAATATGGAGATCCAGACGAATATCTCGCTACCCTTACCCAGGATGAAGCACTGGGCTTTATTCAGACAAAACAGCCCTATATAGAAGACTACCTTCTAACACCCTTACTGCTTGAGATCAAAGAAAAAGGCCCAATATTCGAAGCTGAACAGGTTGAGCAACTTGGCGCGTTAATATTGTCGATTCCCGACGATACAAAACGAATGGCTTATTATGAATTAGTGTCAAGCCGATGGAAATTATTCCGCAATCAAATTAAGCTCCCCAAAAACGTCAAGCTCCCTGTAAATCATCATAGTCTTTCCGAAGAAAACCTCCAATCCTACATGAAAGATGATTTCTATGTAGAAAATGGCTACATCATGACATTAACCAATCAGGGCGTAAAACGGGTAGCCAATTTCACCTTTAAAGTAAAGTATTTCCTTGAGCATGAAAGTGAACAAAACAGAATTCTGTTACAAATAAAAACCTGCGAACATCGAAATTTTCTATTGATGGCCTTAGCAACGGACCTATCAACACTTAACTCTTTTAAAAAACTAATTTCCAATAGATTAGGTGTTATTTGGCTTGGGACTAATGCCACTGAATCTATATTCCAGGCCTATAAAGCCAAGGCCATGAAGGAAGCAAAAACAGCTTACCAACTGGAAACCATAGGCCGAAATGCTCAAAGGGATTTTTGGGTTTGGGGAAATGGGATCACTAAGGCAGGACGCTTTTATCCGTGCCAAAACAATGGAATAATTGAATTGGAAGCAGAGCAGTTTTATTTTCCGTGGGCAATTCAAGCCAATAGCTATGTGGAAGATGTTCAAGTATCTGGTTATCGGTCCGCAATGGTTTATCGCTATGCTGAACAGTGCCCAATTTCTTTGGAATACTTCTTTGAGCTTTTCTTTGCGGTCCATCAACGAAAAGCGCCCTTCCTCATCCTGTTTTACCTGGCTTCATTGTTTTGGCGAGATATTTATCAGATGTATCAATATTTCCCATTGCTATTTCTTTATGGAGTAGCCGGATCGGGGAAGTCTAATGGAGCGAGGAGCCTACAGTATATGTTCGGTGGAATTCCTCAAGCAGACGGCATAAACATACCCTCGGGTGGAACCACAAAAGGCATACAACGCTTAATGGCATCAGTATCGAATATCCCCACCTATTTGAGCGAATATAACCAGAATCTACCAAAGCAAACCATTGAGTTTCTTAAATCATTGGCTGATGGAGCAAGTGATGCACGGGGGAAATTCACCAACGATAACCAAACGGTTTCATCACAAGCAAAAAGTAGCACGATCATTACCGGTAATGATTTGCCGACCAACAACCTGCCGCTAATGTCCCGCTGTCTGATCTTAACTTACAATAAGTCAGAAGCTAAACAATGGAATGATGAAAAATTCGAAGAGCTAAATGAGCTGTTACAAACCAAAAGTATGAGCCACTTGACCAATCAACTACTGTCCTTACAGCCTACCGTTACCGCTAATTACAAGAAAGTCCGGGCTTCTGTTAAGGAGAAAATCCGTCTTTCTGCTCAAAACAAGGGCGTTAAGCTTGAAGCCCGTGATTATAATAATATCACCCCTTTCTTAACCATATTCGAATTGGCTAAAATCAGCTACCCCATTCTTACAAAATATATTGATGAGGAAGGCATTTACGAGCAGTACCTTGAGGTATTCAGCCATAATAATGAGCTTTATAAAGAACAGGATTTGGTCATTGATTTTCTACTAACCATCAGAAACAGTACAGATTTTAAACAAGGCATACATTATGATTTCACAAACCAGGATAACGGCCACCTATATTTTTACTTTAAACTAAGGGAAACTTACAAAGACATTTATCAAAAGGAAAGTTACCGGACGGGTGAGCCGACGAAATCTCAGCATAATATTAAGGAGGCCATTTTAGAGCATCCATCTTTTCACAGCTACGAGCCCAAGAATCTACGCTATGATAAGCTAAGGAAGCGTTCATCTGGCTTTCTGCTCGATTATGTGAAGTTATATTATGAATATGATATTATCATTCCTGATGGTGATAATCGGATAGAAGAAATAAATCAAATTCCTATTACTCACATGCGCGCGTAAAAGTCACCTATTTCCTCAACACCTAAATTCACCCCTCAATACCACCCTATTTATTATTATAATACAATTAAAGTTATAATTATGTAATTATATAGTGAGGGAAACATGAGGAAAAAGTAGCTAAAACTGAGGAAACGAGTGAGGAAATGAGGAAACACAAAATTAACCAACCCAATAAACCACCTACTAAAATGGATTATTACAAAAGAGCCGCAGTCGTGAAGGTCGAAGGTATCTTCACTGACTTCATTGATGTCCCACATGACAAAGTAACTTATCATCCGCTATTCAATTTACTGATGGAAAATCAGGTGCCACCGGAATCAGTGGTTCAGGTACAGCTGGTCGAGGACCTACACGTCGATCAGCAGGAAAATGAGGAACCAAATTATAGCTTTGAAAGTGAATACCCAATCATTAAATACCGGTATCGTTACCACCTTCATGCGAATGGTGAGATCAATGGTGATTTGATGTTGGTTGATGATTACGATATGATTATTCTGAACAGGTACACCGGGGAAATATCCCACAAGATCTCACCGAAGGCAATTATGGGATTTATTAATGAGCAAATGAATCTTGGAAAAACAATGACAGGCAAAGTCCTTGGTTTTGGACTCAACTCAAATTCGAACTTTGATATAAAAGATTAACCCTAACCTCAAACCAACCCAAATATGCAGTATTTAGAATTTGCCATTATCATGTTCATTAATAACAAACTGGAGGGGGGTTATCCCGCCCCTGAATCCGATGTGGTTATGCCGTATATTTTAAGTTTGGCGAAAAACTACAACAACTTTTGTCATGGCGATATAATCAGGTTCGATTTGGTTGAGCACCTGACCGTTGATCACGATGATAATTGTAATTATGATTTCGTGGAAAGTGTGGACTTTATCATATTCATCGGAAGGAAAAAAGGCATGGTTCTACCATTCAATTTGGACAATATCAAATTAGACGACCTGTATCAAAACATTAACAACATTTCAGCACCAAAAGAAGACATATAATGATTATCACATTCGCAAATAACAAAGGAGGCGTCGGTAAGACCTCCATTTTGGCCATGACCGCCGCCGCTATGTTCTACCTCCAAAACCGCAAGGTCGCTATACTGGACACCGATCCGCAACAAAGCATATCGGTCCTCTCGAAATTCAGCAGCCGCAAGCATCCGGAGGTTTTCACAATTAACCGCAAGACGAGTAATGATGAGTTGATTGACTTGATCTTGGATTTGAAAAGCCGTTTTGATGATGTGTTGGTCGATACTTCCGGCTATGCCGAATCGGAGGTGAACCGTATCGTTTTGTCGCTGACCGACATTACGATCGTGCCGACGATCTGCACCACTCTTGACTTTGCTGCCACTGCCGATTTCATTCAATCCCTGAATTATGTTCACAATTTGCGCAAGCAATACGGCGAAACGCCGATGCAGATTTTTGTGTTGGCGAACAAAGTTCGAGGGCGAGTCAAGCACGAAGCACTGGTCAAAAATTTCGATGCTCAATTCTTAGGTGAAGGCATCAAACAGCATGTGAAGTTTGAAGAGGTGAGCTTAGACCGCATAGCCATTGACATGATAAAGTCCGGTTTTCAATCCTACATAGAGGACCTTAACCAAGTGATCGAACCAAAAGCAGTAGCCCTATGAATTTTCTCGAACAAGTCAAACAAGGTACCGGAAGCGTTTTTGCCCACCACGAGCAAGACCAAAATCCTTATGTAATTTATCATTCCACGCAGGACATCAGCGTTCATCCTGACTTCGAAGCCTACATTCAGAAGCCAACGCCGGAGGAACAACAACGCCTCAAAGAAAGCATTCAAGCCGAAGGCGTGCGTGATCCGCTGGTGGTTTGGCTACATGAAGGCGAAAAAATCCTACTCGACGGACACAACCGATTGGGCATTATTAAAGCTCTCGATTTGGATCGGTTCCCCACGGTGGAGAAACATTTTAGCAATGTTGATGAGGCAAAAGAATGGATGCTTATCAATCAGTTAGGTCGCCGAAATTTGAACAGCAAACAGATGAAATATTATCGGGGATTGTTGTATAATCGGATGAAGAATGAGAACGGAGGTATCAGACGAGGGGCAAATTTCAGTGGGAAAAATTTACCCACTGAAAAAAGAGTGTCTGAATATATAGCCCAAGAGCACGGAGTTTCAGAGAAAACGGTAAGGAATGATGCTTTGTACCAAATCGGACTGGATAAATTAGAAGCCCAGGAAGCCGGTGCAAAGGAGGCTATTCTGTTAGGCTTCCGGAAGCTATCTGATGCAAAAGTGATTGCCTTTGCCAAAGATCAACCACTTAGCGCTCCCCAAAAGAAGGAATCAAAGTCCGTTTCCAAATTGCCTACCCAAAGTGATATTGAGAAAGCCATTGAATTACTAATGTTGGCGAAGCAAGAGCAGTATATCACCCAACCGCAGCTTCAAAGACTTGCGCAGATTATTGAATAATAGTGGATAGAAAGATAGGGCTTTATACCCCTTTTTACCCTATATTTAGTGTGGTTACTTTTTTGAAACGGATTGAAAAGTAGTTCTAAACTGGGATGTTATTCTATTTTGAAAAAGGCTACCTACAAGACAGTTATTTGTTGGGTATTTAAAGGCTGCTTTTTAACCAACTACACTTTTTTAAATTTTTACATTATGAAATCAAGCAATAGAGGAAATAAACTAAAAAGTAAAAAAGAGTTTAAGCCAAGGTATAAAAAATGCCCAAAATGTGGGACTTTTTTTTTAGGGGCATTAGCTGATCATGAAAGAGAGGGATGTAAAAACAAACCAAATCCAAAAGCTCATATTAAAGGTCAAAAAGTACGCTGGGAAAATGTGTGTAACCAAAATGGAAAGCGATACACCTCCAAAATAGTGATACCATTCGAGGAAATTCGTGTTTTACCAAAATTATTCATCTTCAAGTCAAAAGAATACACCTATGGCGTCGAGTTTGACCCTATCCTATTCTATGAAAGTCCATATAAAATAGGGGCATTCGGGGAGCTAAAAAGGAATAGAAAGTACGAGCCTTTGACAGTCTACTTTGAAGGAACTGAAATAGTATATATTCATGGCGGTATAAACAAATATATTTACATCCCTATTTACTTAATGCCAAACCCAAATAAAAGTATCATTAACCAAACTAAAGTAAGTGCAGACATAAAATTATCATCAATAACTGCATCTCCAAATAAAGACTTAGGCTTTAGGCATAATAATAAGTTGTTTTTATTACTCTCAGATGAGAGTAATCAACATCATATTAAATATCTAAAAAGTAATTGTTTTATATTTGGAGGGAAAAATAAATTCAACACCATCCAAAAAATAGCACCTCTCACTGATAAAAAAGTTTTTTCAGCCTGCTTTGATAACTTTAGAAACATCTTAAACTATGTTCTTTTCCCTGAGCCACATGATGTTGTAAAAGATAAAATCTTTAAAATTCAAGAAGAAGAAAATAGACAGCAAGAAAATAAGAAAAAGAAAAGGGACCGTAAAGCACTTAAACGCCAAGTTTCCTACGCCATAAAAGTATTTCGAGAGCTGAATAAAGAGCAGATGCAGATTAATCGATTCAGTGACATAATGACAGATAGATTTTGTTTGTTTGATATAGAATTTTTTAAGCAGTCGAATCAATTTAACATTTCTGATAGTCAAATTTCAATAATTGAAAAAAAGAACCAAATAGCACATGACAGGGCAAAAATTGTGCAACCTAAAGCATCTAATTTTCATGTAAAAAAAATAACTACCTTTGAAACTCAAACTTACTGTTTCTTATGGAAAAATATTGAGTTTAGACCCCAATACATAAAATTAATAAACGAAGAGAAAATCTTAACGCACCACCATCCCCAAAGCAGAATAGAATATAATTTAATAAAGGGAATCCTTGAGCGTGAAAGTACAGATCCAATTAAGGTGTCCATTCAAAACAATAAGATTATTTCTGTTGAAAACTTAGACTTCTTCACTAACTATATCAAGGTCTGCCCCTCTCAAAGTACGGATCTGTTTATTGATGTCCTTGATAATATTGCAGGATCTAACTCGCAGTTTTCCATGAATAATATTGATAAGGAGATATTACCATGTATTGACATTTTAATCAAAAAGCAATCATTGGATTATCCAATCTTATTTGTTAATGAGCGAGGTAATGTAGTCGGGGGTAATACTTTTACGCCAGGCTTTTTATTTACAATTAAGGAAGGTGATGATCAAATAACAGTCATTTGGGAAAGCTCAAAAATCAATAAAGCCACTTACCTGTTCACTACCAGTACATCGGACTATGAAGAAACTGTAAGTACTTTAGGGGGATTTATTGAAGAACAAGAGGAACTTAAAAGATCTACTTTAACTAATTGGGTCTCAAGAACCAAATATGATAACCCACTTGGCGTACGTGCAAAAATTCTTCATGCCGGCTTGAGACAGTGGCAAGCTGACTTGGAAGATGAATTAAATAGAATGAAGCTATATAGGTTGTAAGTATTCTGTTAATTTGTTACAGACATAATTTATCAAAGGGGCATAATGCTCCTTTTTTCTTTCAAAAAAGCAGGGCGAAAGTACTATGAAAGTACTATCAAAGCTGTATCAAAGTACCCTAAAAGCACTATGAAAGTGGTATAAAGCTCTATTGAAGTGCCCTGCAAGACCTATATAGCGCATTTTACATACATCCTGACCGCCTTTTTTTTGTATTTTACTTCAACACAAAACCCCACACCTATGAACCTCAAATGCCGCACCATGTATAAGCAAGATGTTGCTAACATTATTTTTGGACACGCCGCCTCAGCATCCGCATCCATGCAAGCGTTGAGGCGAGAGATTAAACGGTGCAGGGAATTACGGCAGAAGTTGAAGAGCCTATCATCGAATGATCGGGTGCATTATTACAATGCGCAGCAGGTGCAGTTGCTGTTTGAGCATTTTGGAATCAACACTGAGGATGCTTTGTTTTGATGTTTATGAGCTTTATCCTAATGCAAAAAGTCCTCGAAGGTACATTTGGACAGCTCCCGTATAAATCACCCGCCCACTACCAACAGCAGATATTTCCGTATCAACAGCTAAATTTAAGGACATAAAGGTTACTTTCTGGATTAATAATAAATATATTGAAAATTATTACTGGTCAATCAAAAAATACTAAAAGGGTGATTGGCTTTTTTAAAAAACATCAAAACCTATGAACTATTTAAGTCACCGTTTGGCCTTGACCCTTCTTGGCTTTTCTATTCTTTTTTATAGCTGTTCAAAAGATGGAGATCCATTAAATGATGAGGAGAACGATCAAGAAGAAGTCACTGACATCAACGCCACTTTGCAAGGGATGGAGTTTTCAGGCTTCTACCATGTTGGGCAACCATTGGGACCGGAGGACTATCTTAAGGCCTATTTTTATTTTAAAGAGCCAGGCAGTTATAATATTGTATTGAATCCTGGTAATGGTTATCAATTCACAGCATCGGGAGAGGTAACCTCGGTACCAAAACTCGAAACAATCCAATTGATTGGAACGGGGACTCCCCTAAACAGTCAAATAGACCATTTTTCATTCGGGGATGAATCACCACTCAAAACAGTGGATATTCAGGTAATGCCCGATAATTCGGAAAAGCTCATTTTAATCAGTGAAGAAACACAACATACAGGCATCAAATCCACTGTTTTACTCGATGCTTTGAATGATAACAAAGTGTGGGAAATTGACCAATCGTATGACTACGGTATTCTACATAACTCACATTTGATCGTGTCCTCTGAGGCTGGTATAGAAGCCTTGGATGCTTATACAGGACTGTCGGTTTGGCAACAAGGTGATCTTCAGTCTTCCGAAGAGATGCATATGATAAATGATGTATTGTACGTGCAAACAGAAAATGATTTATTTGTTGCAATTAATCCCGAGAACGGTAGTATCATTTGGACAGTTGAAAATTACCTAAGAGAGGTATATTTTCAGGAGGACAAAATCTATCTTCAAAAGGGGGATTACAGTATTTTCACTATTGATTACAATGGAAATTTCGACCAAAACATTCTCGATGAGGAATGTAGTTTAGTAGGTGTATTGGGAGAGGTATTGGTTTATTATAAAAATGGTGACCGCCAAGTCATAGGCTACGACTTAACTAAGCAAGAACAGGTATGGCATATAGATGATATTTGGTATAACAACCAAATCAACATCATAGGAAATAATCTTTTTGTAAGGCTGAGTGATGCTTTTGACGGAAGCTATGTTAAGTGCTATAATGGTCAAAGCGGGAATATGGATTGGGAATTTTCAACTAATGATGACTTAAATTATCAGTATCTGTACGAGGATGAAGTACTCTATCTGGCCTCTTTAAAGAATACAGTTGCCATAAATACTGCTAATGGTGAGCAATTATATCAAACAAACAATGGTTATATTTCCGGACTTGAATCCACGATAATAAAAGATGGTGAAACTTTATATTTCGGCACTATTAACAAATTGTGGGCAGCAGCAGCCCCAACTGGTAAGGTCGGAAATTGGTATCCTAAAAAGGATAACATCAAGATAAAAAATATATATGGAGTACTACCTAAAAAGTAGTCCGTATTGAATTGATAACAAAAAGTGCCCGATGAAGGAAGTCTGATAATGTGAGTTTCCGATCATCGGGTATTTTTTTATAGTAAAATTCCCTTCATAGTTCCCTCCTTAGTCAAGTAGTCAGTTGAGGCTAAAAAACACTAAGCACTCGCTTATTCTCCTTTGAATTTCTACGTTCAAATCCAATCAAACACTGACAAATTCATTCATCAACATTCAAATACATTCACTCACAAATCAGTAGCCCTTACATTTCGGTATGTTAATCCAAACATGAACCGGAAAGTATGAATGAAGATTTAGCCAATATTGCCAAAGTAGCTGCCGTCGGAACAGTTGTTGCCGGTGGTCTATATTTTTATAAGAAAGGCAAGAAGATCCTACCGGTGGCTGATCTGAAATTCACTTACCACCTTCCTCGTCTGCATTCGGTGGACTTGCAAAAGGTGGTCATTGCCGTGGACATTCAAGCCTACAATCCCCGCACGACGGCGGTAGCTTTAGGGCTGCGCCAAATTGTTGCCAACTACAATGGTGCGCCATTAGCATTTTCTGTTCCTCAGGGCAAAGTTCATGAGATTGCACCGACCTCTACGCAGGTGCTTCCAATCAAATTTGAAATTCCGCTTTCTAACCTCTTGGGGAAAGGATTGAAGATTTCACAAGTATCGACGATCCTTTCGTCCCTTGCTTTTGATCTGCACCTGACCGTCAATGGTGAACAGGTCAATCATCACTTAGCTTCTGAAGCTATGAGTGGATTTTCCGGCGAGTTGAGACAGTTAGGTATCACTTCCGGTCCTCGGAATGTGGCCGACGGTCGGGCGTACAATCACCTGATTAAATCTGTTGAAAACAAAGACATTTTACTCAAGCATGGCAACGTGTTTGATACGGTCAATGCTTGTATCCAAATCGTTGAGCGACACTATTTGGAAGTGGCTGATTTGGCCAAAAAACTCAAGGTGGCTAACACCCGAAATACCGCTAAAAATATTTTTGATTTTGCCTACAAACACCTGCAATACAAGCTGGACGAGGCGGGCACGGAGCAACTTCGTACGCCCGCCCGCTCCTGGCTTGATGGGCAAATTCGCTTCAAGCAGCGCAACGAGAAAGACGCCGGTATTGATTGCGATGACTTCTCGATTTTTTGCGGTTCTCTTCTCAAATGCCTGGGCATTCCCTTTGAGTTTCGCATCACCAAATACAATGGTAAGCGCAACTTTCAGCACATATACATTTTCATTCCTGACGATCAGGATGCAAGCGGTGAGATCATCATTGATCCGGTGCTTGACCGATTCGATTATCAGGTGCCCTATTCCTATGAACAATCCTTTCCTATGACGAATAGTAATGTTTCCGTTAGTAGTCTTGGCCTTCCGATTTATGCTCTGAGTGGGCATTCGGGAGGTTCAACAGCCGATGAGCTGGAGCTCGAAAACATCATCAGCGGTATTGATTTTGATGATACTATCGGGACGATCAGCGATGAGGACAAGACTTATAATTACCTCGTTCGCACCCGTGATTTCATATCGAAAAACCAAGACAATGCGAGCAAGATTGCCCACATTCAGAACCCTGTTCAGTTTTTGGATATGCTTAATCAGGCGATCAAATATTGGCATACGCCGAAGCGTGGACCGATACTGGATAAGCTGGAATTACTGGAAGAAAAGCTCATGGATGCCGATTTCATTCAGTCGGATTTGTTGGGCATTGAGGACTATTTGGACGCCGAAGATCAGGAACTCGACGGGCTTGGATTATTCCGAAGACGCAGAGGCAAAAAGCGCAGACGTGGACGCTTTTTCAGTGCCCTCAAAAAGATTGGAAAGAAGATTGGCAAGTTCGCCAAGAAAGCAGTCAAAGCCGTGGTACGTTTCAATCCGGTTTCAATTGCCGTGCGCAACGGATTGCTGTTAGCCTTCCGTACAAACATGTTCGGGTTGGCGAAAAAAATGCAGTACGCTTACTTGCCGGATAATATGGCAAGTCGCCACAATATTGATCCGGCAAAACTCAGACAGATCAAAGCCGCTTTTGCCCGTGTGAAAAAGATTTTCAGCAAGTTGCAAGGCAAGAGCCACAACTTGAAAAAGGCGATCATCAAGGGAGCCAAGCAAAAAAGCAGGGACTTCTCATTGAGTGGCTTCGGCGATGTGGAGTTTTACGATGATGAGTTCGGAGGCTTCGGAGCCGTGGCAACCGCCGCAAGTGTAGCCGCCGCAACACCGGTTTTGGCAAAGATTGGATCGTTCTTCAAACCGATCAAAGACATATTCAAAAAGGTCAAATCGAAGGTGCGTAATATCTTTCCAAAACGGAAAAAGAGCACTGCATCAAAACCGGTATTAACCCCAACACGAACAACAAGCCGAAGCACAACGGCAAACCAAAGAACCATGCCGGCTACGACTTCATATCAAAACCCGACGACAACAAACTCATCGGTCCCCGCTGTTCCGGCAACGCAATCCAAGCTACCGATCAAAAAAATCTTGATTGGAACCGGTATCCTTGCCGCCGTTGGTGGGGGAATTTTCGCCGCTACCAAATACATGAAGAAGGATGATTTGGGGGGTATTGTATTGGCATAATTGACCGTTTATCCCACAGCTAAAGCAATGGGCTAACAGCGTGAAACCCATTGAAATGGGTTGGCTTGGTGGTTCAATTGAAACTACATATTTGATTGGATGCACAGCACTAACCTACTTCAGTAGGTTTTTCACTGGTAGGCCATGGTTTCAACCATGGTAAATAAGCAATGGACATAATTTCAAACCTATAATTAATATGGCAATAAGAAATAAACAACAAATCGACTTCATGAAAGCCGCCGAAGATGTAGGCAAACCATTGAGCCTGGTCATCGGATTGGTGGGTGGAAAATACCTGCTCAAAAGCCTCAATAAATCAACGACTGTCAAAGGATTGGCTGGAACTGACTTTAAAGAAATGCTCGTGCCTGGCATCGTAACGATCGGTGGACTGGTCGGCACACAAATGGCCTCGAACGAATACCTCAAGCTCGGCTTGTTGGGCGTTTCAGGTGCCGGAATGGAAGAGGGATACAAGAAAATGACCGGTAAATCATTGCTTCAGGGGCTCGAAGGGATCTTGGGTGAGGTTGAAGAAGATGAACCGATCACTATTCCGCTAAATGCGAACCCTGGGGCATTGCCAGCTGCCAACCTGGACATTGAGGCGATCATGGAATCGGATGCCATGCGGGCATTACCTACGGGACAATCGGGCACCCCTTCTTATCATTATGATGATGAAACCGACGAGTATGTCAGCGGCGTCGGAGCCTCGAACCTACCCGACGGCGTGGTGCCTGATGCCACCGATATGGACGTCTTTGCCGGCGATATGCTGACGGCTTAAAAAATACTGGTCTTAGCGACCCACTAAGGCCCAAAATCCCGTGGTCTATCACGAGAGAGACTCTCGCGATAGATATGAATATTAACCTATAAACAACAATTTCGATGCAAGATGTAAGCGAAGAAAAAGACCTTTTCCCTTCGGTCGAGGAGATCGAGGGTATTGAAGAATCCATGCTGGATCAAGAAGAAAGTCAGTTCGAGAAGGAAGACGCTGAAGATGATGTGGTCGAAGGCATTGGCGAGATCGGTCGTGTGAACCGTGCCAAAAGACGTGCCCGACGCAGAGCAAAGCGCAAGGCTTCACGCCGTAGAGCGGTGCGAAAATCCTTCCGTGCCGGTCAAAATGCCATTGCCCTGAAAACGGGCATGACCAAAGATTTGACCTCCAAGGCGCACTTTGAATTGCGTCGCCACCAGTTACCCAAAGACGTGCAGGAAGGTTTGAGAACCGCCCGTTTGCAGGTAGTCGATTCGGCGATCTACACAATCAAGTCAATTGAAAACAAGTCCGATATTGACCTGATGGAAAGCTCGGACGATAAGAAAACCGGTCGCACGAACCTGAACCGTGCGCAGTTGGATAACGGTAAGTTTTTCCTTTTGACCGGTATTGTGTTGGAGTATGCGCATGGTGAAGATGAGAACGACACTGATCCTTCCAACTTCCCGTTTGGGCAGTACGCCTACCCACCGCAAATCATGAACGGTACTTTTGAAATGACCCTTGGCACGAAGGTGATTGTACCGGAATTGTCATGTGGTATTTTCGATGATTCTGACACAACGAAGCGCAAGTTTTATTATGGTCTGGACAACCCGAAATGGTTGAAGCCGGCAATGGACATCACCCCTCGTTTGAACATGCCAAAGGCGGTTGTGGGAGACGGCGTTTATGCGCCGGCAGTGAAAGTTACCTTGATCGGTGCGATGATTGAGAAGGCGTAAACGTACAATTCCTGCCGCGAGACTCCGTCTCGTGGTAGGTTGATGATCGGTCTATCACAAGATGAACTCTGGCGATAGAATCAGAAACCAAATTGTGGGGCTGGCAGATTGTCAAGCCCTTTTTTTCATCCAACCCAAGCCTACCATGGAACAACAAATCAAAAAAATTCAGGTGATAAAATTCACCGCCAAACAGGGCAACACTGTTGAGTATAACGCCAACACCAAGACCGAACATGACCGCATTGTTGGGGCTTTTTTCCGACTGTCCGAACCCGAAGCATTGTTAGGGGCAACGGTCCGAATGTGGATCGACGATACCGAAATTATCCCTGATGATACCGAAGTGGCACTCTTGCATCATAGCGATGATATGAGCATTGATGAGGTCGCTTTTCCACTAAACGAGAAAGCCAAAAACAGCCCTATCCGAGTGCTCTACAAAGACGATGCGAAGAACATGGCCACCGATCAGGATTACGAGGTCCGACTGTATTTGCTTGCTGTTATTGATCCGAAAAAATAAGTGCAATGAGCTATCACTACCATACCGTTAAGTTGCGTGTTGCCGGCGATCATATTAAGTCGGAACACCTCTTGCCCGCCGACTGCAAACAGATCACGGGCATGGCGTACAGCGCCTTGTCGTTGAGTGAGCTCGAAAGCAATACCGTGCCGGTAAGCCTGACCTTTCCTTCAACCAAATTGCAGGAAAACTTGTCCAATATTGACCTTGAAAACAAATATGACGCACTACTCAGTCAGTCAAGTGAATCTACTGCACGAAGTTATTTCAAATCAAATTTTGTTGATCTTCTTAAAGGCGCATTGCTGTCGGGTATTGTTTTTACAACCGTGGATCAGCAGGTGATAGCCGACCGGTTATCGGAGCTATTGAACGGCACGCCCTTTATCGATTATATCTTTGAATATGACACCTTTGAACGGTATATCGAAAAGCGGCCATTCAGCTCAACATCCTATCGGGAATATCAGCGCATCCGTCTCGAAATCACAATCAAAGAAAGAGTCATTTCCTATTTACAGCGTAACAGCGCTCGGATATTTTACTATGATAAAGTCATACAGTCATTCCCTGAATCCCCCATGAGGCAGGTGATTTTTCCCTTGGTTTTTCCGCAATCCATTTTGCTGGAAAATTTGCGGGCAATGGACCTTCCGATTGACTATCTGGCCAACACTCAAACCGAAATATCAGCACAACAATACTTTCAGCAAAAGTTCATTCCGTGTTTGGAAGAGAAGCTATTCGAGCACATAAATTATCGGGCCATTGCCAATAGCGAACTGCAAACAAGGCTGCAATCTATCCTCAAAGATCCGACTTTCACAGCCGCCATTTTTGATAACGATTATTATACCAACTACCTGAAGTACAAAAAGTATCCGGTGAGTTTAGCCGAGATGTTCAACCGCATCATTTTCTATTTGAGCAAGCGCAAAAAGGATATTTTCTTTTATGAACGACAATACATTGACTACCCCACTCAAAGCGGTGAGCAGACGCTAATCACCACCCTGATTAACGGTAACAGCTTCCTATTACGGGATTTTCCCCTCCCCCTGAACCGTAGGCTCAAACCGATCAAAAAGGAAATAAAACCCTTTGCCGAACCAATCATGGTCAATAGCAGCGCAACGATCCTGATTAAAAACAAGTCCGGACTACCGCTTGATTGCTATGTCTATTTTCAATACCAAACTGAAGGAGCATGAATACCCCCAAACCAACAACCACCCCAAAACGCAACAGCTCCCGCCTGGTCGTCAGCGTGAAAGTAAAATACTTCTGGGGCGAAATTATTGATGTGCAAGTCGGTTACTTCCGAGGCCCCGGCGCCAAAAAATTATGCCTTCCGTTGCCGTATGATCCGTTGGATCCGCAATGATGGTGGGTTTGGGCGTAGCGATCCTGTTTGTGTGCCCACAGCTAAAGCAATGGGCTACCATAGGGCTTGATGTTTCATTTGAAACACTTGTTTTAATGGACTTATCGGTTTGATCTGGCTTGCAGGTCGGTACGGACGTTGCATGCAACGTCTCTACATTGTGGGTTGTATCAACACTGGTATAGGTCAAGCACGCAGGTCTGACCCTACGCCTCCAAAACCGATAAGGATTCGGCAAGCGCATACTGATCTTTTTATAGAAGGTAACCAAACCATAGCGCATGCCGGTGCGCATCATCAGACCGTTGGCGATGGCCCGCTTTTGCTTGCGGGCAAAGGAGGCATACATGGCATTGTACACCCCATTGATGCTGTATCTTTTCAACTCACGGGAGATCGTCGAGCGGTGCACACCGAGGTATTTGGCGATCACGGATTGCGATAGCCGAGGGGCGAAGTGCTGGAGTAGCTGACGTTGTGGGTGGGTGAGGTGGGGCATAATGCAAATAATTTTAGTAAATAAACGTAAGGGAGGAGGCAATGGTTAGTGATTAGGGATTAGAGGTTAAAGATTAATGATGTCTTAGATCAAGTTGATGATTTGGAAAAATAATCTGTGAACTGATATAATACGCCATCTGACCTGGGCTGTCGATTATTCTTGTACCTCACGGTACTGACGTTGCATGCAACGTCCCTACGTCAGTAGAAAACATGTTCTTAAATGGTGTGATTGCATATCTTCGACAGGCAATCATCAAAACGGTCACAAAAAAAGACCGACATTGAACATATCGGTCTTTCTGTTTATGGTTAAAAGAGGGCTTATTGTTTCACGAATCGGATCGTCGCCGATGCCGTTTTCAATAAATACATTCCCGAACTCAGCGATCCAATTTCTATCCAAGCATGGTTGTCTCGGAGTTCAACAGACTGAATAATTCGTCCGTCAAGCCCTAAAATCTGAACCGAGCGGTCCGTTCCCAAACCTTCCACAAATAGTTTATGTGAAGCAGGAACAGGGTACACTTTCAGACCACTGGATATGTCATTAGCAAGCACTCTTGAGAATACTGCCTTGACCTTCACATCAGCCGTGATATTCTCCAACGTATAGGTTGAAGGATTGCCGATGGATTCGTCGTTGATGAATACCTCTAAAAGTGCTCCTCCTTTGACAGGGGTAAAAGTAAATTCGTGATTATCACCATATAATGCACCTTGAATAAAAGGCTCCACCTTACCATGACCTTCAATTTGAATATTAACCTTGTACTGATGACGATTAGCAGAAATCTCGAAGTGTTGATTTTTAGTCATGTCTAAAGTTCCTGATTGGTCTCTTTGGGTATCATTAATCAATAAGCTAAGAAATCTGGCACCTTCCCCAGTGATGATATCATAATCGAGATCTATACCAGGAACATACTTCCCTACGGCAGGTATCTGCTCTACACCATTTAACAATTCACTTGTTATTTGGATAGGGGTATTCCATTGGTGAACAGGTCGCAAATAGAATGGATCATTAACCTCATTTTCAATTTGCCAGGACGCATCAAAATTCCAATGATCTCCTTTAAATGAATTTATATCTTTAAAGGCTTGAGTTGTTAGTGGCTCAGCTCCTTTGGCAGTTTCACTATTGGCAACATCTTTGTCAAAATAATTGTGTTCTGGTGTGGTAAAGATAGGTGGACTCCAAGAAAAGGGGTCATATTCTCCTTCCCCTATTTGTGTGCTTGCAGAGTAATTATAAGCAATAGTAGAATAATTGAACCCTACTCCTAAAAGGCCTCCTGTTGCGGATGCTCCTGAAACATTTACCTTCGTATAACAATGAAGAATATCAAAATCCTGTAATCGCCCAATCAATCCTCCCACACGGTAATTTCCATGAACCTTTCCTGTAGCAGAACAAGCTACCACTTGGTTGTCATGAGCATTACCTGCAAGAATACCAACATTTGTCCGTCCAACAACAGTCGCGTCTCTAAAATGAAGGTTGAACACGCGACCCGTTAGATGTCCAAAAAAGCCAATTTTTTCCTCGAATGATCTGTTGATATATAAGTTTGATATTTTGTACCCTTGACCATTAAACTGTCCACTTAAATTGATCGGTCTAAATCCTTTTCCTTCATTCCAATGAGCAGTCTCGGAGGCATCAATATCATTCATTAAAATAAATGATTTCGCGTTTAATTTACTTGTATGACTAATAATTTCCAAATGCTCAAGTTTGGTGATCTGGTAAGGGTCCATACTGCTTCCTGTACCCTTGATATCTAATTGACTCTTATCCCAAATAAAATGGGCTGATAATTGATATGGGGTGTCCGCCATTACTTTGAAGTTATAATTTGGATCAGTGGAAAGTGTATCTTTTCCTGCCTGCCAATGAGAGAAACGGTAACCCTTATGCCCTCTAACCGAAAGTTTTGCAGTATCTCCAATATAATAAGCTTGATCACCTGATAAGGACTTTTCAGCCTCTACAGGAAAAACACTAATATTCAATACCTTATCATAAATCATTGATTTCAAATAAGGTCTCGGATGCTCATCAATTTCATCAATTTGACGAATCTCCCATACCTTGTCAAAATCAAAATAGGGGAACCGATCTTCATTGGCAAAAGCATCGGTTGAAATCCCGTACTCTTCGGCATCTATGATTGTATAAGCGGACGGATCTAATATATCCAAATCGAAATATAGGCCCACCCCAGAATTAGTCCCCGTTCCATTTTCCTTATAGACTACTCCTCCATAGGATTGATAAGATGAAGTAGTATGATAGGTTCCCATCGAATAAGATAGACTGATATGTCCAGAATTCTCTGATACAAGACCACCAATACCAGCATAATGAGTGGCTGCTTGTACATTTGAGAAACAATTAAAAATTATCCCTTCAACCCCATTTGATCCAACAAGCCCACCAAAATCACTATTCGTTTCCACGGACCCTATAGCTGATGACTCCGTAATTATCCCTGCATTATAGCCAGCAATCATTCCTCTTTTTGTTCTCTGATCAGAACTTTCACTGATTATTTCACCTTTTATATGGCAATTATTGATCGTTCCATAGTTTCTCTCTACTAACAACCCTTCAGGCGATCCACTGTAAGTAGGATTCAATAATGAACAATTTTCAAGTCTTAGATTAATAATTTCACCATAATTTGCATAAAATGCTGTATGCGTGTCAAAAACATCAAGATTTGCGATTGAGTATCCGTTGCCGTTAAACACTCCTCCAAGGTCAAGGATTGAAGTGAATTTCGCACCGTCAGGTCTTGTTCGTGTTATACTTGCATCAATATCATTAACAAGCTCAAAGTGTTTATTCTTTAAATTGAGATTATAGGCTAACTGCTCAAACTGTTCAAAAGTTCCAATCTGAAAAGGTTGTTCACGGCTTCCGTCTCCCCCCTCAAATGAATAGTCCTCCTCAAGCCAAATTTCAAGTTCATTTGCCATTCCTTGTTTAATCGGAATCACACAAGGGTTGTCAAAGTAGTCCACTCCATCAACTCGTATATGAGAAAATTTGGTCCCAGCCCCCAATTGAAGAGAAATTTTAGCTGTTTCATCAAACCCATATCCTTGTTCGATACCTTCCGAGAATAAGCACATATTGACCAAGTTATTGGGCATCCAAGATTCGCCATTTTTCACAGTAAATCTAAAAGGTTGTGAAAAAGCCTTTGGTACGGGTATTATTCCATTCTGTTTAAAATCAGGATACTCTCTGAAATTATGAGACTTCCTAAAACTTTCATTGAAATTTTCTGCAGAAGAGAACTGCTCCCTATCTAATAAAGTACACCCCTGAGTATTGACATTCGGTGGTAGTTGATCCTTATTTGCATAGTTTGCCAAGTACCTATTTAAAACACTCTGCCCAACAAGAACACCAACATTTTTATTAGCTGTCAGCATTCCCAAGTTACTAGAAAGCTGTATATAATTTAAACTATTTTCTGATTTACCAATAAATCCTCCCAACCACTGATCAGCTGATATTGATCCATAGTTTTGACTAAGGGATATGTACATATCATCTCCTGTCGATTTTCCTATTAGCCCACCCGTCAATGAATCTCCTTCGACATCCGCCAAATTGAATAAACCGCTAAAGGAAGAATAAGATCCTTGAGCATTCATCTGCCCAATATGCCCACCAACATATTTCTTTCCTTTAACTGAGCCAGACACCACCACATTATTTAAATCTGGAGTGACATCCCAACTTCTACCAATAATCGCACCCGTGTAGTCTGCTCCAATTACCTCTACATTTTCAAATATCAGATTTTTTATTGTTCTTCCTCCATAAGAAATAAAGCCCACGCTATCTTCATCAGGTCGGTTGATATAAAGGTCCTTAATTTTAAAGAACTGCCCTTCTATATTACCACGAAAACCTTTAATCATCGGAAAGCCTTTGCCTTCAT
Organism: Persicobacter psychrovividus; assembly: GCF_036492425.1. Classification (NCBI taxonomy): domain Bacteria; kingdom Pseudomonadati; phylum Bacteroidota; class Cytophagia; order Cytophagales; family Persicobacteraceae; genus Persicobacter; species Persicobacter psychrovividus. The sequence continues at coordinate 428,250 of NZ_AP025293.1, forward strand.
ACCAGTCTTTGGTTTCAGAAGCATCTATATCTGACATTAACTGGTAGGTCTTTGTTAATCTTTCGTCACCACCTTCTTCCGATTCATCACCGATAGCAATCCATAAAAGATGTGACGCCTTACTTATTTCATAATAGTAAGTATAGTAATCTACATTAAAAACAGGTGGCTTTTCCGCCTGAGGTTGTGCCATGGCTATTTGGCAAAAGAAAATGAGTATAGCCCATAAAAAGTAGTGTACCCGCATGTTGAGTATAGGTTAATATTAAATTGTAATAATCAGTAATAATAGATAAATATAGTATTATAACTTTGGTGTTCATAGATAATTTAGCCAAATAAAAACAGCTATTTTTATATCGGCAGTAAGTGGATGGTGCGAGTAGAAGGGTGATTTGTCCATTTAACTAAATTTTATTAGCAAAACACAACCAAATATTTTAGTATCAGTATAACCAAACAAGAACTAATTCCGACGAGCGCAATCTTTTATTGACTAACTATGCAAAGATTCGTCGAAGTATTGATTCCTTCCGAGCAGATCCAAAATTTCGGAAGTGTGGACGGCTTCTCCGTAGCCGTTAAAGAGGCGCAACTCCGCCGTGAGCGTTTGGCTTACAACCTGAGTGTTCAAAATTACCGTGATAAAAATGAAGCCGCTGACTTGCAAAGACGTCAGTTGCAGATCGTTGAGCTGGAAGCGCAAAAGCAGGTGCTTCAGACCAAGATTGACAATGAGACCAATCCGGACAAGCTCCGTGAGTTGGACATTGACAAGCGCAAGGTGGAGATCTCGATCGAGGACCGCAGTTATGATCTGGAGATGGCAAACCGCTCTGATTTTACGGATGTTCAGGCTAAAATTAATTGGGAAAATGAGATGGAACTGTTGGATGAACTGATGGTGGCTTTGTGTACGGAGTTCGCCACCGGGGCCATCGGCAGTGGTACGATAATTTATAACGAGGTGGAATATACCGCCTAAACTTTAGTTTTAAAGTTCGTTAGACTTAGTTCGTTTATGGACACCCGTGGGCTCACTTGCGGGTGTTTTTTTTGTATGTACCCCACGATTATTATGTACCCACAGCTAAAGCAATGGGCTACCAATAGTCAAACCCGCTAAAGCAGGTTGGTTTGGTGGTTTATTGAAACGGTATGCTTGATTGGATCCACGATTTCAATTGGAACACAGGACTGTACGGACGTTGCATGCAACGTCCCTACCGTCGGGTAAACCATGGTTTGGTTCTTGAGCTGGTCGAAGGAACAACCGTGGTGGACAAAGGCGTCCACATTTCGGGACAAAACCATGAAGGAATGATGAAAGATATACTGCTTGAGTGGTTATGGAAAATGGTAAATATGCTGATTCTTCAGTCGGTAGGTGTTGGTTCGATGTTGGTGTTTTTGAGGATCCTGTGGATCAAATGGAAAAGAAAACGGGGATGATTTTAACGCAAGGCGATGAAGCGAAGAGCATTACGGCCATTTTTATGGGCGTGAGCATCAACAAGAAATTGGACAATCCCTATGCGCCTTCGGCGGTGAAATTCTCTTTTGCCCTGAGTGATGGTCGTCGGATGGTGAGCCTTCCGGCTTCGGGCGAGACGGCGCAACAGGTTGAAAGAGTGTTGAGCCGTAGCTTCCAATTGAACGAAGAAGCGCAGGCGAATTTCATTGAAAAATGGGATCAGGCGATTTCCAATAGCAGTGCCGACCGTGAAACCCGATACATCATTACTGGCAATATTTTGCAGGCGACGCCGATCTACAAAGGCAAACTAATCAGCTATACGACCGCAGATGATAAGGTCAAAAAAGGCATTTTGGTGCCTCCTACCTGGTCGTTTAAAGAGAATGCTCGGCATGTGGTGGTGCCCGCTTCGCAGTTGGGAAAGGTGCTTAGAGGTCTGAGCGTCGGGCAGTCGTTCAGCATGATTAAGAAGGTTTCTTTTATGCGGCAACGGGGGCGATTCAACATCATCATCAAACAGCATAAAACCTATCAGATGATTTATACCGACTGGGATTTGATTAATCTGATGGAACAATCGGACGGTTTTCAGAAGGTTTCCGACAAGATGAAAGCGTCGTTTGTAGATGAAAATTTGGATAAGGTGCTCGACATTTTGAGTGAGAAATATTCAATCAATGCGCAGTTGGATCGGGAGAAATATGATTTCGAACCACCGGAAGAGGTGCCGAAAGATGACAATATTACGGCAGAAGCATTGAAGCTGTTTGACCAGGATAAGAAGGGCTTTGATAAGCGTTTGAGTGCGCAGGCAAAGCGACAAAAGGCGAATGACAAGAAGGCTAAAGGTAATCTTAAACTGGCTCGAATGCGGGCAAAGGCGATTTTGATTTTGCAGGCGCAGGTTTTGTAACCGCTAAGATATTGTCCACAGATTACACAGATTTCCACAGATTATTTTTGGTAATGGTAATCCTGTAAAGGCGTAATTCATTACGTCTCACGTATCGGGGAAACACTTATTGATCCAAGCAGGACGCTTGAACCAATGACGATGGGGGGCCCCCAATACCACCCCCAACTCGCCTAATCATTAAACATTAATCATTAAAAACATGACCCTAAACATCAACAACTACAAAGATCAAGTCAAGAAAATTGATTTTTCCAAACTCCCCAAAGCGTTGCAGGAGGCGCATGAGCAGTTTGATGATTTCGCCGAATTTTACAAGGAGGACGATCAGATCAAACAGATGTTGGACAATCATTTCAAGCTGGTGATTAAACACACTTCGTCCAAAACGGGTGAAAAGAAAACGAGCACCACTCGAACAACAGCGAAGCGCACGACTAAGAAAGCACCGGCAAAAAAGGCAAGTCCACGGGCGAGGAAAACAGCGGCGAAAGCCACAACCAGAAAGACCACAATATCTAAAACAGCTCGCAAAACGACAGCGAATAAAACCACCACCCGCAAGGCTCGGACCCCAAAGGCGGCGGTGCGCAAACCGAATGAAGTTTCGGCGATGCCAATGGAAGTGCGCCTGATGCGTCGTTACAAAAATTTGCACAATAAAAAGGTAACGGTTAAGCAAATCATCTTGCTATACAAAGCGATCCAACGGGCGGCGATTGAAAAGACGATCCGCAAAAACAGTGCGAATGCGGACATGATTTTGAAGATTGCCAAGGAGCTCAACAATACTTACCAAGAAGCCAAAAGTGATACGTTCACCTATGAAATTCCGAAGAAATTATACACGGATGTTGAGGGCACGGTGGCGATGTATGGCATCAGTGCGGCAGTGAGCTTGGTCAAACGCTTCATTGGTTTGTATCACACGATCACCGAAGAGAAGGCAAAGCGTTTGCTCAAATCCATTGAAAACAGTCTGAAAAATCAGAAGGTCAAAAAGGGCGATTACGGCTTTGCGCAGGTGATGAAAGTGCAGAAAATTTTAAAAGACTATTTGAAACAAGATCAATTGATATTGAAGGAAACAGAGCTGGCAGGCTTGCAAAAAGTTTGCGGGCGGGGAAAGTAAAAGCCACTGCGGACCGTTCGGATGCGGTTTCCGGCAGTGGCAATCTCGGTGCTTTTGATGTCGTGAGTGCGGAGCAACTGAGCGCAATGAAATTCAATACGCTCAAGTTGCCCGCACCCTTTTCCGGCTTGTTGGGAGAACCCTTTCAGCCTTTCTACATGATGATCTACGGCAGACGATTTCAGGGAAAATCGACGGTCGCTCTTTGCCTTGCCAACGCTTTGGCGAAGGTGGGGAAGAAGGTACTTTTTGTGAGTAATGAAGAAGGACTTCAGGGCAGTTTGCAGGAGAAAATCAAACGCCTGAAGGTGGATCAGCACATTGATTTTGTGCAGGATTTTCATGAAGGACAGCTCAAGCAATACGATGTGGTTTTCATGGATTCGGTACAGACAATCGGCTTGAAGGTCGAACAGTTTCAAGCATTCAAACAGCGGTACCCGAACTGTTCAATCGTGATGATCTTCAAACAAAATCGGGACGGCAGTTCAAAGGGCGGGTCCGACTGGGAGCATGATGTGGATGCGATCATGAAAGTAGAGGACCGGTCGGCGACGATGGAAAAAAACCGTTTCCCCAAAGCAAAACCCAAAACCTATAAAATATTCTGATGGAAGTATTCGTAAGCAAATCCTTTTGGCTGATTATCGGACTGTTCGGCAGTCTGATCGTCGGCATTTTAAGTGTCATCATTAGTCGAGCAATCGGCAATATGGCCTCCAAACATGACCTTGTTGCGCACGTGGACCTACTCACCAAAGACATTGTTTTCTTGAACAAAGAAGTGTCCGATATGCGCCGTGAGATCGGCAAAATTCACCGATCGGTGGATGAGCTCAAATGTCAAATCAATGATAATTATATGCACAAGGAGCTGATACAGCAGAGTATTCAGCACTTCACGCAGAAGATAGATCATATCAGTGAGGTGGTGGATAAGTTCTATAAACCGCAACAATAATATACCCTTGAGAGACTCTCAAGGGTCTCTCACACCTTCCAATTTCGTAGCCCATGAACCTATTCAAAAAACTAACCAACGTCTCGGTCAATGAAACCCTGCGCCTCGGCACCCAACTGATCGACGAAATCTTTACCACCAAGGAAGAGAAATTACAAGGCAAGATCGAGCTGTTCAAAATGACGATCGGCGACCGTGATTCTGCCCGACGGATGTACGCCACCGACAGCGCACTGCAAAAGCTGTTCGCTATCTTCTTCTTAGGTGCCTGGCTGATCCTCACCCTGATTATCCTGAACTATTTCGTGTTTGAAAACATCGACCTGAAGGATTGGCAAATTGCTTTTGTGAGCACCATTTACGGGGGCATTTCTACCAAACTCAATACCATTGTGGATTTTCTGTTTGGGTCATCGAGTGGGGCTGGTGGTAATGATGTGAAACTTAAAAAGTAACCGACATGATCCTAATCGACAATGGCCACGGCTACAACACCGCAGGAAAACGCAGTCCTGTATGGTCCGACGGCACCCAATTATTAGAATGGCAATTTAACCGCAAGGTAGCCCGTGAGCTGTCCGCTCAACTCTTCGACCGCAACATTCCCAATTGCCTGGTGGTGCCGGAAGACTATGACATACCCCTGAACCACCGCATTGAACGCATCAATATGCTTTGTAAAAAGTATGATGATTGCCGATTGATCTCTATTCATGCCAATGCCGGCGGAGGCACCGGCTGGGAGATCTTCACCTCAAAAGGCGAAACACAAAGCGACGCCTGGGCTACGCAGTTCATTCATCATGCCGAACGCCTATTGCCCTTTCCCGTCCGCAAAGACTATTCCGATGGCGACCCCGACAAGGAAGCCGGCTTTTACCTACTCAAACATTCGCATTGTCCGGCGGTGCTTACCGAAAATCTGTTTATGGACCGTGAGGAGGATTGCCGGTATTTGATGAGTGAGGAGGGGGTGAGGAAGGTGGTTGAAGTGCATTTGGGGGGGGGGTGGAAATGACCTCTTCTAATAGCACCACATGAGTAAATATAAGCTTTCATTCTAAGAATCGAATTTCCATTGCACATCCCTATGAAATGAGTGCATAACCATAGGAGGGCAATTGGATATTCCCTATTGTGAGAACCCCTCTTGAGATAGAGCATAACGAGATTTTTCGAGTACGAGACAATATATTGCCCTTGAGATGTTATGCACTCGAATTATTCAGGCAAAATTTCACATTGATTGAATATTTTGTAGCTTTACGAGCCTTTAAGCATTTGTTAACGATTGAATCACGTTTTTTATTCATATTTCAAGGTAAATATGAGAACTGTCAGAATTAGCTGATCAGGAAAGAAGTTCCAAACTTGCAAATTAGGATTGGTAGAATTTCATTTCCATCAATCAGAAGAAGTTTGAGTAGGTTTAAGCTTACCGTCAATAAGGTGGTTAAGGAGAATCCGCTTCTATTATGTTTAGTCATAGCATTATATTGGTTTATGATTGAATGTACAATTATTGTTCTAAAAAGAGGGGTGAGAGTGTATAGCTCTTGTACTCAGCATGTGATCAATACCACTTTCTCGACGTTAGCCCCGACGTAATGCTTAAAGGCATTTTTTTACTATGAAACAAGAAAACAGCTTTTTCAAACCCAAGGGCTATGTTCATTTTAGCTCTAAACTATCGCTTTCTGATCAGGAATGGGTTGTTAATTATTGTCAAAATCCAAAGAAGGTAAGGCAACATTCTTTTTATCCATTCATACTTCGGAATATTAAGAGCCGTCGTTTTCGAATTGAGAAGGACTGTTATGGAAGAAAGGATAAAGGAGCTAAAAGAACTGCTTCCGTTAAAGAAAGACCTATCTGTTATGCGAATCATTTAGATGCAGCTATTTACACCTATTATGCTCATAAAATCAAAGAAAAATATGAAGCGTATTTGAGTAAAAAACCTAAGCTAAATGAGGCTGTTATCGCTTATCGTTCGATCCCAGTTGCTCCAGATTCAAAGACCAATAAATCTACTATTTCCTTTGTAAAAGAGATTGTTCATGAAATTAGAAACTATCCGTTAAAAGAATTTGCTGTGATATGTCTGGATATATCAAGCTTCTTTGATGGACTTGACCATAAGATTCTTAAGCAGCAATGGGCAAAAATAATGGATAGGGAGAATGGGTTGAGTTCAGATGAATATCAGGTGTTTAAAAATGTAACTCGCTTTTCTTATGTTCATTATCATGACGTATTCAAAGAATCAGAGCATAATCACGGTGCTAAACATCCAAACACACTCTACTTTAAAGAGGTAGATAGTTTTTTTAGCAGTTCAGAAGATTTTAGGGAAAATATTCAAAAGAAAAAGCTGATACAGCGAAGTGATCAGAGGAAAGGGATTCCTCAGGGTTCCCCTATTTCGGCTACTTTAGCTAATTTATATATGCTTGATTTTGATGAGAGATTGATCGATAAAATTGCCTGGAAGAACTGTCTATATCGACGTTACTCGGATGATTTATTGTTAATTTGTCCCAAGAAAGATATCGATACTTATATCCAATATCTCAAAGATGAAATACGCCACTTGAAATTAGAGATTCAAGATAAGAAAACACAGATATATCTGTTTACTAAAAATGATGATAGCTTAACTCTTCAGGAGCAAAAAATTATAGATGGAAAGCGTGTAACCTTAGCAAAGAAAAATGTAAAGCTTGAGTATTTGGGCTTTGAGTTCGATGGGAAAGTTATGCGATTGAAGTCTTCGAGCCTTTCAAAATATTTTAGGCAAATGAAACGTACCGTCAGACGATCAGCTTTTTACGCAAGTACAACTGGGAAAGATAATGGTACTCCCTATATTTTTAGAAAAGGTTTGTACCGTAGATTCTCCTACATCGGAGCAAAGCGCAGGTTGATTTACAAGCGAAAAATGATAAAAGAAGGTGTGTTTAATTGGGAGAAAACTCAAAAGATGAATTGGGGCAACTTTTTATCCTATGCTTTCAAAGCTATCAGGGAACTTGATAAAGCCGATAGTGAGGCCATAAGAAAACAAGTTCGAGGGCACTTTAAAAAGTTGAACGAACGAATAGCGTATTATACGGAAATCAATGACCTTGATAATTATCCAAAATAGAAGTGTGTAGATAAGAATAAAATGGCGTAAATTACCACCCAATTTTTCACTCAAAATTTACGACAACCGCCATGAGCGATCAACATAAGCAACAATTAGAAACGCAACTCTGGAAGATAGCCGATACCCTGCGGGGGAAGATGGGTGCCGATGAGTTCCGTGATTATATCCTTGGGTTTATTTTCTACAAATACCTTTCGGAGAAGATGACCTTGTTTGCCAACCGTATTTTAGCTGAGGATGGCATCGAGTATCAGGCGATTGATGAGACGTCGGAGGAAGGTCAGGAATATCTGGAGGCAGTCAATGATGAGGCGATTGCGGATTTGGGCTATTTCTTGGCACCGAGTGAGCTGTTCGCTACTTTGGTCAATAGAGGTCAGCAGGCCGAAGGAGGCTTTATCTTGGAAGATCTGGCAAAGGTATTGAAGGCCATTCAGTCGAGAACGACGGGCACGGATTCGGAGGATGATTTCGGGGGCTTGTTCGAGGATTTGGATTTGACTTCTACCAAACTCGGACGCACCGAAGCGCAAAAGAATGAGTTGATCGTGCAGGTGTTGGTGCATTTGGCGGAGATTGATTTCTTGTTGAAAGATACCGAGATTGATGTTTTGGGCGATGCCTATGAATACCTGATCGGGCAGTTTGCCAGTGGTGCGGGCAAGAAGGCGGGCGAATTTTATACGCCTCAGCAGGTTTCGACCATTTTGGCTCGATTGGTTACTTTGGGCAAGACGCAACTCAAGTCGGTCTATGATCCTACCTGTGGGTCGGGTTCGCTATTGTTGCGGGTGGCTCGTGAGATGAAGAAAAACCATTCGAAGGTGGAGTTTTTCTACGGTCAGGAGATGAACCGAACCACTTACAATTTGGCTCGCATGAACATGATTTTGCATGATGTCAATTACCGTGATTTCGACATCAAGCAGGAGGATACGCTCGAACAGCCGGAGCATCGGGACATGACCTTTGAGGCCGTGGTTGCCAACCCGCCATTCTCCGCCAACTGGTCGGCAAACCCTGTGCATCTGTCAGACGACCGCTTTTCGGCTTATGGCAAACTCGCTCCCAAGACCAAGGCAGACTATGCTTTTGTGCAACACATGATCTCGCAATTGGCCGACAACGGCACCATGGCAGTGGTCTTGCCCCATGGCGTTTTGTTCCGTGGCAGTGCCGAGGGGCATATCCGAAAATACCTGATCGAAGATTGTAATTATCTGGATGCAGTGATCGGTTTGCCCGCCAATATCTTCTACGGCACCAGCATTCCGACCTGTATCATGGTGTTCAAAAAATGCCGAAAAGCTGACGACAGCGTGCTGTTCATTGATGCCAGCCAGCATTTTGAAAAAGGTAAAAACCAAAACCAAATGCGTGAGGCAGACATTGAGCGCATCATCAGCACGTATGAAAAGCGTGAAACCGTCGATAAATACGCCTACCATGCTACCCTTGAAGAGATCCGTGAGAATGACTACAACCTGAACATTCCCCGCTATGTGGATACCTTCGAAGAGGAAGAGCCGATCGACCTGAAGGCGGTCAGCGAACAACTGCAAGCCCTTGATGCCGAGATGAAATCTACCGATGATACCATTGCCGGATTTTGTGAGGAATTGGGAATTGAGAAACCGTTTTAGGGGTATTTTGACCCACAGATTCCACAGATTTTCACAGATTATTTTGGTAGGGTCTGGCCTACGTGCCTGACCTCAACCTGTGGGATGGCACACAACCATTAATCAAGACAACAAATGACTAAAAATATAAATGTCCCCAAAATTCGGTTTCAAGAGTTTGAGGGGGAGTGGGATAACGAACCCTTATCTAATTATATTACAAGTTTAGATTCAGGTGTAAGTGTAAATTCAGAAGACACACCAATTACGAATTCAGAACAGATCGGCATTTTAAAAACAAGTGCTATTTCCAATGGAAGGTTTTATCATAATCAAAACAAAACCATAATTCCAATAGAACGCAATAGGGCAAAATTAAATCCAAAACAGGATTCGATAATTATCAGTCGAATGAACACTCCTGAATTAGTTGGCGAGATTGGATATATAGATAAAGATTATCTCAATTTATTTATTCCTGATAGACTTTGGCAAACAACAACAAATGAAAAGGTAAATGTTCAGTGTTTAAGTCAATCATTGATAACGCCAAAATCAAAATTTAAAATTCGTTCTTTAGCTACGGGAACAAGTGGGAGTATGAAGAATATCTCGAAGCCAAGCTTTTTGAGTCTGAAGGTATCTCTCCCCACCCTCCCCGAACAACAGAAAATCGCCACCTTCCTCTCGTCGGTCGATCAAAAGATCGAGCAGTTACAGCAGAAGCACCGCCTTTTGGAGCAATACAAAAAAGGGGTGATGCATAAGCTGTTCCCCGCCCAAGGCGAGAAGCATCCGCAAGTCAGATTCAAGGATGATGATGGGAAGGATTTTGCGGATTGGGAGGTGAAGAAGTTTACACAAGCATTCGAAAGGGTTACTCGAAAAAATAAAGAGAACAATAAGAATGTAATGACAATCTCCGCACAGCAGGGGTTAATTAATCAAGAGGAATATTTTAATAAATCTGTTTCAGCTAAAGACGTTTCTGGCTATTATTTGCTTCACAAAGGTGATTTTGCATATAACAAAAGCTATTCAGCAGGTTATCCAATGGGGGCAATTAAAAAACTAAATAGGTACGATAAGGGAGTTGTTTCCACACTTTACATTTGTTTTAAAGCTAAGGAAAATTCAAACGCCGACTTCTTTGAGCAATATTTTGAAGCAGGTAAACTGAATAAGGAAATTCACAAGATTGCTCAGGAAGGGGCAAGGAATCATGGACTATTAAACGTTTCAGTTGTCGAATTTTTCAATGATATTCAAATCCTAATCCCCACGTTCCCCGAACAACGCAAGATCGCCACTTTCCTAACTTCGATTGATGAGAAGATCACGTCGGTAGGATCGCAGTTGGATCAGGCGCAGGCGTTTAAGAAGGGCTTGTTGCAGGGGATGTTTGTTTAAATAGTTGAGAGTTGAGAATGAGGAGTTGAGAATGGAGAAGTTGATAGTGAAGTTTGCGGGTTTATTGATATGTTGTTTGGCAATCCCCTTATTTGCGCATGCGCAGGTAAGCATCAAGGATAATGGATTGGTTTGGGAGAAAGTTTACCAAAAGCCATTCAATGGAAATAAGAAAAGTTTGAGTAGTTTCGTCGTCGGTGGCAAACCGATCGGCTTTGGTGGGTCAGTCGGTTCGTATAGTGTACGGCGAAGTGCGTTGAGTGCTGATGTGCAGTATTTGCAGAAAGAGGGTCGTTACAAAGTGATCGTATCCAATATACAATTGCTAATGAGCGGTGGAATTGTGGTCAATGGTATTCTGTTATCAGAACACAATATGCCTATCTCCAAATGTATTTGCAAGCGGGCACACCATAGCTTGGTGTATAGAAAACACGGAGAAGAAGTAGCTCAGCGATTGGATGAATATTTCACCAAGTATTTCGGTCAGACCGAAGCAGATTATAATTGGTAATCTGGATTTAGAAAGTATTTGATGGCAGTAGCCGAAAAGACCAGCTCGTAGGGCTGGTTTTTTTGTGCCCTATTCAAATAAAAAGGTTCACTTATTAGTAAACTTGTGTAAAATTACACATATTTGCGTAAATCATAAATCAAATGAGTAAGGTAGTAAGATTAAATATTCACCCAGCAAGCAATGAAACAAGTAACATTGTTCAGTTGCTTAATGCTCAAATAGAGTCCAATATCATTAACAAATCTGATTTGGCTTCGACTTTGGGTATTGTCCGTAAAAGCTTGGATAATATTTTAAAAGGGGAGCGACAAGAGTTGAAGCTAATTGAATTTGTGAAAATTTGCACATATTTGAGCATTGACACCAATGAAGCCTTAAATGATTATATGAACAGCCAAGAAACACAAATGAATGAGCTTGAAAGAATCAAAAAAGTAAAATTCATTAATGATCACTTTGATAAGACAAGCCTAAAACAAGAGGGCTTCTATACTGGTCGTGGTTTCAACTACGAACAGTTTGAAGAAAGAATCTGCACCTTTTTTAACCTGAATAATATTTTTGAATATGCGCATATTGGGGGTAATGCTTTATTTAGTAAAGCAAAGCTTACAGACGACCATAAGATGCGAGACTTTTGGGTGAAATGTGCTATTGCTGAATTTAAGCGCATCAATAACCCAAATGATTATAGTGAAGAGGGGTTGATTCAACTGTTAGGTAATATTCGTGCCTATTCTCAGTATGAAAAGAAGGGCTTTGCAACGGTGATAAAAGCATTATACGCTGTCGGTATTACGGTCATTGTTCAAAAGTATGGTAAAAAAACCTCTATCAATGGAGGGACTTTTTGGGTGAATGAAAAGCCTTGCATTGTGATAACCGATTGTGGTAAAAAATATGCAAAGATTTGGGAAACGCTACTTCATGAAATCTATCATGTTATTGAAGACCTTGAAACCATCAGTAAGATGGTATATCATGTTACTGATACTTCACAACCCGATGTATTATTGATTGAGGAAAGGGCGACCTATTGGGCGCAACAGTATTTGTTGGACGACGAAGCGGTGCGATATATATCAAATAATTTATCCAACCCATTGGAGGTCGATAAATTTTCTAAAAAACAGGCTATACATCCCTCCATTGTTTACCATCGATGTATTTTTTCTTTGGAGGATCGAGTATTGGTCGAACGATTGGCAAAAATCCATAATAAGCAGTTGATCCATTCAGATATAGCCCTTTCAGCTTTGGCTGTTAATCCTTATAAAGCAGATTCCATCGCAGTATTGGCAGACGAAGTGAATAAAATTTTTAATCAAGTAGGATAATAAACCATGAGTAATAACACACAAAATAACCAACATTTAGACCCTAAGAAAAAGGTAGAGCTAAGTGATAAGATGAAGGATCTTTTGAAGGCTCGAAAGGCTCCTGAACAACCTCTTTTTTCAACTGAAGACCCATCATTCGAAGCAAGCATCGATCAAGAGGTTTCAAGTTTAATAGCACAAATAGAGGATCCTGAAAAAAATACACAAACCTATTATGCGATTCAAAACATCATTGTGGGCTTAATCCCAGACAAAGAAATTCGCAGACCCGTGTTGGATGAAAAAAATATCATGCTTCGAGGCTTGAAAAAAACTGATGTTCGCATGTCATTTCTAAGTGAGAAGGTTAGGGCTTTAGATATCATTCATGAGTGGGTTTCAACGAGTGGTAATGCGCATGATTTATATTTAGCTTTCCATGAAGAAAATGTAAGATTGGGTTACAAACCATCAGAGGAAGAAGAGTAAACAAAAAACGCCATACATCAAGGCATGGCGTTTTCCGATTTCCTTCCTCCGAATGGTAGGATGAACTCAAGGGCAATTGTAAGTAAAATAGCGTACATTTACACCAATGCAACCTGATTTATATTAATTAGTTTCAGCTTGACCAGCAGTGGAAGGGCTGTAATACATCTAATCGTGCCTAAATGTTAGTATATTGAACAGTCCATTTACAGGAAAACCGATGCGGTTGAAGCAGTCGCTGACAAGTTTGACCTTCCGAAAGGAGGCCTTTGAGGTCGTCTATCAATACTATTATTGCGAGGATAGTCAGGAAGAGTTCACCGATGAAGCACTCGATACGCTCAATTTGGAGCGGGTTTATCAGCAATACCAATTGAAGTATCATCGGTAGGTATTGAAAAAGAACTAAAAGAGGCTCAAGGTGAGTAGCTTAAGGTTGATCACGCCCCAAATTCAACTCTCCGCTTCTTACTCTAAACTCATTTAGTTTAGTGGTTATGAAACAAAAAAGTAAACTTATAGGTTGATTTAATGAAGGTAAGTAATATCTTTGCAGTGTTTAATGATCGTCTTTATACTGTCCAGTATGAAGGAGAAGAACGACCTGAATACTATCGATTGTTTGATGAATGGTCAGATATTGGTGGATTAGAGGAGTTTTTCGAAGCGCATAAGGCTGATTTGGAAAGCGGTTTTTATGCGCCAATGACAGTAGAACAAGCCGTTTGGAAAACACATTCGGAAGCATTTGATTTTGAGGAAAAAATGGAAAATGCATCTGAAGGAGGTTTAGATGAATTACTCGATATCTTCAAGCCTTTGTCTAATACTTCTCATCTGGAAGAAATGGAAAGAAGTAAAGCTTATGGTACTGAACCTAAAAGTTGGTTACGCATCTATGCTCTACGAATAGCTGTAAATGTGTATTTAGTTACTGGTGGAGCCATCAAATTGGTTCGAACAATGCAGGAACGCCCTCATTTACAGTCAGAGTTAGATAAGCTTCAAATCGTCAAAGATTATTTGATAGATAGAGGCATATCAACTACTGATGATTTTTTTGTTTTCAATATCCCCTTTAATGAATAAGCCATGAATAATTTAGATAAATTCAAAAGTATTGTCAATCCCGATGGCAACCAATGGAAGCAGGAGGTAAATGACCGACTGTCTAAAAAATCTTGGATTAAGAAATCCGCATCGTTGGCTTTGTACATCAAAAGGTTGATGCGCCAAAAAGGAATGACACAAAAGGCGTTGGCTGAATTAATGCAGGTTTCGCCTCAGCAGGTCAATAAAATCCTCAAAGGTAGAGAAAACCTGACCCTTGAAACGATCAGCAAGTTGGAAGAATGTTTGGAAGTTGGTCTAATGAACATTCCCTCGGTCGATCAATATCAATTTTACCCGTCTGAAACACCAACGAAGCAAAGTGAAGGTGTGATGGTTTATCGATCATCTAAAGAAACCATCTCTTTAGATACGGGATGGGATAATTGGGAACAAGAAAATCAGCAAGCACTATGAGTAACGCTCAAAGAACAAGGTTTAAACTTATCGGCATCAAAACGGAGCAATTCGCTACATTTGAGGAATATCTTCCAAAGCAAGACCAAAGTATTGAACTAAATGCCGAGATCAAGCAAGGGGTTAATTCAGATGATAAGATTATTGCAATAGTGCCAAAATTCACCTTTTCGGTTAATGGCCATGTATTTTTAAGTCTTTCGATCGTTGTACAATATTTGATCGCCCCAGACGATTGGCGGTCATTTGTTGATGCAGACCAAAATATAGTTATTATTCCCAAAGATTTACTAACCCACTTGGGCTTCTTAGCGGTAAGTACTTGTCGGGGAACACTTCATGCTAAAACAGAAGGAACCCCTTTCAACCATTTCTTGTTGCCATTAATTGATGTGAATCAGTTGATCAAAGAGGATTTTGTTAGTGCGTTAAAATAGAAGTGGACTATCATCTTTCACGCTAAAGTTATTACCTTTATACCACAGTGCCCCGTGCTTCATTTAATGCTTGCAGGTCTGTACTATAAAATATTATCAGGCATTAGCCGACAAACCAGCCAAGCGCTGGTTTTTTTTATCCTTACCCATCTTTTACCCACAGCTAAAGCAATGGGCTACCAAAGTTAAACCCATTGAAATGGGTTGGCGTATCATTTCAATTGGAATTTTGTGTTTGATGGGACGCACAGCTTCAATGGAACCACAGGGCTAACCTGCTTTAGCTGGTTTAACGCTGTTAGGCCAAGGTTTCAACCTTGGTGTACTGAAATAGGTGTGATATTTTTTTGATGGGTCGTAGACCAGAGCCTACGACCAGGATTAGATTTAGCGCTGTTAGAGGGGCTGTCGCACAACTCTATTCTCAGAATTTGACGCAGAAGATTATTTTGTTAGCTGTACGGATGCACCTACGTGTGTATCCAAACCATCCAATATTTTAATCATTAGGGCAGACACATAGGTCAGCCCGTACAGTGACCAAATAAAATTTTGTGCGTCATCATCAAATTGAGGTTATGCAACAGCTCCTAAAAATCACGATCAGATTTTAACCCATCCCCCGAAAGAAAGTATCCACCAATCCCAACATCTTATCCGTTACCCTTTCGACGATCTTCTTGCGCTCCAAGATCTTCGGTTTGAATTCGAGCGCCCCGACGATTTCCTCCCGCAAGGGCTTTTTGTCTGAATACAGATAATGTTGGATCATGCCGTCGAGCTTTTCAGGGTCTAACTTTTCCTCCGATGCCATAGCGCTAAAGGCGGAAACCTTTTCTTGATCCCAGAACTTTTCGAAAGCTTCGGGGACCTCTTCGGCGGTCGGGATCAATGGTAACTGTTCCTTGATGAACTTGTCGATCAATTCCTTTTTGGAACGCAATTGCACCTCGCCGGCCATCATCTCGACAATACGCTTGGCCTCGGCTTCCCGCTTTTCCTTGCTCGTGCCGTGAATGTTCACCAACAGTTGCATGATATAGGCCACATTGACAATATCGGTCTGCAATAATTCCAGCTCAAAATCCACCTCTTCCAAGATCGAAACCTTTTCCTTGCCCGCAACTTTGGTCTTGTCATACAAATCCAAATACTTGCTTTGATAGTCGGCAAATTCCTGTTCGCTAATGCCGATTTGGTCATGGTCAAAATCGGCGAAGGTCTTCATGACATTCTTCAGGCGGATCAATTCCCGAAACGCTTTGATGAAAGCCAACTGGTCGTTCTCGTTCGGCAATTCGGTATCTACATCAGGCGATACGGCGAATAGTTTCAATAGCGTCTCCTGAAATTTCTTGACATACTGTTCATAGGGAGCCAAGAAGATCACCTCATTGGCGTCTTTGTTCGAGAAGAGCGCCACTGCTTCGTCTGTTGCTTTTTTCAGGTTGCGGAAACAAACGATATTACCCTGCGATTTCTTCTCAGACAAAATGCGGTTGGTGCGTGAAAATGCCTGAATCAGTCCGTGGTGCTTCAGGTTTTTGTCCACATACAGTGTGTTGAGCGTCTTGCTATCAAAGCCCGTCAGGAACATATTGACCACCAAGAGAATATCAATCTGCTTGGTTTTGACCTTCTTCGAAATGTCATTATAATAGTTGTAATACGACTGGTTATCGGTGCATGTGAATCGGGTACCGAAGGTCTTGTTATAATCCTGAATGCATTCCTCCAAAGCATCCCGACTATGCAGACTCTTGTATTCGGCGGGTCGTTCGGCAACTTGAGCGTAGCTGTTTTTGGAAAGGGATGGATTGAGGAATTCCGAAGCCTCATCGCCGTCCTGCTCGTTGGCACCATAGCTGAAAATCGTCGCAATTTTGAGCTTATGATCCCGCTCCTTGAACAGCTTGTAATATTGGATCAAGGTCGGAATACTGCTCACGCAAAACATGGCGGTAAACTCCCGATGGTGGGTCTTTTTATTGTGGTTGGCAATGATATAATCCACAATTTTGCCCATGCGCTTCTCCGAAGTCAGTAGCTCCTTGGTGTCAATATCTTCCACCTCAATATCAATCTCCGAAGCACTTGCCGTACGACGGTAACGCCCCACATATTCGATCGCAAAGCGCAATACATTGTCGTCCTTGATCGCATCCGTAATCACATATTTGTGCAGGCAGTCCTCAAAAAGATCTTTGGTCGTGCGCTTGCCCTGCTCGTTGGCGGTGGCATTGTCCGCAAAAATCGGCGTGCCCGTAAAGCCAAACATTTGATTGTTGGGAAAGAAATCAACGATCTTTTTGTGGGTTTCCCCGAACTGCGAACGGTGGCACTCATCGAAGATAAAAACCACCTTCTGGTCCTTCAGCCCTTCGATCTGCTTTTTCCAATGCGCCTTCTGAATGGCATTATTGAGCTTTTGAAGTGTGGTAACAATCAGCTTGCTCGTGCCCGTCAATTGATCGACAAGGGCTTTGGTGTCAGTGGTACCATTGACCGAATCCTTGGCAAACTGGTTGAACTCACGGGTGGTCTGATAATCCAGATCCTTTCGATCAACCACAAAAAGCACCTTCGCCACCTCCGGCATTTTACACAAAATCTGACTGGCTTTGAAAGAGGTCAAAGTCTTTCCTGAACCCGTCGTGTGCCAGATATAGCCGTTTTTATTGCCTTTCTTCACCCGATCCACAATCGCCTCGGTCGCAAAATACTGGTATGGACGCAAGACCATCAACAGCTTGTTTTCACTCAGGACAATGTAGCGGGCAATCATCTTGGACAAATGGCAAGGCTCCATGAACACGCTGGTGAACTCCTCCAACTGGGTGATGTTTTTGTTGTGCTTATCCGCCCAAAAAAATGTCTGCTTGAAATCCTGCACTGCCACCCGATTGTTGGCATAATACTTCGTATTGACCCCGTTGGAAATGACAAACAACTGAATGTACTGGAACAAGCCCTGAGAGGCACCATAGGTATGTCGCTGGTAGCGCAAAGTCTGATTGAACGCCTCCTTCAGTTCCAAGCCACGGCGCTTGAGCTCCACCTGGACCAAAGGCAAGCCATTCATCAACAGCGTAACATCATAGCGGTTCTCATACTTTCCCTTCATGGTGATCTGTTGCGCCACCTGATACTCATTTTTGCACCACTGCTCACTGTTGAAGAATGACACATAAGCCGTATCCCCATTGTCCCTGCTGATCTGCGCCCGATCCCGCAACAGCTTCGCCTTCTCAAAAATCGAACTCCCCCTGGTCAGATAATTCATCACCTGCCCAAACTCCTTATCCGACAACACCAAGCCATTGAACTTCTCCAATTGCTTGCGCAAATTATCCAACAACGCCTGCTCATCCGCAAGTGCTACAAACTCATAGCCCATGCCCTGAAGCTGTTCGATCATTTGGTTCTCTAATGCCTGTTCGGATTGTGTGGTCATGATAAATTTTGGGTTGTTAAATTTTTGGGGAAGATACGAGAAGCCAATTTAAGTTTATTTCCCCTCAAATAATCTGATTTTTGGCATAAAATAGTGAATTATATGAAGGGATAAATAACCATTTACTACCCACAAATCTAAATATTCATACCCTAAAAAATTTCGGTCTAATAGATCGATAATTTCAAATATGAAGAAATAGCCTCATAAGTCCCTAAATCCTAAACTTACAGCCCCTATTTCCTCACCTGTTTCCTCACTTTCACCCCTATTTCCTCACCTATTCTCACCTGTTTCCTCACTTTTCAAGGGTAAAATCATATCACTATTTTAATAAATATTGCCATTCAAATAAAACACCCCTACAACTCAACACCCATAAAACCCTCATAAACCCGTAAAAAGCATTATATATAATTATTTTAATATGACTATTCTGATAAACGGCATATAATTGTACTATTCTCGTGTTTCCTCAATATAATTGGACTGTTCGAGCAGATACACGCTATAAATTAAATTTAGCGCACTTTTTGAGTGCAATTCACAGTTTTTGAGGTGAGGAAAGAGGAAAACTTTTTTAGGGGGGCCCTACTAAAATTAAAAAAAACATCAAAAGGCTAAAATTTGAAATCTGGAAGAGGCACCAAACTAATTTCATCATCCATAATAACCCCCAAATCTCGAAGGTATCGGTCGGTCATATTTACAGAAGAGTGTCCATTTTGAGCCTGAATAAATTTGATGTCTTTGGTCAGTCGATACAACTCAATATTACCGGTATGCTTCCAGCCATAAAGCGTATGATTAGCATGATCAAGGCCAAACCGCTTGAGCACTTTCCTGTGTCTGTCACCAATAGAATAGTTAGTGGTTTGCGTAGCGCCAAAAGTACGTCTTTGCGAAATAATAAAATCATCATTCTTGGCTCCTTCAAGGTACTTCTGCAATGCTGCTTTTAAAGAATCATTAAACCGAGGGTATTTGGCAACCTTTGTTTTGGCTACATTCTTGGAAATAATAATTTTTTTCAGGTCAAATAAAATATCCTTCACTTGCAATTTATAGATTTCAGAAGGCCGCAAAAAGCACTGATAGACTAACATTACAAAAACAAAAAGCTGAAGATCCTCCCCTTTTAGGTAACTCAAAATCATTTGTGCATTTTCATTACAGAAGGCCTTGTGCATCTGGATGTCCTCTCTAAACCCCTTAATACCTATGCAGGGATTGGTACTTATCCATCCACGTGCTTTAAAGCGCTCAAACATCGCCTTAAGCCATTTCAAATAACTATTCCGTGTAGAATTAGATATTCGCTCTTCCACTGTCAGGTAATCCAAGAAATTAATAATATCCGACGCGGATACGTCATGTAGGTAGCAGTCTGGATCATCGAAATAATACTCAAGCTTCTTCAAGCTTTTTTTATAGGCCGCATGAGTATTCTTTGCCACCTCCCGCTCGATAATATTCAAACTGTCACTAATAGCGGTACTTAACCGCACCAACTCATCTTTTTTATTTCTAAGGCGTTTCCTTTTGGGCTTTTCAATAATTTCACCAGACTCAAGGTCTTGAATAACTTTCTTCACCTGCCGCTCTTTTTCCTTGAGAGTAGGAAATTTCTTATGGCTGATGTAGATTCTTTTCCGAGGACTCTTGACTTCTGTCGTAATCCAATATTCTACATACCATCTTTTCTCACATTCTTTTAAAAATCTCTGGACTCTATACTTAATCATAGGAAGTTCATTTTTGAAATTGATGTCCTTTGGAACCGACACAATATTTACCGGTAATTTATGATCATTATGCTTGCAATCCATTGATACTAAATAAAATCCTGACGGGTACGATTACCTAAAAAGCATGAATCAATCAGAGGTATTTAATTGTATTTTTCAAATCTCCTTATTTTTTAACGCTGAAAAAATAAGCTGTAATGTGATGAACATTCTATAATATCTAAAACCTCAAAATCACGGCCTTGCTGAATTTTATCCCAGCTGAAATTCTTTGAATAATATAAATCACAATCATCCACATTCTTCATTTAATCAGAAAACAAAACCAGTCCCTAATGCTTACATAAAAAACTATTTTTCTATTAAATGAAGGACAATCCTTCCTAAATAAGGACCTTCATCAACAACTTCTCAAAAAAAATAAAACTAATTTAGTTTGAACATTAACAAGAGACGTGCTAAAAAAAAGCAAATCCTCCTTATTGAAACATTTATACTATTCAAAGTTTGACTCTAATAAAAAATCTTATTAACAAAAAATAAGCTTGATTAACCACTATCAACATCTCCTTGAAAATCAATAAATTACAACACAAAAATAGATTACTATGAGTTAAAGTCTATGATAAAAAATAACATATTACCATCCTAAAACAACTTTTATCCCTTCAAAAAAGGGCTCAATATTCATATAATCAAATAATTAACGATTCGAAAAACATGGATCAAACCACCTAAAACAGTCCTACAAAGCTCGTAGAGCCATATTTTTCAGAACATAAGGTTATAGTTTGGTATAGTTAAAAAGCTCGGAGTGGTTCCCGAGCTTTTGTTTTTTTGTTGATTACCAGTTATTTACCAACAAAAACCGGATCACTCCGAATTTCTGGGCACAGCCTATCAACCAAACACCTTCGTAATGCGGAATAACATATACGGGAGGTCGGATACGCCTCTTAAATCCTTCCTAAAATTCTTCAATTTAGCGTTGATGATTCCGAAGCAGCATTACTACTTCTGTACTTGAAACAATTGGCAATTTTTGCTGAGTTTTCGAAAAAGGTATTTTTTATTGATTCAAAGGAAGAAAAGCCACTTTGTCGGCCTTATCATACCATTGAACTAACTTTGTTCGCGCTACACCTGGAGTAATGCTGAAAATTCTTGGCACTAATTCCGTGATACGGTTTAAGACTCGCAAAGGTGATGGCATGATTATCAATCAAATTCTTTTAAAAAAGCCGCAAACTCAGCGATCTTGCGGCTACCTTTAGCAATGGTAGCCCAGTTACGGCTTAATTTTTTATGATTACCTTTTTCAGCCCATCGACGACGGCGAATACTTAGATGAACCTTTTTCCCTCGTATAGGAAAATCCTGAAGAACCCGTGCATCCGTAAACCCTCTTGCTTGGAGTTCCAGCCCTTCATACTCTTGGGGAATAATAGCCTTTTCATCCAAGTGGATAAAATTCCATTAATATTTTGATCGACAGACGTAACCTCAAAAAACTCCAAATACCTTCAGGCAATAAAAGGCTTATCAACGATGCATTTACTTGGATTCATTCATGCTGCAATTTGGTAAATTATGAGGTCGTGCCCAACTTTTCAGACTGAGCCTAAAATTTTATGATACCCTATCCTGTGTGTCCCCTCATCCGCTAACCTTGATCCATACAGTAAAAGGGTGTAACCACCAACTAAAAGTATACCACCGCCAACCGTAATTGTTGCAGTTCAGTTTGTTGAGATTTTTTTGATTGAATGGACCATCGTCAACGCGCTGATGATTCGCACCAACATGCGCTATGGCTTGGTGTCATAGTGTCCTCAATCAAAATTCGTCGCCAAATTTTCGGGCTGACCGTTTGTTGATCAATTTCTAATTGATAAACCATCGGAATTCGTTTTACCTTCCGTTAAATTGCGAAATTTCGATTTGCCCCACGTTTTTTTTAAGGTTGCCCGTTGATCATTTTTTGATTTGGGTATCGCCAATGGCGAAAGGAAGATAACATAATATTACGGTTTCTTAACTAATTTACCGTAAGAGACACCATCTAACAAAACCAGATAAACACCTTCGTATAAATAAGATATATCAACCGTATCATCTTCCCCATTCACGCCTCTTTCAAGAAGCACTCTCCCTAATACATCGACCAATTGCAATCGCATTTCTTTTTGTAATCCCCTGATGTACAATTGCCCATCATTTGGATTAGGATATATGACGATTTCGGGCAAGATGACACGATCAAAACTTGCCGAGATGGTATGATTCTGCTCAACCTTACTGAAGGTATAGTCATTCATTGTTCCAATGAATAGTTCATCGACGATTACCTCAATAATTTCATACCCATCATTTGGCGTAATCGTGAATGTTTGGCTGTCACCATGCTCTACAAATGTAGTTTGTGGGCTTATCACCCCGTTTTCTGTTTGATTTACTGTAATTTCGTACTTCTTAAGGGCGACTTCTGCATTGATTGTATGTTCTTTTATGATATTATTTAATGTGAATACAGTATCTATTTTATCCATGGGTTGACCGTCGATTGTACAGGATACGACTTTATACCCTTCTTCCAGCTCAATATGGAAACTTCGATCGGATCCGTGCGGTGCTGTCACGTGTGTAGGTGTTATTGTGGCCCCTTTATTCACTGAGGCTGTGATCTCATATTCTTTCTGCTCCACAAGCGCTTTTATAGTATGATCTGCAGTGATATTTTCCAGTGTTAAATGGGGGTTGGTATTGTCTAGCCTGTCGAAAATTCACAAAAAAAGCGATTCCAGAAAAAAGGTTAAATTTGAGTGTCCAAACCGTCATTCAACCTTACCAGAATCGCTTTGAGTTTTAAAAATAACAAACAATCTCTAAAAAAGAAAAAGTCAACAGAAAGAGCCAAACGAAAAAGGCGAAACGACAGTATCAAAATTAAAAGGTATAAGGCTCGGGCTTCTTTTTGGGAAAAGAAGTACAAAGAGGAAAAGTCTAAAAACAAGTCGGAGTTTGGTGGGAAAAAAATCAAGCACCACAGCTACTGTTCGGCCATTATTACTTTGGCTTTAATTTTACATACTGAAACCAGCATGAGCCTTCGTGATAGTGAGACGGTATTGCGTATTTTCATTCAACAAATGCACATAGATAGTAAATGCCCTGACCATTCGACGATTGATAATTGGTTAAAAAAAGCAGGAATGCAGGCCATCGAACCATTTTCACCTGAGCGGCCATGTGTTTTGATTTGTGATGAAAGCATTTCATTCAACGGGAAGAAATTGTTTTTGGTACTTGCCGTTCCTGTGTCGGTTTCTGACCAGCAGCGTACATTACGTTTTGAGGACTGTCACTTGGTTTATCTTGGTGCGAAAAAAGGTTGGTCGGCAGATGTAATTTATAAGGAACTTCAACCACTCGTTCAGAAGCTGAAAATTCAATATGTCCTAAGCGATAAAGGTTCTAATTTACTTAAGGCTACAGCCTTGCTGGGGCTTGATCATGTTTCGGATATCACCCATGAAGTATCAAGGACACTGAAAAATCTATATAACGATACAGATGATTACAAGAATTTCATCAAATGGGTTGGTGAACTCAGAAAAGATTTAGCGTGTGGGGAATATGCACATTTGGCCCCTCCAAAAGTAAGGCATCATTGTAGGTTTCATCAGCTTGGGCAATATGAAAAGTGGTTTAGAAAGGTCGGTCCTGAGCTGAAAAATGTCGCCGAAGAAAGCAAAGGTGCGGCTTTGAGCCTCCTCCAAATCAGTGATCATACACCTTTCATCAAGGATTTGATATCTTTGACCCCAGTGATCAAAGAAATATTGTCGGTTGGCAGAACGGAAGGGATAAGTCACAAAACTATTTTGAAATTAACTCAAAAAATGGAAGAACTCGAAGGGGATCGGCCAACTATATTCAGAGAAAAAATCACTCATTATTTTCATAAAACCTATAAAACGATTGGTGAAGACATCCCTTTTTGTTGCAGTGCTATCATCGAAAGCGTATTCGGAAAGTACAAATCAAAAATGAGCAGCCACCCACAGAAAATGTGCACCAACCACTTGCTGACCATTCCCTTATTTTTTGTGAAAGAAAATGAAATTGCCGAACTTGTTTCAGGATTTGACACCGTAAAAGTGGCAGAAATCAAAGATAAGGAAGCCGTGGCAAAAGCAATGATGAGCGTTCAAATGGCTGCTTAACTCGTGTACATGTTTTTTGAAAATATTCGACAGGCTAGGTATTGTCTACATCAACACCATCTACCTGCCACCCTACAAATTTATAGCCTTCTTCTAATTCCAGATCAAACGTTTGACTACTTCCATATACAACCGTTGTAAAATCAGGGAACACACGAATTCCTTCCGTTTCCTGAACGGTAAGGTTGAAAGTATAGCGTGCATATAGCGTTAAATCTTCTTCAACCCGATCGTTATCAAAATCCCATAATACAGGGATTGTTTTCCCTTCATCATCACTTACTCCCCAACCATCAAAATAACGTCCATCATCCTTTTCAGGAACAATATATGGCGCTCTAATTTTACTGTCTTTTATACTCGATGAAGCCGTAGGAATTTCTAAGGGCATTCCTCCTCGGGTATCAAATCGTACATTAACACCACAAAGAGGGGAGCTTTTTCTTATATCCCATTCGTAATCATCAATAAGCTTTTGACGTGAGACCATTGCCTCATAAGTACAGTGATATTGACCACCTACAAAGCTTACCTTTTTTTGTACATTTTGCTTACTCCATGCATTCAACAAAGCATCATAGTTTCCTGCAGAAAAGTTATCTGCTCTAAAAAGCATATAATCCATATCCCGCACATTACCTATTTGCCAATCACTTAAATCACAATTGAATTCTTCAGCACTGTAAAACATGCTATACATATAAACCACATTACTCACATCCCAACGCCTCAAGTCTCCATTAAAGCTCGCTGCTTGTTTAAACATATAACCCATAGTAAGTACATTACTTACATCCCACGTACTTACATCCCCATTAAAATGTGGTGCATTGTTAAACATACCGTACATATCGGTAACATTCCCAACATCCCATGCATTCAAGTCCCTGTTAAAATTCTTTGCATCTTCAAACATTGAACGCATATCCTTTACATTTCTAACATTCCATGTATTCAAATCACTATTAAAACGATAGGTTTTATTAAACATGTAGGACATATCGGTTACGTTCCCAACATCCCAGGTACTTAAATCACTGTCAAAACGATGGGCATCATGAAACATGTGCCTCATATCTTCCACTTGAGATACATCCCACGTACTTACATCCCCATTAAAATAATATGCCGCGGCAAACATATATTCCATATTGGTAACCTTCCCAACATCCCAGGCACTCAAGTCACAATCAAAATGAGCGGCATTAAAAAACATGTAGGACATATTGGTTACTTTACTGACATCCCACTTGCTGATATCTCCATTAAAATCATTAGCTGCCCTAAACATGTAGGACATATTGGTCACATTTCCGACATCCCAAGCACTCAAGTCACCATCAAAACGTGAATTATAAAAAAACATAAATTCCATATTGGTAACCTTCCCAACATCCCACTCGCTGATATCCCCATTAAAACTCGAACCATAAAACATATGCTCCATATTAACCACATTACTGACATCCCACTTGCTTATGTCTCCATTAAAGCTTGAATTTTTACACATCCCTGTCATGTCCGTCACATTACTTACATCCCAGCTATTCAAATCGTCACTAATATTGGTTTCACTAAACATATAGGCCAATGATGTTACATGAGACAGGTCGGGGGCATCAGTCGCACTGATCTGCATTTGCTCATTCCCCGTAAACATTGAACTCATATCGTACCATTTGTTGGTTCCCCATTGAACCACATCCAGTACTGACATGAAGCGTCTGGGAGCACTTGCTTTCTGATAATTGAAGCTTACTTTAGGAACCTTCCCTGATATTTGTACTAAATAGGTCCCGCGATTTTCATATTCATGTTCTACCGTTTGACGATATAGTCCCCCTCCTTTAGTGAAAGTGCCATCGCCCCAGTCTATGGTATAATCACTCTCCACGGCATATTCTTCCGATCCTGAAATATAAAGCTCAAAATCCCCACTTTCTGTATTAATCCATACTGTAAAGTTATTTGGTCGGGTTACTACAGCAGATAATACATGATCTGCCTGGATATCTTCGAGCGTAAAAGTCAAATCACGCGTTTCTTGAATTTCTCCATCGAGCATCCAGTATTTGAATTCATACCCCTGTTCTACTGTTAAATTAAACGTGTACGAATCACCCTGATCTGCCCAAATATCGCCTTCTAAGGAAAGACTCGTACCTGGAAATGAAGAAACAGATAACAAATATTGATAGCGGGCATATAAGGTCAAGGATTCATCTACTTCATCCTTTTCAAAATTCCATATTTTACTTATTGTAGCCCCTTCATCATCGCTTAATCCCCAACCCACACATTCAACGCCATTTTTCACTGGATTCATTAACGGTTCACAAATAAGATTTTCTGGTCTTTGATTCGAAGCAAAAGGAATATCCGAAGGTTCCCCTCCTCGGGTATCAAAATGCACATCAATGGTATTACATCTTGTATCACTGTCACTTATAACCCAGCCCTTTTCTTTCCTAAGTTTTTTCTTTGCGCTAATTGCCTCAGAACTACATATGTAATAAGGTGCTCCAAATTCCACATTCGTTTTTACATCCTGCTCACTCCAGCTCAGCAAAAGGCGGTCGTAATTCTTGGCTGAAAAACTTGAAGTTTTCGTAAGCATCTTCTCCATGAAATAAACATTACCGACATCCCAATTGCTTAAATTCTGATTGAAGTTTGTTGCCCCATGGAATAAATACCTCATGGACGTAACCCCGCTTACGTCCCAACGGCTCAAATCACAATTGAAACTCACAGCCTCTGAAAACATATAGGACATTGTTTTAACATTACTCATATCCCAATCACTTATGTTACCATTAAAGCGGTATGCAGATTGAAACATACTTAACATCGTCTCAACCTTACTCACATCCCATGCATTTAAGTCACTATTAAAGGATTCTGCTCCAGCGAACATACATGACATGTCGGTCACATTACTCACATCCCAATCACTCAAATCACTTTTAAAAGCCTGCGCATTATTAAACAGATTTTTCATATTGGTCACCTTACTCACATCCCACGCACTTAGGTCACTAGTGCGATAACCCTTAAATACCACCCGATTTAAAACCCACCAAAACACCACTCAATTGGCTTTTTCCATCTTTCATTGTAATACTCAATATAGTTGGTGATTTTTCTTTCTAAATTAGGGACCGAGTTAAATTGCCCATTACGAATTACATGCTTCTGTAAACGGCCAAACCAATTCTCTATTTGGTTCAACCAAGAGCAATGTTTTGGAGTATATTGAAATCTGATTTTATGGTCTTTATCCTCTAAAAATTCCATCCTGGACTTCATCGTCTTTAATACTCCACACCGTCCTTTCTTACCTAAATCACTGTCATAATTTACTTTATCAGCAATTAGCTTGACTAATGACTCTGATTTATGTGTATTAAGCTGGTCTGCAATAAAAACGATTTTTTTGTTAGGGTATTTATCGATGATTGACTCTATAAATTTACAAAAATCCTCCTCATTCCGAGTCTGTCCAAGTTGATATTTGGTGACCTCGCCGTCCATTATATTCAGGCCTGCGATTAAACAGGTCGTTCCGTTCCGCTTGTATTCTGGGTCTACTCGCTTAACTTGACCGCTTTTTGCTGTGGTTATTTTTATGTTTTGTTTAGCTTGAATACCCGTCTTTTCATCCACAGAAATAGTCACAACATCGTCTGATTGCTCCAAATAAACACTGCAAACATCAGAAACACGGTCGTTATGCTCCTGTTGGTCACCTATTTTTGGATGTATCCAATATTCAGTTTTATGAGGACTTAATTCGTTTTTTTAAAAGTCGACCAACATGACTTGATGAGATTTCGATTCCCATTTTCTTCGCTTGCTCACTCAAAGACTCATGAGACCATTCAGTGATTGGAACATCATAATCTTGAGGATCTTGGCAGCTTAATGTTTGCACTTGAATTTTTTCTTCGGCAGTTAAACGAGGTTTCCTTCCGCTTCTTTTAGAATCAGTTAATTGTTCATAAATAAGTCGGATAAATTCAGTATCTCCTATTTTATTTTGGGTTTCATCTAACTCATTGATTGCGTCCCATTTATTAAGCCATCTCTTCACTGTATTGGGATCTGCTTTTTCATTAGCACAAATCTCTTTGAAGCTTAACCCCTTATTAAAATGGTACACAAATGAGGCTCGGCGACGAATATTTGAAGGCGTCTTCCCACTATTAATAATTCTAAATAGTAGTCTCTCTTCTCGCTCCGTCAGATCAATGACAATAGATGTTTTTCTTCCCATACAGTGATTCAAGAAAAAATCATGCTAAATTTAGGGGGTGTAGCACTAGTGAAATGTTTTGCAAAATAAAACATGGATTGCATCGAGGTAACATTGCTTATATCCCATTGACTCAAATCACTGGTAAATCCAAGATTATGAGAAAAAACACCATTCATCGTCGTAACATTGCTCACATCCCATTGACTCAAATCACTTTCAAACAGTTTACACCATGTGAACATATAGGAGATATCTTTCGCATTACTGACATTCCAATGACTTAAATCACTGTCAAAGTCATATGAATGAGCAAACATGCGACTAAAATCGGTTACATTTTCCACATCCCAGGCACTTAAATCACTGGTAAAATATACTGCCTTATAGAATGCGCTTTCCATACACTTGACATTACTCACATTCCATAGGCTTAAATCTCCTTCAAAATTTATTGCTTGATAAAACATTTTGCCTATCGTTTCTACATGACTTAGGTCGGGTTGATCGGTTGCTTTTATTTTAAGATCCTTGGCATAAGAAAACATAGAACTCATGCTGTACCACCTATTATCCCCCCATTGCGTAAGCTCTGTCACTTTTTCTGCATTCGGTTTCAAGAGCAAACCCTCTTCATAAGAATAAGGTTGAACCGAAATAAAAGATAAGTGAGGTACTTTCCCTTTCACTTTGACAGTGTAATTCCCAACATGCGCATAACTGTGTCCTAAAGAATCTATTCCCATCGAACCGCCTTTTGTTGTCGTTCCATCCCCCCAGTCGATAACAAAGTCACTTGCTCCAGAACCATTCACATCGCCCCTTATTTTAATAAAAAAATCTTTTTCGTATTGAGGTACTTCTAATTGAATAATCAATGGGCGATCCTGTCCCATCGCCTCAATTGGCCATATTTGTACACAAAAAAGGAGTAGGCTACTCCATAACCATAAGTAGTTCTTCATAAGAATAATATAAAAAATAAAGATTAGCTTTATCCGGTGACATTGCCAATCCTATCTATTTTCAAAGTAAAAATTAACGCACCCTCAATAGGTGTTTTCAAAAATATGACCTTCTTCCTGAGCACTTATTGCTTAACCAATTGCCCGATAACAACGCCGTTCACCATGACCTGATATACTCCTTGTCCCAATGCGCTAATATCAATCTTTTTCCTCTCTGCTTCCTCTTGCAAAATTACTCGTCCTGTCAGGTCCAAAATTTTGATATTGTAAGGCGTAGTAATTCCCTCTATTAAGATTTCGTTCTTGGCGGGGTTAGGATAAAAATATACTGATGTGTGGGTATCATTAGCCAAGATACGCTCAAAAACAGCTGTAATGGTATGGTCTTCATTAATATCACTGAAGATATATTTATCCACAGGCCCGACCGACTGGTTATCAACGATAACATCGACAAGTTCACAAAAGCGATTCGGTACAAACGAAAATTCCAGCGTATCGCCAGCATAAACCTTCGTACGCTCAGGGCTGATCGTTCCATTTTCTGACTGAACGACCTCGATGGTAAATTCCTTTAAACCAAATATGACTTCCACTAAATGATCCTGTGAGATCTCTTCAAAGGTATATTGACTAACCGCTCCTATCGACTTCCCATCAATCAGCACATCGTCTATTTTGTAATTTTCTTCAGGATTAAAAGTAAATGTTTGGCTTTCCCCATGTGTTAATAGTACGTTTTGAGGGCTCACTGTCCCACCTTTATGGGATCTACCAATCAGTCTGTATTTTTTTGGGTTAAAGTAAACCTCTAACCTCATGTCCTCAGAGATTTCTGGTATCGTATATGAGTTACTTTTACTTGACCACTTTTCCTCTCCCTGCACCACCCAATAGCTCACAATATAGCCTTCATCAGGTTGAACGGTAAAGGTATGGTCACTGCCTGGTGATACAAGCACGACATCCTCCAATGCAACGCCTCCAACCCCTGTTTCGATCCTGATTTGATAATCGTATTTTGCATATAAGGTGGTATCGATGTTTATTGTATCTCTCCAACTATAATATCTACCTTCATAGCTCAATCCACCATCCTTGCTGGTGTACCACCCCATTGATTCAAATCCATTACGAACAGGGAGGTTCCCTGGAACAGCGATTCCTATTGCCTGCCGAAAGATTTGATCGGGAAAATCGTTTGGTATCCCTCCAAGGGAGTTAAATTTTACCTTCAGTTTACAGTCCTGCTCACTATTCGTTATGTCCCAGTCATTTAAAATAATCAATTGAAGACGTTTATCAAACGTTTCAGCATCACAGTAATAGGGAGGGGCACCAAAAGCAATGCTTTCTTTTTTAACCATCATTGGATACCAATGCTTCATTAACCGATCGTAATTTTCTGCAGGATACGCATTGGCGCCTTCAAACATTCCACCCATGTCAGTAATAGATGCGATATCCCACCCACTGATATCCCTATTGAATGATTTCGCTTCATTAAACATTTTATTCATTGTCTGCACTGCACTCACATCCCATTGACTGAGATCACAATTGAATTTTTGTGCATAACGAAACATCCGTTCCATATTCCGAACATTACCAACATCCCATTGACTAATATCCCCATTGAAGATTTCCGCTCTATCAAACATCGATGTCATATCTGTCACATTGCTCACATCCCAATTCTTCAAATCGCAGTCAAATCCTGTGGCGCTATTAAACATCTCTTTCATATCGGTCACACTGCTAACATTCCAGTTCCTCAAATCTCCTATTTCGCCATTTGCTAGTGAAAACATACGGCTCATATCCGTTACATTGCCAACATCCCAATTGCTCAAGTCTCCAGAGAAATCTCTTGAATATCTAAACATACCTTGCATATCCGTCACCTTACTCACATCCCATTCTGAGGTATTGAGCATATCCGTCTTTGAAAAATAAGTTTTATGAAACATATAACGCATAGACTTGACCTTTGACAGATTAGGTGCATCATTCGATAAGTCCTCAATAAAAGTGGAATTCATAAACATGCTATCCATCCTGTACCACTCATTATTTCCCCATTGTAGCAATGCAGAAACGGCCGATGCATTATTCCAATAACCATCAGAAGGAGTGCTATAAAATGAGAGATGTGGAACCTTACCGGAAATAGCAATTTGATATTTCTCTCCCTTACCTTCATAAGTATGACTTACTATTTCCCGAGAAGAAGAACCTCCCTTTGTTGATTCCCCATCGCCCCAATAGATGATATAGTCACTCTCTACCGCCCCATTTTCGGCTGCATCAATCGTAATGTGAAATTCTCCGGTCCACTCATCTGACCTTGCTTTAAATACAAAATCATCTTCATCTACCACTACTGCCTGTACCCTATGATCCGATTGAACATTATCAATAGTAAACGTTTTGGATAATGCTGATTCATACCGAATCTCACCATCCAGAATCCAATAAAGTACCTTTTCACCCTCTTCTAAATCCAATTGAAAAGTATAATCACTATTCGGACTTACCGTAACCTGCTCCGGTAACGATTTTGAGCCTTTTAATAGCGAAGAAGCCCATAATTGATAATCATATTTCGCGTACAGCGTTATATCTT
The DNA here is from genome assembly GCF_036492425.1 of Persicobacter psychrovividus. Taxonomy (NCBI): domain Bacteria; kingdom Pseudomonadati; phylum Bacteroidota; class Cytophagia; order Cytophagales; family Persicobacteraceae; genus Persicobacter; species Persicobacter psychrovividus. Next base: position 460,482 of record NZ_AP025293.1, read on the forward strand.
CCTCTACCTTGGTCTCAAAATCCCACTGAAAATCTAAATGTTCTCCATTATCTGCACTTGTTGCCCAGCCTACGCAGACTTGATTATCTTTTATGGGGAATGGAGTGGGCGCAGACACTTTTCCTGATAAATTTGTGATCACCTCAATTTGATTTTGTGGATTCCCTCCTCGACTATCAAAAATAACCGTGTAGGATGAACACTCCTGATAGGCAGGACCAATCCACCATCTCTTGTCCGCTCTCAATTGATTGATATATCCTAAACTTAGTGCATCGCAATAATATTGGGGATTCCCAAAATTTACACCCTCCTGTAAGTCCAATTTTGTCCAAGCTTCCAATAAGCGATCAAAAAACATAGGGGCATAAACATCATTTTGATCAAACATGTCTGTCATATTCGTCACATTACTCACATCCCAGGCACTTATGTCCTTATTAAAGGATTTCGCATTATAAAACATTCCCCACATGTTCGTCACCTTACTGACGTCCCAATTGCTTAGGTCTCCGTTAAACGATGCTGAAGAACTAAACATCCATGACATGTCCGTCACATTACTCACATCCCATTGACTGAGATCTCCATTGAATGCTCCTGTTTCATAAAACATCCATGACATATTCGTCACATTACTGACGTCCCAATTGCTTAGGTCTCCGTTAAATGATGCTGAAGAAAAAAACATTCCTTCCATGTTCGTCACACTGCTTACATCCCATTGACTGAGATCTCCATTAAATTTCTTTGTGAGTCGAAACAGCGATCGCATATTCGTCACATTACTGACGTCCCAATTGCTTAGGTCTCCATTAAATGCTCCTGTTTCATAAAACAGCGATCGCATATTCGTCACATTACTGACATCCCATTGACTGAGATCTCCGTTAAATGATTTTGCTCCAGTAAACATTCCTTCCATGTTCGTCACACTGCTTACATCCCATTGACTGATATCTCCATTAAATTCCTTTGTGAGTCGAAACACACCAGTCATGTCAGTGACCTTACTCACATCCCAATTTGTCAAGTCCGAATTAAATTGTTCTGCCTTATCAAACAGCCATCGCATATCCGTCACACTGCTTACATCCCACTGACTGAGATCTCCATGAAATGATTTTGCATAATGAAACATTGACTCCATGTTGGTCACCTTACTCACATCCCATTCACTGATATCTCCCTTGAATTTCGTTGCGAGTTGAAACATCCCAGACATGTTCTTTACTTTAGACAAATTCGGGCTTTGTGGACTTACTTTTTCCAGGTTTTGTGCCATATGAAACATACCCTCCATACTGTACCATTCATTATCTCCCCAATTCAGTACTTCGGTTACTTTAGCCACATTTGTATAGTCAATAGGTGAAGCATCTGTAAAGTTCAATTGTGGAATTCTTCCTCTTACACTCACAAAATAATTCCCACTTTCAGAATAGTTATGCGCTATTTCCTTTTGCCTTTCCGATGTTGTTGTTCCACTTGTTGTTGTGCCATCGCCCCAATTTATCGTGTACTCACCAAATTCAGAACCGTTTACATCTCCAACAATATACAAGCGGAAATCATGATCATCTGAAATCGAGATATTTATAATAAAATCCTCTTCTTTCCCTACACAAGCTTCTAAACGATGATCGGCAGTGATATTTTCCAATGTGTAAGAAAGGGAAGTTTCAGGCTGTAGCTCACCATCTAAGCTCCAACAAAAAAGTTTATAGCCCTCATCAAGCGTTAAATTAAATGTTTTCGACTGATTTGGTACTACGGTTACATGCTCTTCAGAGAGCGTTCCTCCTTCCAAAGCAGATGCCCAAATCTGATAATCGTATTTTGCATACAAAGTATCTCCTGCATCACTAACCATGTCTTTTGAAAAATCCCATGTAGTGCCTCCATCAGGACTTATCGTCCAAGCTAAACAGGGCCTGCCTTCCTTTGTAGGAACGATCTCCGGAGGTTGTACCATATATCTTGCATTAGGATAACTTTCTTGATAGGTTGACGGTTCCCCTCCATTACTATCAAAAATTACTATAGGCGTGCAAACTTTCGTTAATCTCCCACTAACAGTCCATCTAAACTCTTTTTCTAACTTCTTCAGATAGTCCCTACTTTCTTCATTACAATAATAGAAAGTAGGAGAAGAAAAGTATCCATTTCGTTGCAAATCCAATGCACTCCATGCTTTCACTAATTTGTCAAAATACAAAGGACTAAGGTTGCCATACGCAAATATTTCATACATATTGGTTACATTAGTTACATCCCATTGACTGATATCACAATTGAATTTTCGTGCATAACGAAACATCCGTTCCATATTCCGAACGTTACCAACATCCCAATCTGCTATATTGCCACTAAAATAATGTGCTCCTGAAAACATTTCACGCATGCTCACCACCTTACTCACATCCCAATGATTTAAGTCTGAATCAAAACTGGTCGCACCATAAAACATACCTTCCATCGTTGTTACATTACTCACATCCCAACGATTTAAGTCTGAATCAAAACCGCTCGCACCATAAAACATACGATTCATCGTCGCTACATTGCCTACATCCCATCGGCTTATATCTGAATCAAAACCGTTCGCAGCATAAAACATACCTTCCATCGTGGTCACATTACCGACATCCCATCGACTTAAATCTGAATTAAAACTGTACGTACCATAAAACATGCGTTCCATCGTTGTTACATTGTGTACATCCCACTTACTTAAATCGACTTCCAAAGTATAAATATTTTCAAACATCGATTCCATGTTTCGAACACTGCCGACATCCCAATTACTAATATCCCCTTGAAAAGAGGTTTTTTGAAACATAGAACGCATACTCTCTACATGCCCAACATTCCAATCACTCGCGTCAAGAGTGGGGACACTAAAAGCTTGATAAAACATCGAGTCCATCGCCGTTACACTGCTCACATCCCAGTTTTTCAATGTTGAATTCCCCAGCTTTGCCGATCTAAACGTCGATTTCATATTTTTCACCTTACTGACATCCCAATGATCAATACTACCGGTTAAATCCGAAGAGCTAAACATCGAGTTCATGTCCTCTACTTTTGAAAGATTTGGTGCATCTGATGTGGTAATATGTAAATCCCCCGTACCTCGAAGCATATGTGCCATCGAACGCCAATCGTTATCTCCCCACTGAATGATCTCAGCTATCTTATGGCCGCTCCTATGTTCATAGGGATTTTCAATATCAAAAAAAGTAATATGCGGTATCGTCCCATATATCGTTATTTCATACTTCCCCCGAATAGGAAAGGTATGTCCAATTTTTTTAACAGGCGTATCTACCTTGTAGCTTTCCAAGGCAGTCCCATCGCCCCAGTCAATCACATATTCCCCGTAATCAGGGTCTTCTTCATCTGCTCTAACCCATAAATAAAAGGAACGATCTCCACTTGAAACATTCACCGAAAAAATAAATGGGCGCTTCTCCTCGTTGGCCAGTGTTTGAAAGGGTTGCGCAAAAAATAGGAGTAAGCAACTCCATTGTAATAATTGCTTTATCATAAGGTATAGGAAGAATCATAAAAATTGATTACTAAATATACACTATGAATACTATATAAACAGTCTTTTTATCGATTAATATTCAACTTATAAAGTAAAATCAAATCTCTATTTTGATATTCCCCTACCAAAATCATCCGATGTAATCGTGAAGGTAATTTGGTAATGGTCGGCACCAATTTGTTTCTCTTCCCAACTTGTAACATTATAAAAATGATTATCCGTAGCAGAGGGCTTATGAAACCAGCCTCCTTTCCAATTCGTCACTAATTTCCATTCAGGAACTAATGTATCATAGATGTATAATGATGTTTTCGTATCGGGGGCTCTTGTGCCTGACAATATTTGTGTTACCCTGAATTTTTTACCATCATTTTCATTGAAGGTGCCCCAAGCAAAATCGAATGAGCTCTTCGCTGGAATAGTAAAAGTATAGTCTGATGTTTGGTGGCCTAAAGCGGTATCTCTCTGAATTAATAATAAGTCAAAATCTGTTCTATTTTCAATTTTTGCAGATATCTCATAATCATAGCATGAAAATGCAGACAGCATGATTAAGCAATTCAGTAACAAAACATGACGGCCAATTCGGATTTTTGATAAATACTCCTTATTGTAAAGATTAGTTGATGTTGGTTAACTTAAAGTAATGCTGGGTGGATCAAAGGTTGTTGCTCTCTTCTCTCTTGTAGCGGGTTATGTTTCCTGCCGGTTATTTGGGTAAAAAAGGGATGATTCACTTCCTGAAAACTGCCTATTCAAATAACTGATGATCTATAACAAAGAGATAATCATCGTCCTTGAAGTTGCCATTTTGTGGAATCCAATTCATCTGGTTATAGATGTCTGGTCGTTTTGCATGATGTGTCTCATCTCTATATATTGGATTAATCCATTTGACAGCATCATTCTGTGTAATAACAAAAACAGAATCTATTCCCCGTGGAAAACCGTGCCCTCCTCCTAAATTTTCTTCCTTCTGAATAACCGTTTTTTGACCATTCTCCATCTCAAAAATGACCACCGTGTCTCGAAAATCTATACTCCTATTACTTGCATAAAATTTGAAAATGATCGGTTCACTTAATTGATTATCCACAATGCTTGTGGCAATATAGGATGGATCGCAAGCGGTTAAAGTGAGAAGAAAAAATATGCTGATTATAATAGTAGGTCTCATGTTTAATGATGGTATTAATAAAAAATAGGTTTCTATTATCGCGTATAAATTGATCTTTCAAAAAGTATTAGGGAAGCTGTAAGGCTATCAAATATTTTAGAGAGCTAAATCAACTTCCGTTTAGAACTCGCCAAAAAGCCCCGTAGCTCCCCAAATATATCGCGTTCATTACTATATTACTGCCTCAGTATACAGGGCAAAAGTGCTCCAAACATCTAAAAAAGCAGCTCAGATAAATGATGTTTTTAGTCATAAAAATAGATTATTATGTTGCTTAAAACACACTATCAGGACATTTAATAACTTAACCAATACCAAATATAATTTAAATTAGTGCGATACGATATAAATAATAATGTCAATCTTATCACTTTTCATTTATTCGCTAATCAACTCATCATAAAATAGCCCTGTTGGAATGAACCAAAATGGCCTCCAAAAATACCCTCCTGTTACCGCAACGCCATGGGATGCATCGATCATAATGAGTGGCTGAAAAATTTTGACTGCTTAACTTTTAAAACAATGCATTACACACCCCGGATGCATTATGTTAAACTGATTCAAAATAGAAAAAGCGAGCCATATGTTGCCCGCCTTACTACTGAAGAGCCCTTAAGCCTCAGCCTGTTCCTTTTTTTCCAAGAGGATGTAAGTCAGTAAAGCAAAAACTGCAAAACCGACCCCCAATATACCTTTACGTTTACCAAAATTTTTCCCCACCTTCATCCCCAGCGCAAGACCACTTGAGGTAATCGTGAAAACTTCTGCCACCTTTTTTAATGTACTTTTATTGCTTCCCATAGTATTTATTTTCTGTTAGTACCCTACCCAAGGAAACCTTCCCCGATAGGTATTAGGAGCGTGTTCAAAAATTTAGCTTCTTCCTTCAAGTTCAGAATATAGGTATTGATTTTGAATGATTTGTCTACAATAGCGCTGCTATGCGCTCAAAATAATCCATCATTGCGATAATCCTCTGAATTTTCAGTTTTAAACACGTTCTAAAGCATAAACACCGAAAGGCCGCTACTGTTAACCTCCTGCAAAAATAAAAAGTCCCATACAAAATTAGACAAAGAAAAAAGGCTGCCCTCACGAGAACAGCCTTGCCGTAGTATCACTTAGATAGACTACAATTGTCGATCAATTCCCCCAAATCAATCGAAATCAATATTATTTATTAATCCAAAATGGCGCGGTAAAAATCCAAATTGCGGTACCTGCCAAAATAATTTTTTTGTATGAATCTAAATCTAAATGCCCTGAAAAAACAAAGAAACAAGGCAGTAAAGTCAACGCCAAACCAATGTATGAAATCGGTCTGATAATATACTTAATGGACTTCATATTCTTCAACTTTTTGTTTCTCAATAATTAAGTTTCTTTGCTGTGCTTTAGCGAATATAATATAGCTAAATATTCCTATAAGCCAACCAGGTATTGCTGCAAAAAAGTAAAAATCAAATTCAAAATACTTATAAACAGCGAATGAACCCAGAATTGACACTGCCCAGCTTAGTCCGACTGACCAATTAATAAACTTCTTTGTTTCTTCCGCTAAATTAGAAATCAAGTTCAACTTAGGAAAAACAAAAATATCGGTCATTACAATTGCGCCAATAGGTGCTGCACAAAGCGCATATATCCCTAAAAACTGATCAAGCTTGGCAATAATCGCTGGAGAACAGGCCAATATGGTGGTTACCAAACCTACCCAAAGGGTGATTTTCCAACGTTTCATATTGGGCAACAAACCCTGAACGGCTAAGCCTGAGCGGTAAATTGTTGGGTTGGCGGTAGTCCATCCGGCAATAATCACACAAATCAAACCAGCATAACCAGCCCCCATAAAAGCGATATGCCCAGGTGAAGGGTTGGCGTTTCCTGCCTGCACCGCTACGGCACATAAAATCCCCGAAGCTATCCAGGCCATAAAGTGGCCGATAAACATTCCAAAGGCAGAGGCAATTCCATAATATGATTTTTTAGCATATCGATAAATTGACATATCAGCTAAACCTAAATGCATTGCACTGTTACATAACCAAGAGAAAATAAGTATGTGCCAAAATGTATATTTTGTTTGCCCTGCGGCTGGTACACCTGTCCAAATTTTCTCCTGAGCTACCGTCCAAAAATCACTTAAAGAATGCACACCCAATGTGGGTAACATCGCTAAACCTGCCGAGAAGAAAATCAATGGCATCCATGGCGCAAAGATGTTTGCAAACTTGGATACTTTATCAAAACCGAAAGTTGCGACAATCGCAATTACGGCGCCAATAGCAAAGATAATCCCTACCCAAACAGGACTCGTCGGATAGAGGTCGGTCATGCCCGGGCCTTCAATATTGAGCATGATCCCTACCGCAGAGGCAGAAACCCCCACCATAGCAGCGGCGGCCACACAGAAAAGTAAACCATTTATACTGTTGTACAACGTAACGATACCTTTACCACTGATTCGCTCGAGCTGGTAAAAGATGGTCGTACGGACTTTCACGGCGGCAGGAGCACAGACCAGCACCCAGCTTAAGGTCGCCAGAATATTCCCCAAAAGGAGGCCAAAGACCACATCGATAGCTGATGCGCCGTGGAGCACAAACAAGGGGCCAATAACAAATTCGGTTCCGGCAATATGTTCTCCGGACACCATCCCTACAAAACTCTTAAATCCTTTTACTTCGGATTCAGGCACAGGTTCACGCTCGTATTCATTGACACTGCTGACCTGATCGGTAAACAACTTTTTAATTTGCTTCATTTGAAAAAATTTATAAATCCAAGGTATGGCACTGCAGTTGTAATAGGCTACTACTTTAGAAAAACGGAGCAGAATTTTCTCCTATAATTATAATTCACTGAAAAATAACGGCCTACAACCGCAACCAGCCCATCATTTACCCAAACTGCAATCCTTTGATTGTGTTGTATTCACAGAAAATTAAAGATTCAAAAGAAAAGGGCAGCATGCTGCCACCCTCTCAAACTAATTTCAATTGTATTCAATTAACTCAAAAATTTATCTACAATATCTTGAATCTCTCCATCGCCGATGCGCGCCAATTTTCCAATAAGCGTACTTTCGATCAAGGATTCTGCACTGAACTCGGCCACTTCAAGGCGGTCATAAGCATCCAGCATCGAAGTACCGGTAACCACCAAACCGAAGTTTCGAATCACCACAATCGGCGTTTCTTTATTCAAAGTATTCACCAAAACAGAAGGGTCCGCCATAAATTCATCATAGCCAATAAATGGAATATCTTTCAGCAGGATATAACTCTCTGGAATGGTGCGGGTATCAAATTTAGCATCAGAAATGGCAAAGGCAGAAATCCCTTTCCCTTGTGTAAAAATCACCGAATTCACATGATCGTGCTTGGCATAAATAGCCTCATGCAATTGGTGCAGGTTCGATGCTTCCTTGCCTGCTTCCGATTCCCCTTTGGTAATTTTCACCACATCCTTGTTACGGATAAATCGGCGCGCCATATGACGACGGGTAACCAAAAAATCATCCCCATGCGTTCGGTGCGATACCGTACCGAAATAGTTGTTCATCAATTTCTGCTTACAGGCACGCTTAACGAAACGGATAATCTCATCCCTTACCGCAAGTTCATAAGTGGTGTAGGCGATCTCGGATTTACCCGTACGCGTTTGTGGGAATTGGGTGAAGGATTTTTGCACCTGTTCATCCGTCAGTACATTGTATCCGCCCAGTTTTTTAGCATCGATAATAGACAATGCTGCCGTTTCCATGGCTTCAAAACGCTGGAAAGCACTCAACAGGTCTTTCCCACCGACAACCGTACCGTGATTTTCCATGATCACCGCATCAAAACCTTTCTCAAATTCATTGGCGATACTTTCTCCCAAAGCCTCAGAACCTGGCAAACGGTATGGTGCGTAACCAATCGAAGGACAAATATCAGCAGTATGAGGAAGAATTTTCATGTCAGGAATTTCCCGAACAATAGAAAAAGAAACCAACGCTTTTGGGTGGGCATGAATGACCGCCTTCAGGTCTGGGCGACGATCATAGATGGCATAGTGAAAAGGGAATTCACTTGATGGCCGATGAATCCCTTCATACGAACCATCTTTTTTTACACAAACAATATCTTTAGGCGTCAGGGAACCTTTATCATAGCCAGCAGGGCTGATCCAAAGGTTGCCTTCTTCGTCCAACATGGAGATATTTCCACCAGAAAGTGTGGTCATTTCTCCTTTATATATAATGCCCATGATTTCAGAGATAATCACGGATGGATGTTTGGTTAATTTCATGATATTTAATTTTATAAGTTTGTGGGTATGGACTTGCTTCTTCAGTTCAAGCATCCCGCTTGGATCAAAGCCTGTTAATCAATCTTTCATTGCCCAAGCGAACCGCTTGACCGATCAAAAAAACAAGGCATGTCCTGCTCCAACACATTTCAAATCAACAAATAACTTTATTCTGTAATTTATGGTGTAACACCGCCGTATCATTCAGCATGATGGCCGCGCCGATACAGGCACCATTGCCTTGTTCGGTGACCAAAAACTGATGCGTTGGCAACTTCTCTTTGAGCATCTGCATGAAATACTGATTATGCACAAAGCCTCCATCGACGAAGATTTTACCTGAGGTCTGACCACCCAAAGCGAGCTCCAACACTTTCACTTGCGCATCGGTCAGCTCGTCCATCAAATGCCAGTAGGCCTCTTCAAAATCTTGGAATATTGACAAATCAACCTTCGTTGCCGATTGCAGTCCAAAACGTTCAATCGCAATCAGATGATGATTGAACAAGCATTGATTCGCTTCTTTTCTTTTAGATTTTTTGACTTGATAAGGAAGCGTCTTATGCAGATCTTCATTAACGCCAAAATGGGCATTCAACAACTTGACCTGCTCGGCATAATGCTTACCCAACAACAGGCGTGAAGCCAAAACGGACTGCCCATTGATGGTCATGAAATTCATACAATCCTGCGCAAGGGTTTGCTCATCGAGCATCGACTGATTGAATGGATTCATACTGATGCTCCATGTGCCAGTGCTCAGCAAAACAAAAGGTTCTTCGGTCTGCTGAAGGTATGGAATTAAAGTAGAGGAACTATCGTGAATCCCCAATCCTACGTTTAATTTCACGCCCTTATACACGGTTTCAATCACTTGATCCGTTGGGCTTGGCACAGGCAATAGTTTCAATAAATTCTCGTCCTTGAGCCATTTAGCACAGGATTTTCTTTCCAAATCCCACAATCCCGTATGACAGCCAATCGAGGTAAATTCACTGTATTTTTGCCCCGTCAATAAGAAAGTAAAATACTGCGGAAGATGCAAGCTGCAATCAATACGCGCGAAGGACTCCGGGCGCTCATATTTCAAAAAAAGCAACTGCAAACCACTGTTCAGAAAACCCATATAAGGGCTTTGGGTCGCAATGGAAAAATCATCCAAATTAGGGTAATGTTTTTTAAGCCGTGCCGCTGTTTCTGCAGGAAATTCCTTAAGGTAATTGTAGAAGGTGCCGACAATCTTTCCATCTTCATCAAGATGCACCATAGAGGCCCCATAGGTAGAAAAATTAACCCCTTTCACATTGTACTTTGGCAAGAACACATAATGATCGACCATTTCGAGCACCCATGCACTTACCGCCTGAAGGTCTTCTGAGGGGAAACCGTCTTCATCGACGGTCTCCTCAAAATTTTTATATTGCTGATCAAGGATTTCCGACTGCTGACCCAGAACAAAGACCTTCTTGTTTGTCCTGCCAATATCAAAAATCAGATCAACCGTAATCGGTATCATAGTCCTGTAGCTTTCACTTCAGTTCCACGTTGCGCAGTCAGCTGCGCTCGTACTTTCGCTTCGCGGTAGCATTTAATAACATCAAAAGCACCACCGGCCTGCATGCGTGCTTCCGCCACAATCGGACGGGCATCGGTACGGAAAGCCGCTTGTAGAATTTCCTGCCCCAAGGTTACATCATTGTTGGCTTGTGCTTCTTCCAAAGCTTTATAATCTACCAACAATGCCTGAGCGTAGGCCAGCTTCATCGCTTCCACCGACTGTAAAATGTCTTCCAGCGGATCTTTGATATTGTGAGAAGCATCAATCATCCAAGCCAAATCCAAAGAAGGATCTTCATTCATCCCCTTCACCAGCTCACAGAAAATCAAAAACAACTGGTAAGGCTTTAGTGCTCCTACCGTAACATCGTCATCGCCATATTTGGAATCATTGAAGTGGAAACCACCGAGCTTACCTTTGGCCAAAAGAACGGCTACAATCTGCTCAATATTGGTATTCGGCAGGTGGTGACCCAAATCCACCAATGTTTTTGCACGCTCACCCAAAGCATTTGCCAGCATGAAAGAAGTTCCCCAGTCGCTGATTACCGTAGAATAGAAATTCGGCTCATAAGGCTTGTACTCTACCAACATCGTCCAGTCCTCAGGCATATAGTCATACACCTCTTTCAAACAGGCTTCCGTACGTGCCAAAGCCCCTTTAAAGTCCAATTGCCCAGGGAAATTCGATCCGTCAGACAACCAAACTGTTAGTGCTTTCGACCCCACTTTCACCCCTTGGTCAATCACCTCTTTCATATGTGCTACTGCATGTGCACGCACCGCAGGATCCACATTACAAAGGGAACCAAATTTGTAAGATACTTCCTGACCAGGCTGATCCTGAAATGTATTGGAATTCACGGCATCAAAAATAATTCCCTGCTCCTCGGCAAAAGCTTTAATCTCCTGCCCGTCGCCTTCTACCTGATCCCATGGAATGTGCATTGAAACAGCCCCCGAAGAACGGTTAATGGCGTGCAACAAACCGATATCACTGATTTTTTCTTCCAAAGTACTTGGTTCGCCTGATCCTGAAAAACGACCGAAGCGCGTTCCGCCAGTCCCCAAAGCCCATGATGGGATCGCAACCTGAAAAGCTTTTACTTTTTCGATGATTTCCAAGAAGGTATCATTGTCCTTACCTGAAATTGCCTGCGCCAAGCCCAAAGATTTTTGGTGTAGGTCTTTGTGTTTATTATTGAATGACGGAATGTCAATATTAAGAAGATCCATATCTGAAAAAATTTATACTTAGTTAGTTAATTTATTGATAAAAATATTGCACAACTGAGTACGGACGCTGCATGCAACGTCCCTACAAAATCGTTACTTAATTCACGGCCGGCTCGCCTTCAAAGGACAAATGCTTCGCCTTGATCAGGTCCTGATGCGAGATACTGAAGCCTTCCACCAAGGAGCCGTCTGCTTTTTTCACTGTTTCGAAATAGCGGGTTTCAGCCGTTGGCTTCTCCAGCACAATCGTTTGGTTATTATAAACATATTCATCCAAATGAAGCGTCGCTTTTTTGAACTTCGGTGTTGTCAGTTGGTAAGTCGGAATACCTGGGGCATCCGGGAAAATACCAAGCTGCGAGAAGACCAACCATGCAGAAAGCGTACCTGCGTCATCATTGCCAGGAATCCCTTTCGGACCGTTCACAAAGTGCGTTTTTGCTTCCTCCCAAACGATGCGCTGGGTTTGCTTCGCCTGCCCATCCACATAATTGAACAGGTAAGGGAAGGTGATGTCTGGTTCATTGGTAATATCAAACTGGCCTTTTGCAAACAGCTGTTCAAGCTTGTCGACAAACACTTTTTCTCCCATTAAATCTTTAAGGGCAGGCATGGCGTGCGGTACAAAGAAATTATACTGCCAGGCATTTCCCTCGCAATATCCTTTTCCTCCACTTCCTTTCCAGCGGATATCATAATGGCGATCCAGTGGATCGAAAGGACTCATCCATTCGCCATTTTTCTTCTTCGGACGGAAGAAGGTTGTCGATGGATCATAGAGCGTTTTGAAAGACTGGCTCTGCTTGAAGAATCGCTCCTCAATGGCCGTGTTACCCAACTCTTTTGCCAAAGCTGACACACAATAATCTGCAAAATTATACTCTAAAGTCGTCGAAACAGGTCCCCAAACGATACCGTTCTGGAAGGTGAATTTTTTAGGGTCACCACCACGGTCATCAATCGGAATATAGCCCAGGTTCAGGTAGTTGGCCAAGCCCGGACGAATAGGATTATCCTTGATTTGTGTCCCTTGCTTCACCATCGCTTCCAATGCTGTTTTTGCATCGAAATCGGTAATTCCTTTCCTGTAAGTATCTACAATTACGGGCACAGCAGGATCGCCCACCATCACATGAGATTCTGCACCAAACAACTCCCATTTTGGCAACCAGCCGCTTTCCTTGTACATTTCAACCATGGTTACCACCATGTCGCGTTGTTGTTTAGGGTACAGCAAGGCCATCAGCGGATGCACCGAACGATAAGTATCCCACAAAGAATAAGTGCTGTAACGGGTATAACCCTCCGCTTTCATTGGTTCGCCTGTTCCGCCCATTTTCGGGTAACTGCCATCGACATCGCTAATGACGTGTGGCAATAAAATCGAGTGATACAATGCCGTATAGAAAATCGTGCGTTCCTCATCAGTCCCACCTTCAATTTCTACCTTTGCCAGTTGTTTTTCCCATTCGTTTTCTGCCCGTTCGTGAATTTCACTGAAAGACAATTGGTTTTGTTCCTGAGCAAGATTCATGCGTGCATTTTCTGCAGACACGAAGCTGATGCCGACACTTACCTCAAGGCTTTTTACCGCTGAATTGTCGAAAACATAAGCCATACCGATATCACTGCCTTCTACTGCTGTTTTATCTGTTGGCTTGCCATCTTTATAGACTTGCGTACCGACATTCTGCTGATGGATTTTCATCGCAAAATACGTTTTGGCTTCCGCATCTGTATCACAAAACAGTCCGTCGAGGTTGTATCCTGTAATCACGCCATCGTCGTGCACGGTCAATGCGCCACCTTTAATATGACTCACGTTAGCTCCCAAATCAAGGTAAAGATTGGTGGTTTTCGCTTCGGCATTTGGTGTAAATCGGTAAAGTGCCGTCCGCTTTGTGGCCGTCATTTCCGCCTTGATTTTTGATTTGTCAAGGAACACGCTATAATAACCAGGAGTAGCCACCTGATCTTTATAGGTAGATTTGAAGGCTTCTGCCTTGATGTCAAAATCCCCCGAAGAGACTTTCAAAGGAATCGCTCCTGAAGCTGGACAACCAATACCCGAAATATTGACGGTTCCGAAACCAAAAATATAAGGATCATGGTGTTCATACACTGCTGGCGTTGGGGCAGGCTGACGAAAATCCTCGGTATGAGGCGTTGGTGTAACCATTCCCCAGGGAGTCGTTGCCCCTGGATAAGTATGCCCTTTGTTGGAGGTACCGATAAACGGATTAACGGACTGGATCAAATGATGCTGAACCACCGCTACTTCGGCTGTCGTCGAGGTGGTTTGCTCTCCGCAGGAGGTCAATCCCATCGCAAGAAGCATACAGGCCGACAGCAAATGCTTTGGATTAAATAAGCTCATATTAGTTTAAAATTACTGTCCCAAAAAGGACAAGTCTTAGGTCAAAAAAAATCTTCCTCTTCAAGAGGATACATCGGCAATATATAAAGCGCAATTTTACCGAATGTCTTGTTTCGTTAATTAGAAGAAGAAAAAGAAAATACAATAATCAAAATAGACAAAAAAACGGACAATACTGATTATCAACCACCTATGAAGCTTAACATTTTCTTTGGAAATGTAAATCCACAGTCAATACCGCCCTTTAAGCGCCAACAAACGAGGGGCAATACTTGCGCACTTCCCCCAAAAACACTTTGACGAAGGTTGTTCACCGCAAATGAGCCATGGAAAAAACGCTAAATATCATTTTGTGCAAACTCCTTTGATTTTGTGCAAAACAAACCTTGACGCAGCCCACCCTCAGAACGGAAACAAGGGGCAGGATTCACCACTGCCTTTTATGACTTCTATCCTTACTGATCAAAGTGCTATTCGATCACACGCATCCCGATCGCAATCATTATTTATGGTGATCAGTTGGTCAGGTGGGGTTGCAGAATAGCCCGCTGTAAATTTCTGCAATAACTGATTTTTAAAACGGTAGGGAGGCACCCGATGAAGCCGTCTACTCAAACTAAAAATCACCCATGAGTTCCCGTTTAAAAAATCGTGCAGGATCGATCTCACATGGCATCAGGGGAAAATTGCTCCCGCTAATAAAGGCTGAGGATAACGCTTAATTCGTGACGGAGTACTGATACAAAATGCACATTACGGACTCATTATTCGCCGATTCCCTTCTATTTCTAAAAATGAAAGAGAATTCAACGCCCACCACACCAAACCCTAACACTTTAAAAAACAGCTGATTAATACTAATCCCCGATAAATAGTTGTTCTTCACTATTGATCTTTCAATTCCGAAGGAGATTAGCACGGAAATTTCCAATATTGCTATTCCAAATAAAGACTCTTGCATTTTTAAAACGCAATAAGGATATGTATAAACCTTTTCTATTTTTTGCGCTTGCACTCTTGGGCTGTAATAAAATCAGTCAAAAAGTGGAAGCCGTTGATCAGCGACCAAACATCATTTGGCTTGTTGCTGAAGATTTAAGCCCACGGTGGGCCTGTTACGGAGACTCCCTGGCCTATACACCGAATATCAATAAATTGGCAGAAGAAGGCGTTGTTTTTGACAATGTATTCTCCGTTGCGGGTGTTTGTGCGCCGAGCCGCGCAGGCCTGATTACAGGTTGCTACTCTACCAGTATTGGCACGCAACATATGCGTCAGGCCAAAGGGGTAATTCCGCTGAAAGGCGTACCAAACTATAATGCCGTGCCACCAGCACAGGTGAAGGCATTCCCAGAATTGTTAAGATCACAAGGCTACTGGACGGCAAGTTACCGCAAGCTCGATTACCAGTTCGGCGCTCCATTTACCATCTGGGATGAAGTCGGTCCCTACCCTTCTTGGCGCCATCGCTCAGAGGCAGACAAAGATCGCCCGTTTTTCATGTATTATACTTTCGAGATTACGCATGAAGTGAATATCTGGCCAGATTCTACCAAAGAGAACTTCTTTAAAAGAAACAATGTGGACGTGAGCAAACTTGCTCCAGACGTGGTGAAGCGACCTCCTTATGATGAATCAAAAAAGGTGGATCCTGCCAGCGTATCGATCCCTCCATTTTTGCCCGATACAGAAATTTCCCGACGCACCATTGCCCGACTTTATGACAATATCAGCCGAATGGATGTGCAAATTGGCACCATCCTTAAGGAATTGGAAGAAGATGGCCTGGCGGACAATACCATCATTTTTGTTACCACAGATCACGGCGACTGCCTGCCAAGAAGTAAAAGATGGATTTACGACAGTGGGATTAAATGCCCGCTGATTGTTTATTGCCCCGACCACCTGAAGCCTGAAGCTTTGAAGAATATCGCACGCGACGACCGCATGTACAGCTTTATTGACTTTGCGCCAACGGTACTTGATTTTGCAGGAATCAAACGCCCAGAATGGATGCAGGGACGTGCCATGTTCAGTGAGCTACAGGAAAAGCCAAGAACCTACATTCATGCAGGTCGCGATCGTATGGACAACCGCTATGACACCCGTCGCGCGGTTCGTTCAAAAGACTATAAATACATCCGTAACTTCCTGCCCGAAGTCCACTACAGTCAGCCCATCAAATTCTTGAACACCATGCCATTGATGCATGAAATCCTTACACTTGATAAAGCGGGAAAACTGACCCACGACCAATCTTATTGGTTGTATTATCCTAAGAATGTGGCCGAAGAACTTTACGACATCAATACGGATCCTTTTGAGATGAATAACCTGGCGGCTGATACCATAAAATATGCACAGGTACTTCAGGAGATGCGCACTGAAATGAGTCGCTGGCTCGATGAAACCAACGACCTCTATCAGGTGGCTGAGGTGGATCAGGCAGCAAAAATGTGGCCTGGCGGCGAACAGCCAAAAACTGCTGCGCCGGCATATGACATTCAAAACGATAAAATAATACTGACTTGTGATACTGAAGGCGCCACCATTGCCTATCAGCTTGAAAATGACCAGCGCTGGCACATTTATCACGAGCCATTGAAGATCAACAATAACCAAAAACTCCTACTTAAGGCGATCCGCTACGGATATGAAGAAAGCCCAGTGGTGCCGGTAGTCCAACCTGCATCATGATAAAATACTAAATTGTAAAAGTTAGTTTGTTTGAAGCAGCACATCTTATTTGGTGTGCTGTTTTTTTTTCGCCCACCGGATCAAATAATCTTTACACCCACCTTAATTGCATAATCTATCATGATTGCACACATAGGCTGAATTAACACTCTAATTAAAAATAAAATCTGAATATTGTAGGATAATTAATACAAATAAGCCATATTATTAACTGATTTTTTATATACAACTTCAACCTTCTCATGCGAAAATTACTTGCGTTACTGCTAATTGGCAGCTCGTTGTTATCAAGCTGTGCTACCATTTTGAACAGTACCTACCAGCCGGTAGCGATTAAAAAAAAGCGATCATCAACTATTCTGATTGATGGGAAAAGACCTAAAAAAAGGAGCGGAAAATATCTCCTAAAAAGAGACCTCAAACCAAAACAAATCACCGTCAAATCCAAAGGTCAAAAGGATAAAAATATCGTTGTGATTCAAAGCAACAAATCACCATTTTACATCCTTTCTGTCGTTCCTTTTGGTATCCTATTCTTTCCAATGATCCTCGACTCAGGGGATAAGTCATTTGATTATGACCGAAAAACCGTCAAAATAACAAACACCAATGATATCTCCGCTCGGGATAGTGTCTCAAAGAAAATTCACATCAATAAAGTGAGCTTTGATATCCCCGAAAAAAAACTGGTCGTCAATATTCATAGATATAGAGATTACAGAGCAGGTAGAAAGAGTGAGGCGCTTACAAAAACTGCTAATGAAACTGAAAATATAAAGCTTGAACATACCATTTTTGACCAAGCATTGAATAATATCCTTGTCGATAAAGGATTTATTGATACCACAGCAAGCATCCTCAATTACAGCTACGCCGATAATTTGTTAATCAATGCTGAGATCACAGACTACGAAGCAAATGTGGTATTAAATGATTACCAAGAAAATAGTGGTATGATGGTGATCGATTTAAAAATAAAATGGGAAATCCTTGATTACTATAAGAGGCCTATTTACAGCTTGACGACCAAATCAACCTCCGATGAGTTTGCATTTTATGACGAAGATGACAGTGAGAAAACAATAAAAGCTACTTTTAAAGATGCGATAGAAATTGGCTTTATCGAATTCATGTCCAATAAAAATGTGGTCAATCAATTGCATGACCGTAGCAACGAGCAAGAAGAGAGGAACATGAAACCTATTGATATTTTTGTTAGTAAATCAGGGGTTAATGACCTGGGGCAGGCGATAAAATCAAGCCTCACCATAAAAACAAAAGAAGGTTTTGGCAGTGGCTTTATTATTAGTAACGACGGTTATATTATTACCAATTACCATGTTGTTGCTCCTGAAAAAGACCTCACTGTCATTCTAAACAATCAACAGGAATATGAGGCTGAACTGGTCCGAAAAAGTAAAACCCATGACCTTGCCCTGTTAAAAATTAAAGCCACCAATTTAACCCCTTTCCATATCAATACTTCAAAAAATATAGAACTCACGAAAGAAGTATACGCCGTAGGGACCCCGAATAAAGAAGATCTTTCCCAGACCATTTCTAAAGGGATTATCTCAGGGATCAGAGATACTGGATATTCTAAGCGAATCCAAACAGATGCCAGTGTGAATAGCGGAAATAGTGGTGGCCCATTGGTGGATAAACAAGGTAATGTATTAGGAGTAGTAGCATCAAAACTTAAAGGAATTGGTATCGAAGGTGTCGCCTTTGGTATTCCCGCGTATGAGATTATTGATCAACTGAAACTAAATATTATCACCTCCGAGCAACAAGAAGCAAAAGTGCTCAAGTGATGCATTAAATAACAAGATATTCCTCTATAAATCTCTAACACTTAATTCGTTATATTCCAATGAAAAACAATTTAATCATTTGCCTTTTAGCTTTATTCGCCTTTAGCTGTGCTGGAAACTACAAACCTATGGGAGGGTCAAGACTTCCTGCAATCCATGAGGGAGAAGGATTTAAGTATTCAATTGTACCCAACCAACTCAACTACAGAAATGGTAAAAAATACGGGAAAAAGATGATGAAAAGCAATTTGGATGCAGTAGCTGTAACCATTGAAAATACGGGGGACACCCCCTTAATTTTCGGCCAAGATATCGCTGTACAAAGTAATGGTATAATAATTCCCACCCACGAGGCTGAATACGTTTATTCAAGTATTAAACAAAAACCTGCCACTCACCTATTTTATCTTTTATTAACTATCCTTGAGTTAAATGTTCAGGATGGGACAGGTCAGACAACAGATTCCTATCCTATTGGGGTAGTTATCGGACCGGGCTTAGCGATTGGAAACATGGCTGTAGCAAGTACTGCCAATAGAGCTTTGAATGAAGAATTGGTTGCTTTCGATCTTAAAAATAAAATCGTTCAACCAGGTCAAACCATCGGAGGCTACATTTACACCGACAAGAGCTTTACCTTAAATTTAACGCTTAAACGCATTAATCAAGGCACAAAAAAATAAAGACTGACATTGAACAGTTCAGTATTGGTCAGACAAACAACGCATCAGCTTCGGTGCGTTGTTTTTTTATCTCCTTACAATTTTTTCCTTACCTTTACAGCCATCACTATTATGGCAAAACAAACGACAATACACGATATCGCCAAAGCACTGGGCATTAACAGTTCAACCGTTTCCCGCGCACTGAACGACCACCCCAGGGTTTCGATCAAAACCAAGCAAAAGGTTTTTGAGATGGCCAAGGAAATGAATTATCAGCCCAATGTGCTGGCGGCCAACCTACGGACCAAACGCAGCAATACGTTGGGGATTGTGGTCCCGCATATTTCCCGTGCATTTTTCTCGAATGTAATTGCTGGCGTGGAGGAATACGCTCAACAAAAAGGCTTTAATGTCATTATTGCCCAATCAAAAGACATGTTGGAAAGGGAGCGGAAAAGCGTACAGACCCTTATGAACAGCAGGGTCGATGGGATCCTGATTTCTCCCGCCCTCGGCAATGAGGACGCACAGCATATTCAGGAGGTTATCGACCGAAAAACGCCTGTATTTTTCTTTGATCGCCATTATAAAAATATTGAAACTACCCGGGTGCTGATGGACGATCAGCAAATTTCCGCAGCCCTTGCCTCCAACATTATACAGCAGGGGGCAAAGCGCTTTTTGGTACTTTCAGGCGACCTGAAAACGAGCATTTATCAAAATCGCTTGCAGGGCATCAACAATATGCTTGCCGACTACGAGCTGCCTGAAGCGATGGTGCAGGAAACCAACCTTACCTATGAATCTTCTTCAGCATTGATCGAACAAATCGTTCAGGAAGGCTCCTTCGAATTTGATGCTGTAATGGCCATGAACGATATGGCGGCACTCGGTGCGCAAGAGGCACTGAAAAAGGCGGGATTCACTATTCCCGATCAGGTACTTATCAGTGGATTCAGTAATGAAATGTTCAGTAGATTTTCTTCCCCACCGATCACGACCGTAGATCAGAATGGTGATAAACTCGGCTATATGGCGGCAAAAAAAATCATTGATTTTATTGAAGACCCTGACCCTATTGCTGTGGAAGAAACCTCCACGCTGAAAAGTGAGCTGATCCTCCGGAAATCCTCGCAGCGATACCAGTAGCCCCCTTTATTGTCGCCTGTTTTGCCCACAGATTTATAGAATTAAAGGTCTTCTTGTCGGTATGCGCACAGACAAACCGCTGATGAAGCATATTTGAATAAGTTTTATCCGAAAGGGATTTTATAAGAGATTCATGGCCTCCACGACAAACAATATTACGCCCTTTCAGGAAGCAGCAAGTTGTGGGCTATTTTCACAGGCTTCTCCCCCTGAGCTAAGTCAGCCCCCTTCGGGGAGTTCTTCAAGCCTAATTTTATTGTGAACTTGATGGTGTTCGGCCCATGTAGGAGGAGCTGAACAAACCGCAATTCATCACCATCCAAACCATCAGCTGATGTGGGTGGGCAAACCCGCGTGTTCGCCCGAAATGATTATGAAAAAACACTTTCAGACAGGCGCACGAGGCTGCCCAAATCACCCTAAATTCATACTGATTAAAATTAGGGTGACGTGACAGCGGTTGTCACTGGTAAACCTTCCAATAGCGGAGGCCATTTTACAGGGAATTTTCCTTCAGCCAGGCCAAGATTTCATCCTGCCGACAAAATGCCAGACCTGTTACGGTATCGGCGGCGCCATAATAAATCGCGATGCGTCCAGCATCATCCCGCAAAGCTGCACAGGGGAAAACCACATTCGGCACATCGCCCACACATTCGTAGTTTGTTTGCGGCGATAAAAGGTAGGGTTGCGACCGCAGCAGTACCTTCCAGGGTTGCTCCAAATCCAACAATGCCACCCCCATAGCATACACATAGCCATTGCACGAGCGGAGTACGCCATGGTAAAAAAGCAACCAGCCTTCTGCTGTTTCAATTGGTGCAGGCCCAGCACCAATTTTCAGGCATTGCCATGCAGAATCCTCAAAGGCGGCGGGGCCCATTACATGCCGATGCTCCCCCCAGTATTTCAGGTCGGGACTCTGACTCAAGAATATATCCCCAAAAGGGGTGTGCCCGGTATCGGAAGGCCTGCTGAGCATCAGGAATTTCCCATTGATCTTTTTCGGAAACAGCACCCCGTTCCTGTTATAAGGCAAAAAGGCATTTTCGCACTGGTGAAAAGTTTTAAAATCAAAAGTATAGGCCAGGCCAATCGTTGGGCCATGGTAGCCATTGCACCACTGTACATAATACCGGTCTTCGATATAGACCACCCGTGGATCGTAGGCATATTCTGAATGCACAAATTCAGCATCGCCAAGCAAAAACTGGATTGGCTCAGGGTTAATTTCCCAGTCAATCCCATTTTTACTGAATCCCGCATGAATCCGCATCTGCCTGCTGGTATTATCACAACGAAAGACCCCTGCAAATCCGCTTTCAAAAGGAACCACAGCACTGTTGAAAATACTGTTGGAATTGGGCAATGAGTCCCGCTTGATCACGGGGTTGTGGCGGTATCGCCATATGGGTGCTTGGGAGTCCGCAGGGCGTTCTTCCCAGGGAATATTGACTTGATTTTTCATTGTTTTGAAATTTTATAGTGAAAGGAACGGCAGAGAAAAGCAGCCTACTGATCGGTCATGGCGGTTGCTTCCATCCCCTGGGCTTTTGCCACTTGTTCCTGTTGCATCAATTGTTGAGTGGTGGCTAAATCGGCAGGATAATCTTCGAGTTTATCCCACCACTTCACTTTCAGTATCCACATACTGACCACCATCAGTCCAATACTTACCGACATCAGCAAATAATCGCCAATGATCAGGTAAACAGGAATCAGGTGCAGTGAAAGTTGCCATATTATGCCCACAAGGCAGTTGAACAGGTCGAGCCTGAAATTGGTATTGGGCTTGAAATCGGGGTTCGTTTGGCGCAAAGCCGCTTCAACAGGCCGCCAAAAACCCCAGGGCCGAACCGAAGCGTAAAAGCTTTTCAGCACCTGCATGTCTTCAGGAGGAGTTGCTAAAGAAACCCCGACAGAAAATAGCATGGATACCCCAAAAATTAGCGGAAAGCTGATCAGTACTGAAGCCGACGGCATTAAAAGGGGAATCGCCACTGCGGTAACCAGGCCAGAGATCATTCCCCAAAAATAACCCTGAGCGTTGAATCGCCACCAGATCCATTTGAGCAAATTGGCCGACGTATAGCCGCCGAACAAAGCACCGACAATCCACTTGAGCACACTGTCGATAGAACTGACAAATAAACCAAAGAAAATTCCCACCAATACAATCGCAAACGAGGCCAGGTAACTCATCCTGATCAGGCGTTTGTCGGAGGCCTGAGGATTGATGTATTTTCGGTATAAATCATTGACAATATAGGCCGGCCCCGCATTTACATTGGCGGCAAAAGTGGACATAAAAGCCGATATCAGTCCTGCCATAAACAGCCCCTTGAAGCCGACTGGAATATAAGCCCTGACCGCCATGGGCAGGATCAGTTCAAAATCCACGGTATCACCCATATTCGCAAAATCAGCCTGAAGGAAAACAAGCGCAATGGCCGCCAGGCCGAAGATCATCAGATAACGGGGAATGAAAAGCACCAGCGAAACAATGCCACTCATTTTGGCCGCCTCCTTAGGGCTTCGGGTAGCCAAAATCCGCTGCATATCGTAACTTGGTGCTGGGCCCGCAACCGACACGAGGAATCCTTTAAAGAGCATCATCATCAACAGCGCCCCGAAAACATCATAACCATCTTCTATAATTTTACTGTTAAGTGCCGGCAACCGCTCCGACCAGTCGAGGCCGAGGCTCCAGCCAAAATGCAAATCGGTCCAGCCTTCAGGAACGCTACTCAACAGCATTTCTGGCGACACCAAATACAGGGCAATGCAGCCCACTGCAATACAGGCCACCGTCATGATCACAAACTGCAACAGCTCGGTCATCACCACCGAATACATTCCTCCTTTAATAACATACAGCGTCGTAAAACCCATCACGATCATCGCATATACCTTCGCCGAGGTGACCATAAATCCCCCTACCTGAAAACTCAAATCCCAGGGCATAAAGGTAGCCGTAAACTTGCCGATACCTTCGAAGCCGTAAGTAATAAATCCTACCACCGCAATAATGGCAAAAATCACCACCACAATATGCGCCTGCGTGGTGCCTTTATGCTTTCCAAATCGGGTGGTGAGCCATTCGGCACCAGTAAGCACGTTGGATCGGCGAAGCCATACGGCCAAAAAGATCATCAGGAATACCTGATTCCATACCGGCCAGAGCCAGGGAATCCAGACGCTCTTCACCCCATATATAAAGGCGAGCGAAACCATCCACATGGTGCCCGTGATATCGAACATTCCCGAGGCATTGGAGACGCCTAGAATATACCAGGGGATCGTTTTTCCGCCGAGGAAATAGCTGTCCAGGTTTTTTGATGCCCGCTTGGCAATGAAATAACCGATAAAGACGGTCAGTAAAAAATAACAGACAATGATGCCTACATCCCACTGTGATAGTTCCATAAAACTTGATTTAAAAAATTTGTACACCACCCAGCAATGGGCGCCTTACAAATCAAAGTCAGCGGAGATAAAAAGGGGGGTGTTTTTGAATTACAATCTAAATTACAGCGGAATTTGACGGCTGTTCTGTTTCCTTTTGGGTTGAAATTGGGAAGGGTGCTATCGGTCTGCAAAGGAGCTGCGGCGCGGTGGTTTCCCAAACGATCCATTACCCCCTTTGCAAGACCGCAAACTCCGCCTCAATTTCAAACTTCAGGGGTGCTGTTAGTTTATGACAAATTCGGCATCGAACCAGTCGATATATTGCTGACATATCGTTTGGTCTTGAACTGGGCTGTCGAATATTTTTGTACCTATCGGTACGGACGTTGCATGCAACGTCCCTACACACCATAAATCTCATTTTTGTGTGGAATAATTTCATATTTTCGACAGGCTAATCTTGAACTGACATCAGCAATTCAAAATTATAAATCAGCGAACGCCGACGAAAATTATGGGCACCCGTCCAGGCAGAACGTTCACCATTTTTCCTTTCGATAAAAATATTCTTATTGTGCAATACAGGAGAGCTGACCCATTTAACCTCAAAATGCGGATATTCCTCTTGCCAGTTACTCAGGTGGTCCACCCAGCTTTGGTCAATATTCTCCGAACGCAATGTTGGAGCCATCACTTGCAGGCGCACGCCCCTGCGTAATAAATTTTCCATAGATGCCCTCAGGTCAGGACGGTCATCTTCCCATTTCGAGTTTGCAATCCGTACCCGATCGCCCTGTTCAAGCTGGTCGAAAATTTCAGCGCATACCGCAAAAGAATATGTAGGGGTTGCCATGCGGGCACTCCTACAGGCGGCCAAAGAGGATCAGTTGTTATTTGAAAACACTTTTGAATGCCTTGACAGTCCGCATTGGAAGGCTTCGGGTATGGCTATGCTTTTGGCTGCTGGGCTGCTGCAGGCATTGGCATATGGCAACTAAAATTCACTAAAAAAGGCACAAAAAAAAGCCGTGCTTTTGGAGGCACGGCTTCAACATGATGTATCAAGGATTAATTAGAAGATCCAACGCAGACCTACTTGCGCTTGCCATTTCGACAGTAGCGACACGTCGTCGTTGAATGAATTTTGTGTTGCTGGGTTGAAGGTATAAGTTGCCGTATATTCCCCATCGGTAGTGGTAGCGTCTACACTTTCCACTGAAATTGGGTTCACATTGTATGGCAACTGACGAACGCCCCAGTTGGAGTTCAGCATGTTTCCGATATTCAGCACATCCAAAGATAACTGAAGGGTATTTTTTCGGTCACCGATATTGAAGTTGAAATCCTGAAGGATTCTCAAGTCAAATTGTGCAAACCAAGGCAACATGGCGCCATTACGCTCTGCAAACTGACCACGACGGCTGCTCAGGTAATCGTCCTGCGCAATGAACTGATCGAGTGCCTGCCACTGCTCTGCTGCAGAAACACCATTCATGTCCACCAAATTGATCTGGTCTGCTGAAGCAGGAACAAAGATCAAATCGTTGAAACGGATGTTATCGTTGTTGGCATCACCTGCATAAGTGTAAGAGTAACGGTTTCCTTTAGCCACTTCGCCAAACAAAGAAACTGAAGTTTTCCACTGGCCTCCACCATATACTTTACCATAATTAATCGAAGTAATGAAACGGTGACGCAAACCGTAGCGAGAGTGTGCAAACTGCGATTGGTTAGGATCACCGACCACAGGATTACGCTGGAAAGCATCCGCAGCAATCTCGGCAGGAATTGAAGTGTAATCTTTGGACTCCATGAAAGTATAAGCCGCCATCACGTTCAAACCAGAACGGAACGCTTTTTTTACTGTTCCCGTCAAAGAGTACTGATACCCTTCGTCCACATTTTCCAAAACAATTGCACCTGCATCAAGGAAGGGTTCAAAATTCTTGGCATTTGAATAAATATTGGCCTCATCGCCTTGGAATACTGGCTGACCATTGCCCTGCAATTTGCCCGTAGGCTTACGCATATTATAGTTGCGGTGAACCACTGCGTTCAAATCTTTCGAGTAAATACCTTCTACCGAAGCGAACCATCCACTACCAAAATCATGGTCATAGGCAATGTTTGTTTTCCATACCTGTGGGAAGTTGAAATCAGAAGCCGTAGCGTTCACCTGGAAAGTATAGCCCGGGTTGATGCTTGGGTTCGACGCCTGGTTACCCAACCATACGAATGGGATACGACCAGTAAACACACCCGATCCACCTCGCAATTGTTGTCTTTGGTCATCATTAACATCCCAGTTGAAACCTACACGTGGCGACCACAACAGTTTAGCATCAGGGAATTTTGAAGGGTCAACCGTTACAGCCTCACCATTGGTATCTACAAAGCCATCGAATTCAGCTACTTCCGCATCATAAGCAATTTCACTCATATAAATCGGCTTATCAACACGCAAACCTGCCGTCAATTTGAAATTGCTCGCCATTTGCCATTCATCCTGAATATAGAATGCCGCCTGCGCTACATCCACTTCTGCCATTTGGTAAGGCTTGGTAGCATTATTTGCTACATCTGCATCGTAATCTACCTGTTCGTACTCACCTTTGATAGCATTGAAAGCACGGTCAGCAAGGAAATCTTCAACATTCAAGAAAGTATGACCTGGGTAATAGAACAAGTTGAATGAGTTGTTGAAGAAGAAAGCCTCAACATTCATACCTACTGTAACAGTGTGCTTGTCCAAGTACAAAGTGAAATCATCACGGAACTGGAAGATATCCTGATCCAACATGTTGTTGGTAGAGAACATCTCTGAACCAGCCGTCATTGAGATTTGCCCTGCATCATTCAAAATATCGATCACCGGATAAGGCTTTGACCATGGATCACGGAAATCGCGGAATTTGGAATAACCGGCCTGCAGTTTATTGGAAGCGACGTTACCAAATCGGCTGTTCAGTTCTGCCATCCAAGAATCAATATTGTTATTGATCGTATAAGATGAGCTTGAGAAAGGCAAACGGTAAGGCGTAGCACCTCGGCCGCCAATCGCCTCAGGGTGAGGTAAAATATCTTTCCATGCACGCAAGCTGTTGTATCTCAGCGAGAAGTTCTGATCATCATTGATGTTCCAGTCCAGCTTTGCCAACAGTTTTCTGTTTTCCTTCTGATGGTTATAGCCTTCAAATTCACCAGCATCATAATCCCATTCGTTCATCAGGTGATTTTTCACTGCTGAAGCCGCATCAAAATCCACACTTGTGATGTTGCCACCAACTTGCTCCCCTTCGCGACGGGCACGGAAACCGTGTGCCAGCTCTGTAGCTTGCTCAATTTCCCCATTGACAAAGAAGAACAGTTTATTTTTTACAATAGCTCCACCCAATGAAACCCCTGCCTGATAGTTTTTATAATCAAGGTTCGGAATTTCTGTTCCTGAAACTTTGCTACCGATCATGTCCTGATTACGGCCAAACATATAAGCTGTACCGTGGAATTCGTTGGTTCCTGATTTGGTTACCGCATTTACACCAGCACCCGTGAAACCACCTTCACGAACATCAAATGGCGCCAAAGAAACCTGCACCTGCTCCAGTGCATCCAACGATACTGGCTGTGCGCCTGCCTGTCCACCAGGAGTTGCTACATCCAGACCAAAGGAGTTGTTAAACACTGATCCATCAAGAGAGAAGTTATTGTACAGGTTGTTTCGTCCACCGAAAGAGTTCCCGTCAGACTGTGGTGTCAAACGTGTGAAATCTGCTGCCGAACGGCTGATCGTCGGCAAACCTTTTAATTGTTCGGAAGAAATTGAAGTGGCTGCCCCTGTGCGCTCACCATTGATGTCTGCATTGGCATTCGCTACAATCTCTACCCCTTCAAGGTTGACCGTAGATTCCGAAAGTGCAATGTTTAATTTCTGCGATTCCCCTAATTTGAGGAAGAGGTTGTCCACTTGTTGGGCATGATAACCGACAAAGGAAACCGATACCTGATAAGGCCCACCAACACGCATCCCGCGAATGGTAAACTGACCATCCACCAAGGTAGTGGTTCCGTACCTGGTTCCTGATGGTGTGTGAACAGCAATAACTGTTGCGCCAGGCAGGTTTTCTTTGGCCTGCGAAGAGATGACGCCAGTTAGCGCTGCTGTAGTGTTTTGCGCTGAAAGATTGCCAGTGAAAAACACAAAGCCCAGCAATAAAGCAACAAACGAGTAAAAGTTCTTGTGCATTTTAGTTAAATGAAATTAATAATTCATTAAAATTTGATGCAAACCTAACTGATTTGCAGCACGTTTTCAAACCCACCAAATCGTACAAAAACGGATAAGACACTCCTAATTATTGTAAAAGTACAATAAATATTTTCAACCCAAGCACCGCCATTTTCGCCAAAAAAATGAAAAAACTGTTGGATCGCTACTCGAAACTCTATTTCATAAAAATGAAATCATGAACAGCGGCAAAAAACAAAAACGTCCCATTCCCCTTAATTTTTAACCCTATCGACATCAATAAAACCACAAAAATGGGAAACTTGGGTTAATAAAAAAACAGATTCCTGAAATCAACAGGTATTTACAACAGTCCTGTCCCCTTTTAAAAAAACCACTACCGTAGGAATGCCTTTCTTTCCTTTTTCCAATTATTACAGAACTCATCTTTTTTGTGTAAAAAATTAAAAAACTTACATGACCTTCCATTCACTTTAATTGAAACAAAAATAATGCAATCACCAAGCCGCAATACCAATACTAATTCTGTTTTAATTCCTATTTAAAAAAAGACTGATGCCCGAGCCTATTTGCGTTTCGGGTCATCAGTCTTTTCTTTGGGTTCAGTGGTTTAATTTATTGCAATATCAGTGCAGACCATTGTCTGCTGTTGCCGATAAAATAGTGCCCTCTGGGCAAATCACTGACATCTATCGTCTGTAAGGAGCTGCTGATGTCGATCATTTTCAGCGGGCGACCTGTGGCATCAATAATATGCAGCCGTTCCCCTTTCCGATGGGTGATCGTCAACAGCCCTGAGGCTGGATTGGGATAAACCTTCCCCTTCTCCTTAAAAGCATCGTTCATCAATCTCAAATTTTCCATCAGCTCCACCTGCGAACTTTCTACCCATATCGATGCCCCAGCACTGTTTTTGGCTTTAATTCTGAAGGTGTATTTTCGGCCAATATTCAGCCCCGAAATACTCACAGCCTCATTGTCGGCGGCAGGTTTTGGCATATTGGCTCCCCGAAAGCTATCCCCTTCTTCCTGCGCCTGAACTTCGAAAAAAGCCTCATTATCGGAATTGTCCTGCCAGTGCAGCACCACACTGCTTTCCGATGTTACCTGCGCCCATACCTGGCATGGCGGATTGGGTTTATCGCCTCCACTTACCGCATCGCAGTCGCCATTGGTGTTTACATAAGCCTCCACATCAATCACGTCCGTAAAACCTCCGTCGGCAGTGGTTACCGTAATGGTGGTATTGCCCAGCCCACTTGCACGTACAAGTCCCTCGCTGCTGACCGTCGCCACCGCCTCATTTTGACTGCTGAAAATCACCGCCTGATTCGTTGCATTGGCAGGCAGCACGGCAAAGTCCAACAGCTGTTCCTCCTCCAAAGCAAGGCGCAAAGGCGCGGTACTGATCTGCACCCCAGTTACAGGAACTGTTGAGGGGTTGCCAGGACTTACCTCCACCCCTGAAATCAGTATTTTATCGATATAGGCCTTCGAAGCACCGCCGCCCCAGCGCTCAATAGTAATTTGGCTGAACTGTGAAGCATCAAAACTGCCCCCACTCAAAGGCACGCTCACTGTCCCCCACTGATTAGCGGGAAAGCTTTTATTGGTGTGGTTGATATTTCCGCCATCAGCACTTTGCAGCTTCACATTGAGGCCATTCATGCTGCCGCCAATGCCATAACCGCTCAGTTCCAGGGTTCCTCCTGTTGCTTTCAAAGGATCAAAACTGATCGTCAGGGCGTGGTCTGCGCCAGGTGCTACACTCTGATCGAGCCCCTGCACATACCTCGAGGCACTCCCTTCTGCCGCCTGCGCCGTGCTTGCCGACGATTCCACATTCCCAAAAGACCCCCAGGCGAGTCCAGCAGTGGTAGCGGCATCGGTATAAATATTATAGATGATGTTTACAGGTGGCTGCAAACCGCCTTCATCAATTGGTGGCAGCGGATCCGCCGTTTGCCCATTGATTTTCCGCGCAAGCAAACCAGCACCCTGTGTGGCAAGGTAGAGTTTTCCGTTGATCAGTTTCATCTTCTTGGTGGTAGAATAATGCAGGTCGTCCGTCCAGCTGCTCCACTGCACGGAGCCGTCGGCCTGAACGATCCCCTTCATCACCCCATATCCCCAGCGCACATCTTCCCAAATCTGATAGGTTACATAAAGGGTATGACCATCGGCAAGCATATCGTTGGTCTGGATAATATGATGCGAGGGATCGTACCAGTCGGGTTGCTCAAGGTAATTGAACAAATCGGCATCCCAGAGCACGGCCGAAGCCTCGAAAGTGGTGGCTTCATCTTTGGCCAGCACAATCCCCTTGTACCGCTCATAAGTATAGGTGTATCGGTGCCCATCCCTGTTCACCACGGCCAGCCCGCCCCAGTGCATATTGTTGGTCTGCCCTGTGCTTCGGCTCATTTGTTGCCAGCTGTAGCTGCCATCACTGTTTCGGCTTCCTTTGTAGGTGCCTGAATTATCCTTATAGTACACTTTGTCGGTGTTCTCGGTATCGAAAGCGAAATCAGCCCCGAGGGAGGTTCCGCTGTGAATTTTCCTGAAATAAGGCGCACCAGTATTGATCAGCGAAACGATGTCGTCACACAGGTAAAGGCCAGTATGGGTAATGACATACAGCCGCTTATAGTCCTCGGGATCGGCATGAAATTGCCAAATTCTGTTTTTGGGCAATCCCTTTTTATCGGCTGCGCTGGTACCAAAAGCCAGCTTCTGCCAGTTGTGATTCGGCTGGTCAAGGTCGAGGGTTTTGTAAAGCAAATTCGAGTTGGCCGCAGGGTTCCCACCACCATAACCCGAGGCGGCATCCATGAGCACAATGGCAGGATCAGTAGGAATAATATGTACGCCGTGACCATCCTGCACGCCAAAGGTGGTGCGACTTTGCACCCACGAGCCGCCATTGTCCCAGCTTTCCAGTGCAAGATTATCAGCCTGCCCCTGAATAAGGTAATTGCCATGTCCCGCCATATCATAGGTAAAAGTAGAGGCCGTTCCTCGGGAGCGGTAAAAGTCAAGGCCGTTTTCCGTTTTCACATAACCTGTACTCACCACTCGCCAGCCCTCATTTCCCTTGGCCGCATCGCCTGTAAAGTAAGATTGCTGCGCCTGCGTGAATACCCCGCGTTCCACCTCGGGAAGGTTCCATGCCGCAGGAAAATAAGTCTTATTTCGGCAGTTGGCCACATAATAGTTCCAGCCGATGTCGTAGGGTACGGAGCTGTTGTTGCC
Organism: Persicobacter psychrovividus; assembly: GCF_036492425.1. Lineage (NCBI taxonomy): Bacteria > Pseudomonadati > Bacteroidota > Cytophagia > Cytophagales > Persicobacteraceae > Persicobacter > Persicobacter psychrovividus. The sequence continues at coordinate 491,909 of NZ_AP025293.1, forward strand.
GTTATGCGACATCACGACCTGAAAAACAGCCGAGGCACTCGCATGGGAAGACAAATCCACGGTGGCCTCAAAAAGCCCTTCATTTGGATTTTGATCCCGCTGACTCACCAACACATGGTAGGTGTCGTTCTGGGAATCCTGATACACCAGCGGCTCCCACATCTGGTGGCTATCCCAGCTGCCTTTGCCCAGATCCTGCCATTGCCCATTGGCCAAATCCTGCACAAACAGGCGGGCAAATCCTCCTTTGCGGTATAAAGCAAACAGCCATTTGCCATCGGCGGAAATATCTGCTCCCCAACAGGCGGCGCCATCCAAACCGGCAGGGGCGCTCACCAATGACCAGCTTGAAGCGGTATTGGTGGATTTGAAAAGGCCATCGGCGGTACTGATGAATATTTGGCTGCTGTGGTTTGGGTGAACGGTAATCGACTGCACCCGAGGGTCGCCCGAAGCATAGGCATCCCAGGAACTTTTGTGCCAGTTTTGACCTCCATCCGTAGAGTAGAACAGCTGCTTTACGTCGGTGGTTTCCTGCGGATAATGGCGCAAATGGCCGTCGTTCCCCCGCCAGTTTATTCCCGCAAAAATATGGTCGGGCTGCTGCGCATCAACCGTGATTACCCCTATGGTTTTATCCGCCATAACCGAAGGATGCGTATAGCTCGCTCCCTTGTCTGGACTGATGCTCAAGCCTTTGGCATGCCCAACATAGAAGGTATCTCCATGCCCTTTGGCGACCAAAATAAATGCGGTAGGCAAGTTTTTCGCCGCCCATTGCCAGGAAGTACCATAATCGCTGGTGTAATAAAATCCTTCCATATCCGAAGCCATAAACATTCGGCCAGGAACAGTCGGGTCGCAGGAAAGCCCCTGAACACGACCTCCTGCCCCAGGGTTCAGGGATTGCCAATACTGTGCGTTTGCAGTGCCCACCAGGCTCAAGAGCAAGGTCAGCAGAAAGAAAAAGTTTTTCATTTTGTGTTTATTTTGGGTGATGTTATGAAGTGCCTGACGCAATGATCCAAATTATGCTCCGTCCCCTTGAATGCACCCCCTCCTTTCGCTTCCTCAGAAATTGTTATCCCGCTTATCAGGTAAATGATCAGCTTAAATTTGGGGGTGGTATTGATGATCCATATTGCTCCTCGGCCAATGATTGAAGCAGGAATAATTCAAGGCAAAAAAAAGTAATGGTCTTTGGATATCCATCGCTCGGCGGAAAGGAAATTGCACTATGCGCGTGCTGTTTTCCTTCGGATTCGAAAAATAGCAGGAATAAAAAAATCACCTGAAAAGTGGAAATCTATGGAATAAAGAAAGATTATGGATGAAATAGGGGTTTTTAATGACCAACTCGCGTTAATGTTAGCCGATTATCTTTGAGTCTAAAAATTCATGTGTATTGATCCTGTTTTCAAAGAAACCGCCACCTGCTTTTGTGTATCTTCAGGAAACATTTTTTTTATGAGGTACAACAAACTAATCGTATTTTTTGTGGCCTGCATTGCTGTAAGCTGCCAAACTAAAACGCCCTTTTATAAAGTTTCAGATCAATCTATTGCTGATATTGATGACCGCATTTTTGGTGCTTTTTTTGAAAAGGCCACCTGGGATCATGAAATTGGTGCCGATGCAGCCATCAGCCTGAAAACCAAAGCGGTTTTTCCCGAAGTGTTGGACTACATGAAGTGGATGAACATTCCTGTGGTGCGATTCCCCGGAGGAACGGCCATTGATTACTACCCCTGGTATAACCTGATAGATCATATGCCTGGGCATCACGATAAACGCCCCGCGAACCTGCATTACGAAGCCATCAACAAAGAAATCAACCATTCCTCTGATGGGCGAATGGGTTTGCATGAGTTCATGACCCTCTGCGGACAGACCAATATGGAACCTATGTTGGTGGTGAATGTGGGTGATGCTTATTTCCATAAAAAGACCATTGAAGAGGCGGCGCAAAATCTTGGGGCTGACTTTGTTTCTTATTGTAATGATACAGAAGGACGGTGGGCGGATCTCCGCGCAAAAAACGGCCATCCAGCGCCCTTTGCCGTCAAATACTGGCAAATTGGCAATGAACCCTGGGCTTTTAAAGGACTGAACCCACGCAACAGAAATGCCGAAAGTGTGAAGCAATATGCGCAGTCGATGATCGCCTATGCCAAAGCCATGAAAGCCGCTGACCCTACGATTCAGTTGTTTATAGATGCTACGGACGATAATGAAAAGCAAATTCTTGCCGCCATCCCTGATGACATCGACTACCTCACTTTCCACAGCTATACCCCCTGGGGCATTCGGAATTTTAAAAAGGACGACCAGCCGATCGATCCGCAGGAGGTGAGTGATAAGGCCGTTTGGCAGGCATTGGTGGCGGCGCCCTTCATTGATCAGCAAACAGGCTACTCGAAGCTGAACAGCAGTGTGCTTCAGAAAAATGACAAACCACTGGCGGTAACAGAATGGAACTGGAATGGCTGGTTTGATGGGGAAGCCAAAAGTAAGCAACCCGCCAACGAACTGCTTGCCTACGGGCTCGGCGCGGGAAGTTACCTGCACGCTATTATGCGGCAGGCGGATAAAATTAAGGTGGCCAATCAGTCCATGTTGCTGGGTACGGGATGGAAAATCAGTGGTATTCGTGTTGATACCACCGAACAGCAGAGGCCGATTATGTACCCGTCGGCCATGGTTACGGGCTTGTACAGCCGACATCATGGGCAGCAGCTTTTACCTTTTGAAGGAACAGCCCTGCATTATTATGAGCAGCCCTTCAAGCTCAGCCTCCTGAAGCCTCAGCCAAAAGTCGCCGAGCAGGATATTGTGATTACGGCAGACGCGCAGCATTACTACCTCCATATTTTAAATCGTTCCTACGATGAAAAACGACCGCTCACTTTTGAATTTGAGCAGGAAATTGCCGACGATTATACGGAATACCGCCTGGCGGAAAGTGATGACCACTCGATGAGCCCCTATGCGGGCATCACCACTTTGAATCACCAAAATTACAATAGCACTGACCGCCAACTGACCGTCTGTGTGAGTCCAAAATCTATTACAATTTTTAAAATACAAAAAGACAACAGATAAGTACTTGGTCAAGGGTAACCGAGCACTTTGTTTTAGCCCATTTGAAACTTAAAATTCACAACGAAAATTTGGTGGATTGTGGAAGTGATCAATAATTCAAAATCAATTCCAATAATCCGAATTTGTCGTAGGATAGTCCGTTTTAAATACCCTCTTACTCATTACTTCTTTTGAAGGGGGCATTTTGGGAAATGCCCCCTATTTTTTTACGCCTTTGGTCACCCCATTTTATCTGCCTAAATTACGGCTGATGAGCTTCCCCTGATCAGGCTTTTCAAAACTCCACAACCTTAAAAACAACATCAACATGTTAGGCATCTTTTTAATTTATTGGATCGGAAAATACTATTATAATCTTGCTGATGAACATGACAAGCACAAATGGGGGTTCGCCTTTTTGGGCATTGGCATTTATTACGCTGGACTACTGTCTTTTGGCTTCCTGATTGGCGTCATCCTCTCACTCATAGACCCAAGCCTGATCGAGCGCATCAACGAATATCTTCTTGCCATTCTGGCACTGCCTGGGGGCATCCTGACAACCTACGCCGTTTATAAATATTTAGAAAAAAAATGGGCAAAGGAGATGAAAAAGTTCGACCATTTAAAGGAAGAAGTCAAAGCCTGGTAAACCCAATGATGATATTCAGAACGTGGTCACGAGCGAGACGCTCGCGCCAGTTAAATATAAATTTCTATATAAACAAAGAATTGCACCCTTTCAGGGTGATCGGGTTTTGGGGGGATAATTCGAGGGGTTTTACCCCTCGCTATGATAGGTAATCCCTTCGGGATATAATAATAGATCGTTTGAGCTCACGCCTATTTTTTCCATGGAATGAATTCCATGGCTATTACAAAAAGTCCCTTCAGGGCTGGTGTGCCGAAGGTACATTTTGTAACAGCTTCGGGTTTTAACCCGAAGTACATAAACGGGAAAATAATCCACAAAATACAGCCCTCTGAAGGGGCGCAATATAAATATCCATATAAACAAAATCTGTGGAAATCTGTGTCATCTGTGGACAATACAAAACCGCGCAATGATTAAGGTTTGCAGTACAACCCGACAATAACCCACCCTATTTTTGGAAGCCCTGTTCATCAAAAAGAATATTCAACCCTCCTCAAGCATCAGCAGGGGCGATCTGTAAAATAGATGGAATTTTACCGCGATAAACTTCTTTATTTATATTTATCCTCACTATATTTATGCAGAATACAATTTATATCATATTGAAAAGCATGATAATAGTGTCGGGGAAAGGTGGTTTGATTTGATATGTGATGTAAGTATGACTTTTAAAACTTAAACTTTTATTGATGAAAATCATCTCAATCAACCGACTATTTGCCTTCCTCATGGCATCACTTTTAATGGTGGCCTGCTCCAGCGAAACCACCGAGCCAGATCCAATTCCTGAGCCACCTATTGAAGAGCCCGTAGAAAAAATCACCCCAAGCCTGCACTTGGAAGTGACCCAAGATTACGTCCGTTCTACCTACCCTGCTGATAATGACCAAGCCGATTTGTTCACCGAAAGCGATGTGGTACAATTCACCTTGCACTTCGAGGTGGAAGAGGGCAAAGAATATGCAGAGATGGACGATCCACAATTGTTTGTGACCATGGGCGAGGAAGAAAAAGAGATTGCCTTGACCAAGGAAGGCGACCACTATATTTCTGCGGAGATCACCGACTTGTTCAAAGACCAAATGTTAGAGGTATTTGCCTTGCGTGCCGTAGCGGAAAGCACCGATGCCAACGCTACCGAGCAGGAAAGCACCACCGATGCCCAAATCGAGATTGGTAAATTCGGCACCATGACCCTCGGTACCTTTGGGGAATATACCGATGACCACATCTATAAAACTGTCAAGATCGGTGAGCAAATCTGGATGGCGGAGAATTTGAAGATGGAGACGGCGACCAATAGTGGGAAGGTGTATAAAATCCGTGGGGGAGAAGTAATTTCTGATTATGTTACTGAATATGGGCATGCTTATAAATATGATGCTGATGTAGTTCCAATAATCACAGCGCTTGAAGGCGCAGATTGGCAGGTGGCTACGGTTGAACAGGCACATGAGCTACTGACATCATTAGGAGGAATAGCAGAGGATCCTAACCATTGGGCAACTAATTACCCGAATATAGCCAATGATGTATTAATTGATGATGAGCAGTATTGGTCTTTTGAAGGCGTTTTTGAAGGAAATAACTCCTCAGGTCTTGGTATGAGGGGACGTGGAGATTATCGGTTTAGTGGGGATTACATTGATCTTTATGAGTTTAAAAAACTATCTACATTCTATTTACATGCTGATACTGAATATCCACGAATTCTACGTGCCGCTGAAGGATTTTTTGGTATTTACGCAGAAACAGTAAGCGCAGGCATAAGACTACTTAAAAAATAAATTCATAAAACATCCAGTATTTTTCACTTCAGCTGAAAATCAACAGGGGGCTCAGGCAATATGCCAAGCCCTCTGTTGTTTTGATATTTGATCTACAAAAAATTATAGCATCAAGTGCAGTGCATCATCCCGTAGAGACGTTATTTTTAACGTCTACCAACCCACTGATGATTTTCAGAACGTGGTCACGAGCGGGACGCTCGCGCCAGGTAAATATAAATTTCTATATAAATAACGAGTTGTACCCTTTCAGGGTGATAGGTTTTTTGGGGGATAATTCGAGGGGTTTTACCCCTCGCTATGATAGGTAATCCCTTCGGGATATTAAAATAGATTGATTGAGCTCTCGCCTATTTTTTCCATAGAATGAATTCCATGGCTATTACAAAAAGTCCTTTCAGGACTGATGTGCCGAAGGTACATTTTGTAACAGCTTCGGGTTTTAACCCGAAGTACATAAACGGGAAAATAATCCACAAAATACAGCCCTCAGAAAGGGTTAAATATAAATTTGCACAAAAACAAAATCTGTGGAAATCTGTGGCATCTGTGGACAATATCAAAACACCAACCCACTGATGATATTCAGAACGTGGTCACGAGCGAGACGCTCGCGCCAGTTAAATATAAATTTCCATACAAACAAAATCTGTGGAAATCTGTGGCATCTGTGGACAATATAAAATCGCGCAATAATTGGCAACCGCCCCAAATGCTGCTGCATTTATTTTCTGCGGATTTGGTATAGATCATCGCTCATCAGCAGGCCGATCGGTTTGAGGGGCTCAATATAGTTGCACATCACTCTGAAAATCGCCGTTAATGGCAGGAAAAGAATCATGCCTGCAACACCCCAAAGGTAACCGCCAATGAACAACGTTACGATGGCCGTCAGGGCATTAATCTTGAGCTGTGCGCCTACAATTTTTGGGCTCAGCACATTGCTTTCTGCAAGCTGCACGCACCAAAAACAACCTGCGATGCCCAGCGGAATCCAGATCGAGTCTTTTGTAAAGAAAGCAAACAACACAGGGATTGCCGCCCCAAGTGCCGTCCCGACGTAGGGAATAATGGCCAGTACGGCGGCAAGCAGCCCAAAAAGAATGGCGTGCTCCAGCCCAAACAATAGCAGAATCACGCTGTTGGCGACCCCCAGAATAACCACCACGATGCCCATGCCCAATAAATACTGTTGCCCTACCTGCTGAATTTCACCAATCATGGCCGACATTTGCTTTCGGTTGCCTTCCTCGGCCATCAGCACCAGAATTTTCCGCAGCCCTCCCCTGTATATCAGCAACAGAAAACAGCATACAAAAATCATCACGCCGCCTGAAAAGACCCCAAACAGATTGTTCACCGTTACCGACATCATGTTCAGGCCAGAGTCTTTCATCAGTGCCTGCCCTGCATCTACAATTTCCTGTTGCTTGAAAGTCGGAATGATCTCTATTTTGTGATTGAAAAAGTCCACCACATTCTGAAGGAGCATCGATAGCTTGAGCTGAAACTGGTCAAAATCCCCCAACAGGTTCAGGATTTGATTGGAAAACAGGTAAATACAGCCATTGATCAACGTAAACAGCCCGCCCATGGCCAATATGGCTGCGGTGATCCTGCCCACCCCCCAGGATTCGATCTTTGAAGCCAAAGGGTATATCATGAATGATAAAAGTAATGCCGACAGGCCGATTGAAAGCACGGGCTTTCCAAAATACAGTCCGATAAACACGATCAGTATGGTGCCCAACAGGTGAAAGGTCTTGTGAATAGAGATGGTCATTTGATTTGGTCGCTGTTATGGTAGATCATACCAAATTGGGTATTTAAGATTATTTACACAAATAAAAAGAGGTTCATCCTCCTGATTTCATGCCGATCAGTTGCCTGCCACAAAAAAATGGCCCCTCCACAACTGTTGAAATCAGTCAAAGTGGGGAACGAAATGAGGTCAGCAGTCCTCATAGTGTGTAAATATTCCCCATCATTTCTTTGCTATTGCTGAACGACTCAGCTTCAATTTAGGCAAAAATGGGGCTCTGAGCCGCTGAGAGGCTTTTTTCAAATTTTCTGATTTTACTGGTACAATATTTCTACTTAATGGATCAGAATAACTTGTTAAACCAAAACTATTAAAATATGAACGACTTACAATTCAAAGGAAACTGGAACGATGCAAAGGGAAAATTGAAGCAACAGTATGGCGAGTTTGTGGACGATGATTCCATGTATGCCGAAGGCTCCCTCGATCGGTTGATCGGTGCCCTTCAGGAGAAAACAGGCAAAACGAAAGAAGCTATTAAAGAAGAAATGAACAAGCTTTTTTCATCATAAACCCCTTAATTTTTTATGCCAGAAATAAATATTCAACAACCTATAGATCAAGTACTGACAAAAATAGAAGGATGGATTGAGGCCTTCATCACCATGTTGCCCAATATGGCCATCGCCATCCTTCTCATGATGCTATTCATTGTTTTAGCAAAGTCCTCCAAACGGATTTTCAGTAAGCTGCTGAGCAAGGCCACTGATAATCAGGTGCTCCAAAATCTTTCGGGAACCATTTTCTACTATACCGTGCTGGGGCTCGGCCTTTTTATAGTGCTGAGTGTGCTTGGCCTTGAGAAAACCGTCACCTCCCTGCTCGCTGGAGTGGGTGTCATTGGTATCGCTCTCGGTTTCGCCTTTCAGGACATCTCTGCAAATTTTATCTCCGGAATCATTTTGGCCTTTAAAACGCCCTTCCGAATAGGGGATGTGGTGGAACTGAACGGCATTATGGGAACGGTGAAGGAAACAGTGATCCGAGTAACGGTCGTGCACACCTTTCAGGGGCAGGAAGTCCATATTCCCAATAAGGATGTAATGCAAAACCCTATTTACAACTTCAGCAAGCTGGGCAAACGGCGGATCGATTTACCCGTCGGGGTTTCTTATGCCGACGACCTGAGCAAGGTGGAGGAGATTGTAACCGTCTGCATCCGTGAGCTGGAGGGAGTAATTGCGCCCGATGACCTCATTTTTGACTATTATGAATTTGGCGACAGCTCCATCAATTTTATGATTCGCTTCTGGATCGACTTCCCCGGCCCCCCAGAACTGGGCTATCTTACGGTCAAAAAAAATGCGATCATGGCCATTAAGGCGGCTTTCGATGACCATAATATCACTATTCCTTTCCCAATAAGGACCATCGAATTCAACAAACAGTCCGAATCCCCGCTGATCAATATCAGCAGTATGGAAAGTGAAACAAGTCAGCCATAACACTTGCGAAATACGATCTGACGATCAATTGATTCGCAATTTTCTACCTAAATTTTTAAACTTAACCTTCAAACACTATGAAAACGATCAACACAAAAACCACCTTCGCAATTCCTTTTATGCTATTGGCTACCAGCCTGTTTTTTGTTCAGTGTGAAAGCAAAAATACCTCATCAGCAGAGCGCATGGCAAACGAATGGAAAGAAGAGAAAAAGGAAATGAAGCATGAAGTTAATGAGATGATTCATGAAATTGACGAAGAACTTGAGGACATTCAGGGCAATTTGAAAGATGCCAAAGCAGAGACCAAGGAAGAGTGGAAGGAAACCATTGCTACTTTAAAGGGTAACCGTTCGGAACTGGAGAAAACACTCGATAAAATTGAAGACCATACCGAAGACGGCTGGGCTGATTTTAAAGATGAAGTAGAAGATAACTTTGAAGATATGCAGGCCAAAATCGAAGAAATTGGCGATGATATTGAAGATGCTTTCGACGCCTAATTGAAACGGTCAGGTCTATTGGTCGCCTTCAGTACCTGCCTTTCCTAAAGGATAAAGTTTTGATTATGCGCTATAACAAAATGGATCAACAGTCTGATTTACAGACATGATAAATTTTTCGACCACGAATTTTATCCGCATGATTAATTAACTATGGCAGTTTGAGCATCACGCCTATTTTCAGTTTTCAGAAAACTGTGGCCTGCCCCTTCAAGGTTTTTTGGATAAGCAGGGCCCGCAGTTTCCCTGATGATTTATAAAGATTTAAACTACTCTACTATGTTATCTTGGACCATCGCATTTGTCGTTATTGCCGTAATTGCTGGCGTTCTCGGCTTTACTGGTATTGCCCGTGGGGCAGCAAGTATCGCCCGTATTATTTTCTTCATTTTCATTATACTGGTGATTGTATCGCTGATCTCTGGGGGGCTGTAGTGCGCAGCCTTACGCGGCAGGAATTTGATATTGTCCACTGATAGGTGAAATTAATAGCGTGTATTATACCTTTCTGATAATCTATCGCAAGACGATGTCTCGTAATTGGAAAGCTTGGGTAAGGGTTTTCACGAGAGGGACTCTCGCGATAGTAATAAGGTTTTTAACCGCATTTCCGGTAATCTTTCGCAGGACGATGTCTCGTGTTTGGAAAACTCGGGTAAGGGTTTTCACGAGAGGGACTCTCGCGATAGTAATAAGGTGTTTAACCGCATTTCCGGTAATCTATCGTGTGACACTGTCTCGTGTTTGGAAAGCTCGGGTAAGGGTTTTCACGAGAGAGACCCTCGCGATAGTGATAAGGTGTTTAACCGCATTTCCGGTAATCTATCGTGTGACACTGTCTCGTGTTTGGAAAACTCGGGTAAGCGTTTTCACGAGAGGGACGCTCGCGATAGTGATAAGGTGTTTAACCGCATTTCCGGTAATCTTTCGCAAGACGATGTCTCGTGATTGGAAAGCTCGGGTAAGCGTTTTCACGAGAGGGACGCTCGCGATAGTGATAAGGTGTTTAACCGCATTTCCGGTAATCTATCGTGTGACAGAAAGCTTGGGTAAGCGTTTTCAGGGGCTGTCGCACAACTCAGTTCTATGAATTTAACACAAAAGATTATTTCATGAGCTGTACGGATGCACCTGTGTGTGTATCCAAACCAAACAAAATTTATGATGATTTGGGCAGACACACGGGTCTAACCCCAATGTCATTAAGTTAAGAAACAGTCGATCATTTGCTCGAAATTATGACTTTAAAGCAGATTAAACCAAAGGGTATTCAGAGAGGTATGAGTTGAAAGGTTATTTAATGTGTATTTAAAATTTCTGTTTTTATATCCCGAAGGGATTACATACCATAGCGAGGGGTGAAACCCCTCGAAATCTCCCTCCCCTAAAACCTATAACCCTGAAAGGGTGCAACTCTTTATTTGTATAGAAATTTATATTACACCCTTTCAGGGCTCAGTATTTTGTCGGTTATTATCCCGGGGTTTCACCCCGGGCTATGATATATCATCCCTTCGGGATTTTCATTTCATTATTCAAAGAATTGCTCAAATTAATACATACCTTCAAGCAATATGCCCTTAACTTAATGACATTGGGTCTAACCCTACCAAAATGAAATATTATTTGGTGATATAAACTACAATCAAGTTGCGTGACAACCCCCGATAGTAATAAGGTGTTTAACCACCTTTCGGGTAATCTTTCGTGTGACAGAAAGCTCGGATAAGCGTTTTCACGAGAGGGACGCTCGCGATAGTGATAAGGTGTTTAACCGCCTTTCGGGTAATCTATCGTGTGACAGAAAACTCGGATAAGCGTTTTCACGAGAGGGACGCTCGCGATAGTGATAAGGTACTTTACCTCCTACTGTAATGATATCAACGCAAAACAGCCACCCATAATCGGGTGGCTGTTTTTGTTTTTATAAGGTTGAAATTTGCTGATGAATTTTTACTGTAGAAAAACACGTTTGGTCATTACGCCATCGGCTGTAAAGCCATGAACAACAAATACACCTGTTGCTGTCCACGGTATCGTTACCGCTTTTTGCTGAGGCTTCGACTGATGTAAAAGCTGACCACTGAGACCGAAAATCTTCAGTTGTTGCAAGGCTGTATTTGCACTGATTTGCAGCTGATTCCCCTGTTTGCTGATCTGTAAAGTATGGGAAAGTTTTTCCGCATCCAACGGTGGTTCTACAGGCTCAGGGGTGGTGCCATCAACAATATAATGGGTAAAAGTTTCCGCAACGATATTCACCTCGCCCATATCTTCAAAGGTCGTTCCGACCACCAGCGACTCGAATTCTTCTTCCTCCACACCGTCATTGATGACCTTGATATGAAGCGTGTCAGAGAACATCTGTCCTTCGGCGATGCGCAAAGTTTCGCCCCCACCGATAATCTCGAAATCTTCGCCCAAAACAGCATCGCCCTCAAAGCCAACCGTAAAATCAAAGTCCTCAGTCATTGGGAAAGGCACCGTGGCAAAGACCAACAACTCATCACGGGTATCTTCATACAGATATTCTTCCCCCGTAACCCGCAGGCGCATTCTGATTTTCTCTTCATTGATGATCGTAATGGCGTGGGTGGTCTGATCGCCCATATCCACTGGTCCTTCGATCACACCCGACAGCTGAACAGTAATCGTATTGTCAATCTCAAAAATATGATCATCATAAACCGCATTGATGGTTACCGGCTCCGAGACCGATGCCCCTTTAGGAATGAATGCCTCTGTTGCCGACAAACGAACATCCGCCGCATTGCCCAAGATGGCAATCGATACATAGCTGTCTTCGGCCACTGGTTTGTCGGTTTCGACCGTAATAATCGCTTCCTCTTCGGTAGCCTCCTGCAATTCGTCTTTGGTTACCTTCAGTGTCATCAAAGCACGATCGTCCAGCTTGAACACCGGCCCGATGCCTACTCCATGCGGAGCATAAACTTTCACCTCACCACCAACAGTCAATCCTTCAGGCACCGTTACCTGAATGCGCTTGCTGTCCAAGGTGCGGTAATCCTCTGCTGCCAAAGTATATTCGCCGATCTTCACCGAAGAAACATTCAGGAAGTTGCGACCTTGAATAACGAACTGCTCACCAACTTTTTTGTAATCACTGTCGAGTCCGGTAACTTCAAGTTTTCTTTCAACCAACTCAATATCATCAATCTTAAAGATGTTACTGCCTTTTAAACCCCGTACCTGAAAGCGAACGGTCAAAATGTCCGTTCCACTGCGAGGCAGGTCTTCATTCAAAGTAACCAAATGCCATGTCTGCTGATTAGGCAGAGGATCAAAGGTCATTTCACGCCATTGCCCATCATGATTCACCTGATATTCCACCTTCATCTCTGTTCCATCCGATGCCCAGTTCTCGAAGCGATACAAGCCAAACTGAAGGGTGGCATTAGCCTTATAGTTTCTCAGCAAATCAATCTGCACATAATCATTTTCATGATCAAAGAAGAAATAATGCTCGCCGGATGCCCCAGGGTATTTTTCTGCTCCTTTGTTCCAATCCGAATGTTCCTCTTTGGACATCCCCCCAAGGAAGGCCTCACAACTTATTTTGGCATTGCCAGTAATGTAGTGAGGTGCAGCGGTATGAATGGTGCTGGCATTCCAGAAATGCTGACGCAACATATGATCCCGCATGTTTGACCACGGACGGTTTTCCCTATTCAAGAATGTAGGCCCTTCATACCAAGGATTTCGTTCAAGGTTTTCATAGTTATTCAGTGTCTCTTTTAACCAAAATTCACCTACACCTCCCCAGTCATTATCATACACCTGCACGCTCAACCTTGAAGGACGAACAATATCCGACAAGCCTGCCGAAGTGCCATCCACCTCCAACTCGATCGTTTCATCATACTCCTTTTTATCATCATCCAGTACCTGCAAACTTACCGAAGCACTCAGTTCCCCTGCCGGAATCTTAATCACCGTACCACTGATTTGGAAATCTTCCGCTGTACTCGCCACCTGTTTAACCGTTGCTCCCCCATTAGAAGGGTCGATCTCTGCGGCATAATGATAACCCTTTGGTGCTTTCAAGAACACATATTCATCTGACTCCAAAGCCTCTTTTAAAGTCGCCGAGATCGTTACGGTTGGACTGTCCGCCTCATTGACCATGGTTTGATCCACACTGAATACAACCGACGGACGTTCCACATGATGGTAGATCGACAAATCATCCATCCACCAGCCGTTTTTGCTGTTGTCTTCCAAATTGGTAAAACGCAGCGTCATGTTCTCTGCCTGCGGCAAGAAGCCTTCGATCTGCATCTGCTCATAAACCTGATCACCACTATGGTCATAAGCCAGATCCAAAACAGCATAGTTTGATCCGCCGTCCAGGCTGTATTCTACCCGGAAATCTGCCGTGGCTGAATTACCTGCCTTTTCAGGTCTTAGCAAAAAGCCCAACTTCAGGTCGTCGTGCCCTGTTGTGTTGATGCCCGGCATGATGAAGGTGTTGGTATGGTTATTAGTGCCATCGTTGCCTGTAAATTTCACATAGCTATCAAAAGCCTGCTCACCTCCACTTACTGCTGCTTTCCCTATTTTGGCCGTACCAGTGTATTGATAATCCAAATCAAAATATCCATTGTTACGATAAGTGTCAATCGATCCATTCTCTCTCCATCCGTTGGTTTCTGGACCAATAAAATATTGAAGCACGAACTCATCCAAAATCAATAATTCCGCCGCCACAACCTCGCGCTCTGTATCAATTCCCGAAGTGGCCGAAGCCATACCCACCAACATCTGCTCATTGCCTTCATTCACTTTATCACGGATAATGGTCATCGTTGCCTGTCCGCTTTGCTCCCCGGCACGGATCAACACCTCTGCCACTCCCACTTCACCAATGCTACTTGTGATCTGATAATCATTTTCATCGATACCCTCACCAGCAATATCAAGGCTGATAACTTGATCCTCTACCACCGGAATCTCTGCCGTAACCGTAATGGTTACTTCTGGAGACGCTTCTTCTTGAACCACTTCCTGATCCAAGGCAATCGTTACTGTTGGCAATTCATCATCATAAACCATAAAGCCTACCGACGGGATCAGCTCACCCAAAGACACCCCATCCGTTACACTTTCTACTGAAAGCATTACCTGCTCAGGTTGCTCCAAAAGCTCATCATCCACTACCGCAAAAACAGCCGTAGCTTCTTTGGTACCGTCGGCCACCATCATTTTGAACTCATTGCCAAAAGTATATTCACGTGCATGTGTTCGTTCGCCTAAGGTGAAAGTGATTTCCTGATCGCCCGTAACCTCTTTAGTGAATTTGGCCGTAACCGTAATGGTCTCGTCACTACCTTCGGTGATTTGCTCCATGTCCGCCTCCAGCGCATAGATCAATGCTGGACCGTCATCATCAAAAACCGTAACGGCCACTTCCGATGGATTGGCGATCTCAACAGGTGCATCTGCCGATAGCATCTGAATTGTGAACTCATCCGTTCCATCGGCAATATCATTATCAGTAATATGAAGAATCGCTGCTCCTGTGTTTTCTCCCGCCACAATGGTGATGGTATTGGCCGCATTCGTTCCATTTTTGTCGGTCAAGGAATATTTAGCCTCGTCAAAATTCGCCGACAGGCTTATTGTTCTGTCCGCTTCCACAGCCTTGGTCAGGGTGACCCCAATTTCTACCTGCCCGGCATCTTCACTGCTGACAATTTCTGATTGATTGAATGCAACATAAGGAGGCAATAACCTGCCCGTCACTTCAAAATCATCAATACGCATGGCGCAGCTATTTCCTGGATTCTTGGTCATGATTTTCACCTCCAATTGCTCAGTCTGCGGGATATTTACCCCATGCCCCGCAACAATATAAAGCCAGAGGTGCGCATTATTATTATTAAAGCTTGGGAAGTCCACCGACGTCCATGCGCCATTGTTTGCGGCATCCCGAAACGATAATTCCACCACATCATCAATGTTTCTGTTCTGCCAGGAGGCAAAACCAAACTGAATGCGGATATCGCCATAACCCATGGTGTTGATTCCTGAGAACAATGCACCTCCGTTGTTTTCCAGACGCAAATAGTTCGGGCCACTGCCCCCTTGATAGGCGTCGCTGGAATGCCCATTTCCATTATTGATGAATTTCTCCAGACCATCGCCAGCAACTGCACTTAATGTATAAGGTGCGCCATCGCCCAAATCGCTGATGTCTGTGCCATTATTGGTGGTATTGCTGAAAGCCTCCACACCAAAGGAGGTACGGCCGGCAAAATCATTGACCTTCACCGCTTCGGAAGAGGTAAGGTTAATCCCTTCAATGGTAAAAGTGGAAGTGGTTACTCCCTTTGGTACCTGAAAGGTCAGGCGGGTATCGGATATTTTTTTGAAGTAAGGACTGCTTTGCCCATCGATCGTCACGCCTGTTGCGGCACTCAATCCCGATCCGATAACCGTTACGGCACCAGTTTCTTTGGTCTGCTTCGGATAAAAATCCGTGATTTCCTGAGCCCAAAGGCTCCCGTGGATCAGCAGGGCGGCTAAAAGCGCCAGTGCCTTTCCTATATAATTTGATTGACTTAACTTCCTCATTTGATTAAAAGTTTTTGGGTTTCAACAAGTTGCCCCTGAGCAACAATTTGCACGATATACATGCCTGAGGACAGGTTTGCGGTGCTGATCTCGGTATTGAAACTGAGGTTCTGCTCCAATACCTGACGGCCGTTGAGGTCGAATATCACCAGCTGAGCCTGTTCGAGTGCGGTATCTACCCGAATATGATCCGTTGCCGGATTTGGATAAATACTGATGACCGACTGCTGGTCGTTGTTCAGTGGGCCGGCGAGAATTTCGATCAGTTCTTCTGCCGTGAACTCGCCCGTGGTACCGTCCGTAGCGACTACCTTTACCGAGATGGTTTTCCAGCCTTCTTCACTAAAAGCAATAAAGTGCGGGCCGGCACCTTCAGCCGTTGGACTTGAGGCATCCTCCCCAAAATTCCATTTGTAGGAATAGATTTTATCCGTGGTGCGGAACGAGAAAGCGACTTGCTGATTTTTTGCCGCTTCATCTACACTTGGTACAATTTCCCCGAAAAGTGCTTCGGTGCGTTCATTAATCACGATTTGCGATTCCGCCAGAGAAAAGCCCACCTGATTGATGGCCTTAGCGGTAACTTTCTGTAAACCGGCTTTACCGAAAATCACTTCGTGAGGGCCAGTTCCGAAAGCATGCCTTGGTGTGGCCGCTGTACCGAAATCCCATTCGATCATCGAGGCGGTACCGTCGATGGCCGTAGAGAAGGTTACTTGCTCATTTTTATTGGCAGAAGTTTTATCTGACATCACGAGCATGCTTGGCTTGGTCATGCTTACCCCTGAAGGGTGCGTTACCAGCAGGTCATCTACCCGCCAAAAAGTGTTGTAATCGTTGGCATCGCCCTGCCTTGTCCATCGCAACCTGAGATTTTCCACCGAAGGGATTTCCTCTTCGAGGGTCACCCAATACCATATAGGATTTGTGGCCGTCGGGTTGCCGAAACGGTTCACCAGTGAGATTTCAGTATAATTGACCCCATCGGTAGAATATTCAAATTTCATCCCTTCGCCATTGTCATTATTGGGCACTGCCTCACCATCAACAACCGACATTTTCATCATGCCGAAGGCTAACTTTACATGCTCGTGCCCTGACACATCCAGCGACTGCAATGAGAAAATCTCTTCGCCCGGCTGAATCAGTGCGCTGTACTTTCCTGAGGCGCCATTATAACCAGAGCTCTCATGGATTCCCCACACCCGTCCGTAATGAATTTTTGCTGTATTGTCCTCCGCCACTTCCCCATACTTGGGCTCGCCTCCCCACTGCTGACCGTTATTGTCAGGGTCGATAATTTCAAAACCCTCCATATCTTCCTGCAAAAGTTTGACATAGTTGTCCTGCTCTCCGGTAAATTTCAGTACCTCAATGGTGACTTCACTTGCGGCCGTTTCCCCTGCCTCATTTTCAATGACCAGCTTAATTTTTGCCTCCACAGGAGCCGCCATAAAGTGGGTCATTTTTTCCGTATTGCCTATCACTTCTGTCCCCTGATACCAGGTGTATTTCGTGATCGGACTCAAAGGAGATTTTGAAGAAGAGCCATCGAGGGTGATGTATAAAGGAGCAAAGCCGCGGGTAAATGGCACCGTAATATTTGCGCGAACGCTGTTGTCGATCATCTTCAACCGTAGCGAGGAAGCGTCTTCCTCACCGGCATCATCGGTAACTTTCAGGCTCACGGTGTACTGTCCTTCCTCGGTATAAGTATGGCTTGCCGTCTGCCCTTCTGCCGTGGTGCCATCACCGAAATCCCACTCATAAGAGACGAGCGTGCGGCCATCAACAGCCGTAGATTTGGTACCATCAAACTGAATGGTGGCGGGTACTTCCGCTTCGGTCCGGTCAGCTTCAATTACCGAGGTCGGTGCGTCTGCCTTTTTTAGATCACGCTTCCACAAGCCCGTTCCCATAGTGGCAATATAAAGGTGCTGCTCACCGGTTTCATCCGCCCAGATTTTCGCTCGGCGAGCTACTGGAAACTCCATGAAATTGGCGCCAATGGTTCCCGTATAATCTTCCAGGTTCACCGACAGGTCATCCTCATTGAGGGTGGCTTTAAAAAATGCTATTCCTTTGGAAATTGCCTCACCGTGCTGACGCACATGGAAGGTAAAATAGAACTCATTGCCATGCCCCACTAAACCACCAAAAGAAGTTTTGGCGCTGAAGGTGGTCAGCCATTGAGGATCATGAAAGGCCGTGGCCATGCTGCGGTCCACTACTTTGGTGAAATTCGCCCCCTGATCATCAGAAAGGTATAATTCAAAGTTCATATCTGTCCCCGAGTTCCCTTTGGTGATCAGCACATAACTTTTGTCGCCATTGGCCCAGGTGGTTAAATCGCCATTGGATCCCCACTGCCCTTCCATGCCATTACTACTGCCGTTGATCAATAATTTCGTCCAGGAGTAATTACCGGTATTGGATCTGTCTCCACGGAAAGTACCATTTGCACATCGGTAGTAAATCACATCTGCATCGTTAGGATCACCGATGATCACGCGGCCTTGTGCATTGGCATCGCCATTGGTGATTTTTCTGAAATAATGCTCCGTATTGTTGGCGATCAGTTCATGGATATTGTCTGTTACATATGCCCCGCCAATGGTAGAAACATAAACACGCTCCGGAACATTGGGATCGACATATATAGAGCTGATTCGGTTTTGGGAAGCATCAAGGCCTTTTCTGTTGGCCGTTTTTCCGTCGATCAAAACGGTATAAGTGTCTGAAGGACCATTGAGGTTGTTGAGGGTTTTCATTAACAGACGCCCCTCCCACTCCTGCACGGCACCGCCAAATCCGTTGGCCGTAGCCACAAGCATAATGCTCGGCTGATTTTCTCTTTTCAATACCGCTGCGGCATCGCCATTCCAGTTCCCCTGCGTAACAATTGCCGGCTGATTCCAGGAAAAACCGCCATCATAACTTTCCACCAGGCCGTTATCTGCCAATGTTGCCACCACATAATTATCGGTGCCGGCCATATCCCAGTTATAGGTAGAGGCGGTACCGGTGGTCCGGTAAAAATCTCGCCCGTTGAGGGTCTGCACGCGATAGGAAGAAACCGTTTTCCAGGAAAGCCTATCGGTAAGGTCCCCGATCATGGCGGTCTGCTGATTCATGATCAGCGCGCCTCTTTGCTGTGAATAATTTTTCCATGAAGCCGGGAAGTAGTCATAAGTTCTCGATACACCGTGGTATTTGTTCCATCCGGCATCGGCAATATTTTCTGTGCCCGTGTATTTAAAAGCCTCACTGACCGTCCCGCTGATGTTGTCGCCAACAACATTGAACGTTCCTTCGAGCAGTGCATTTTCATTTCCGTTTCCACCACGCAAGAGAGTCCCCATCATGACATGGTGGGTGGTTCCTGTGGAATTTGGGTCCACCAACGGGCGCCAGTGTACCTGTGCTTTGGCCTGCATCACCCCATTGGCGTCAAGCTCCGTCCAATCGCCTCCAGCATATGGGCGCACATAAAGCCCTGTGTTGCCATCCGTTCTTTTGTAAATAACATAAATATACTGACCGTCAGGGGTAATATCAGCCCCCATACAATCACCGGTACCCGTAGGTGCCTCCACCAACGACCAGTTTTGCCCCTGATTTGTGGACTGATATAGACCGGCGAAACTGGCCAGCAGCACCTCCCCATTGGCAGGGTGCACATTAATGGTCAGTACATTGCGTGGCCCGTTGCCGGAAGCGAAGGTATGCTTGCTCCAGGTGGTTCCCCCGTCAATCGAACGGTAAACGTTACGAGGTCCTTCCTCATTGAAACCCCTTACCAGATCCTCCAGCCATGAAGGCGCAAAGTACATATTGTTCTGATCGGCAGGGTCGATCGTCATGGCTGAAACCGGCGTACCGATAAGCTCCTCGAGGATTGTCCAGTTTTCACCCCCATCCTGACTGACCGCCGCGCCATATGTGGAACCGAGCAACATCCGGTCGGAATTTCCTTTTGCGACCGCAATATTGAATACATTATTAAAAGGTGACTGAAAAGTATAGGGTGCCCAGTGCTGACCGTAATCATCGCTGACATAATAACCCTCCATATCGGAACAAAGGTACATACGCCCTTCGGTGTTAGGATCACAAATTAAGTGCTGCAACTGCCCCCCATGGCCGGGGTTGGCATTGAGCCACTGTGCTACCGCTGACTGGCTGAAAGTGCCAAAAAATATCATCAGCAGGCACAGCATTCTCATATGAAAACTGTAAATCATTCTCATGTTGATGTTGGATTATATTTAAAAAATTTGTTTCGTTGGGGTTGGGTAAGGTAAGCTGTCGCGAGACTCCGTCTCGTGACAGCTGATATGTAGATATGTACCCCATCACGAGAGGGACTCTCGCGATAGGGACTCTTGCGATAGGGTTGAAATTTGTTCATGCTGAGACAGCTGGTATGATGGTCCAAGCGGGACGCTTGAACCATGGATGGGTCGTGTTAGGTCAGGCACATAGGCCTGACCCTACACTAAGATTAATCGTTAACTATTCGCCTTCGGCGGATGCTCGTACCAAATCTGCAGGCGCTTCTGCGACGGCTCCACCTCGATGACTTTCTCCCATGGCTGCACGCCCACACGGTCGGCCCACTGCTGCCATCTTTGTTTCATCTCCTGTAATTTTTCTGGATTGCTCGCTGCAAGATTGGTCTGCTCCACTTGGTCTTCAGCCAGGTTATACAGCTCGTCGGTTCCTTCAGGATAAATATTCACCCACTTCCAGTCGCCCACTCTTGCGGCCTTATTGCCTTCATGTTCCCAAAATAATCCATCGTGTCCCTGACGCTGCTCGCCTTTGAACACCGGCACCAGGCTGATACCTTCCATCGGCTGGATCTCATGACCCTTATATTGTTTTGGATATTCTCCCTGCGCCAATTCCATGAAAGTGGTCATCACATCGACAATGTGTGCCGGCTGACGATCGATACTTCCCGCCTTGATCATCTTCGGATACTGTACAATGAAAGGGGTGCGAATACCGCCTTCATGTCCCCAATGTTTGAACATGCGGTAAGGAGTGTTACTCACATTCGCCCAAGGCAACTTGTAACAACCGAATGAACCCTGCTCGCCTAATGGAATCGAAGCATCGCCCCAAGAATAATCTTCTCGTGTTCCACCGTTATCAGACATGAAGATGATCATGGTGTTATCCAACTCGCCCAAATCTTTCAGCGTATTGACCAACTGACCAATGCCTCGGTCCATACATTCAATCTGTGCGGCATAGATCGACATTCTCAAATCGTAATCATCTTTTTCTGCCTCAGAAAGTTTGTCCCAGTCGGGCACTAATCCATCCACTTTCGACAGTGGTGTATCTTGAGCGATGATGCCCAATTGCTTTTGCTTTTCATATCTCGCCTGACGGATCTTCTCAAAACCAACTTTATATTTACCTCTGTATTTGGCAATGTCTTCCGCCCGTGCCTGCAAAGGAAAATGAGGTGCTACATGCGCCAAATAAAGGAAGAAAGGGTCTTCCTGCTGTGCCATCTCCCTTACATATTTGCCTGCATAATCGTTGATCGCCTCGGTACTGTAATAGTCTTCGCCCGGATGCGCCAACAGGCTATCGCCAATCGCTACCACCTGATCGCCAGGGAATGGATAGAAATAAGCCCCGCCATGATGTGGGAAGCCATAGAATTTATCAAAGCCTTTTTTCGTTGGCCAATACTGCGGATCATTGCCCACATGCCACTTCCCCGACATGGCCGTCTGATAGCCATTGGCCTTCAGTGCTTGCGCCATCGTAACAGCCGTATTCGGGATGAACCCTCCGTAACCCGGCAAATGACAATCCTCCTGCATGAAACCCATATTCGCCTGATGCGGGTACAAGCCCGTCAGCAAGCTCGCACGCGTTGGGCAACAGCGCGAGGCATTGTAAAACTGGGTCATGCGCAAACCATTGTCTGCCATTTTATCAATGGAAGGGGTATTGATTTCGCCTCCGTAAGCCCCCAAATCCGAGAAGCCCATATCATCCGCAAGGATCAAAATAATGTTCGGCTTTGGTGCCGAATTCGCAGAGGTATTTTCTTTGGTCTGGCTACAACTGAGCGTGAAGCAAAGCCCCAAAATCAGGCAACATCGGAAGAAAAAAGTATAGCAATAATTCATCGTATAGGATTAAAAAATTTCACTTTAATTGATCTGCCTTCCTTTAGGGGAAAGCATCGATTGGTAATCTATATTCCTAATTTCCCGACAGAGCTTCCTTCTCTTTCGAGATTCAAGAGGAAAACCGTGGCTTAAATCTCTTTGATTTTTAAAAAATTGAGAAAAAAAGTGCGGTAGAAGCCGCTCAACGGCGTTTTACACAGTACCCCCACCCACAGGCCCATGAGTGACCGATTGAATTCACAGCCACTCCTCATGCCTTTTTCGGCCCAAAAACAGCCATCGTCATCATGGATTACAATTTACTTTTCAGTCATCACCGATCATTATTGGGCTGGCTGATGGTTGCCACGTCTCCGTTTTCTGCTTCATGGCATAGGCTGGTGTGTCATGCAATGAATGATCATTCAAGGGCTAAAACAGAAGGTGAAAATTGTCCTTTGGTGCACTATTTCATTGCTACATTTCTTCTATTCAGCATGGTTAATTTGTCGCGCACAGATCGGCTCAAATGCTTTGAGTATCGGACAACTCGCATTGTTAATATGACATTTTATTTTGAAAATGGTCAGGGTGGAAATCCTATTGGAGCGGTTAAATAAAGTCGGGTTTCGATTTGTGAGTTGTTAAGAATAAGGTCGCTACAGCTATTTCAAATTTAGCATCCATCCACCTTAAAATCTTGAATTTAATGGCATTTGCGCGAGCAATCTGGCGCGCCCTTACAGCAACAATAATAGCCTGATCATAAGCCCTAAAACATTATTGTTCGGCGCTTAAAAGTGTGCCTTTGTATAACTAAAAAAGCCACTCCCTAAACAGGAGTGGCTTTCATCAATAAATTTGTATGCTCAATGCTGAATTACTGCATCAAGAAACGTTTTACGCTTACTTTGTTCGCTTCAACAACTCTTAGGAAATAAACTCCTACCTGTGCGTTTGCTGGCAGGCTCACTTCTGAACCGTTTACGGTATGAACAGATTTCAAACGACCTGAAGCATCATACAAGCCCACCTGAGCGTTGTTCAATACTCGGCCATCTTTAGTGAATAGTGTCACCTGACCATCCTTAGCAATTACCGCCAAATCATCTGCCAATACCTCTTCAGTACCGATTGACAATGGTAAGGTGATGGTTACAGAAGCCTGACGACCATCTTTAGTGATTACCGCACCAGAACCGATACGCATACCCAAAGTCATGATCAACACCTCTTCTTCTTCCAAATCATCACCGTCGTTCAAGATTTTCAATACTGCTGTATCAGACATTTTCTCCCCTTTAGCGATCGTCAATTCATCGGCAGACAGATCATAGTCATCATCGTTGATGCCTTCGCCGCTCACTACAATGGTGAATGAAGTCTCATCAATAGCATTTTCTGTTGCTTCGAGGATCACATCAATCTCAGTTTCTTCCTGCTCGTTACCTTCTTCTGCGCTTACAGTAATCGATACCGCAGGGAACTCCATATCAATCTCAAGCTGATCAGATGATTCTGCAACATCATCGTTGTTATCCGTAGCTACTTTAACCATCCCTTGAGCGGCACCTTCAGGAACATAGAACTCCAAAAAGGTGGTGTCTCTCATGTTACCTTCCTCGCCAATTTTGTAGGTGTGTTCCATGAATTCCGTAATCTCCACATCACCCAACATTACTTTGGTTGTTTTATGAAGGTTCATACCGGTAATGTAAACTGCTCCACCTACAGGTGCTTGCGTTGGGCTTAGTGCTTCAATGGTCGGAACCGCCGGCAAAGCCTTGAGTTTGTCAACTGAAGAAACATTTCCACCTTTGGAACGAATCACTTTAACGTTCGCTTCACCAGTCATGTATCCTGCCCACTCCCACTCATCATTGTCGTTTTTCACCTTCACAGAATCACCTTCGTGCTCAGCTCCTTTAGGCAAAGTAAAAGTAAGTGTCTTGCCGTTGGCTGACATTTCGAAATCGGTAGTCGATAGTTTACCAAACTCAACATTGGTTACATCAGTCAAAGCAGAACCTTGAATAACCACTTGCTTACCCACTACCTGCTGAGCAGGTGCAAAGCCAGCAATGTTGGCCGAACCTTCTGGGTAACCTGTAATTTGAACATCATCAATATTTACGGTCCCAGTCATATCACCTTCAGCATAAATCTTGATCGTCAGATTCTCTGTAGCCGGCAATTGTGCTGAAGTACGAATGAATGAATACCAACCACCCGCACCCCAAGGCGTGCTTGGATTGATGTTTACAAAATCTGAACCATTCGCAGAATAAGCAATTTTCAAACGGCCATCTACAACATCCCAACCATTAGCACCGGCAATTGCATAGGCGAAACGAATGTTCTCATAACCTGTTGTATTGATGCCAGAGATCACCAATTCTTGTCCGCCTGTGATAGACATCGCCATACGCCCAGAGTAGGAAGGGTGTCCTCCACCCTGCCATCCCCAGTTACCAGTAGCAGTACCGGTAAAAGAAATAGGTGCTTGGTTATCGAATGGATATGCTGAGGCAACCTGCCCTACCTGTCCACCCCCGAACGGAGAATTCTCCATTGGCTCAAAGAAAATCATTTGTTCTGCATCAGAAATACGACCCAATACACTGAAAGGCTGCTCTGCCGTGAAGGTGGTCTCACCGACAAATACAATCGGGCCAGTAGAAGCATCAGCAGGTACTACAAAATAGATCATTTCATCTGTACCTCCAGGAACAATACTACAATCAAGTGAATTGATCGTAATCGCTGTTACTTTCGATAAATCTTCGCCCGCAAGGCTCAAGGTATCGGAAGGAAAAGCACCCGCATTAAACTCGCCAATAGTCTGCGCCTGCAAGTTTAAACCTCCGAAGAAGCATAAAATTAATGCTACAAAAAGCACCTTTGTTCGTAAAAAAAACTTTTTCATAGGGTTAATATTAATCGTAAAAAAATATAAAAATGAGGTTGAACAGTTGGTAAGGGGGCGCTTTATACGCCCCCCTAATTATATCTTAAGGATTTTGGTCTGCTTCAGACAAATCCGTATTTCTCTGCAATTCAGCAATAGGCAAACGATACAAGGTTTCAGGCCCATTCCATGAAATTCCCTTTGCTTCGGCACGGTCGAAAGTGCTATACACTTCCGGGCTGTACACCTGCTCTACTGTTTCGTTGAAAGCGCCCATGCGTTTCCAGTGGAAAAAACGTTCGCCTTCACCAATCATTTCCAGCATACGTTCCCGCACCACCAAGTTGATCGCCTGTATTCGGTTTGGAGAACCGGCCACAGGGTTTGCTCCTCTTAAAGCTCTGAGCTTATTGATATCGGGAATAGCACCACTTGTTGAGCCTTTCAACGCCCAGGTTTCGGCACGGATCAATAGTAATTCCTCCAGGCGAATCAGCGGCCAGTTGGTTTCAGAAGTAGGATCGAGGGCGAACTTATTGAAAACGAAGGCAGTATCGTAAACCAAACCGTCAGCGTCTTCCATCGCATACTCTTTCACAAAAGCATTTAAGCGTAGGGTATCATTATTCGCAAAATCTCCTTTTTCATCCATAAAATTGTTCATGAACGACTTGGTAAGATAAATGGCTGATTGCTGCGAATCGGTGATCTGATCCATATTGAGCATCAGGTTGATGGGGTCAGATACCGCATAGTTGGCGGCAAATGGACGCAACTGTGAAGCTGCCGTGATGGAGGTATTCTTGAACAGTGACCGTACCTGTGCCATAGGCACAAAATCCATCCCTGCTGGGGCAATTTCCTCTCTCACCATGATTTCCCCCGGTACTTTACCGATCAAAGTGGTGACGGTTTCATTTGCGCCGTCAATGTCATTCATCTGAAGCTGTACGCGCGCATACAAAGCCATCACGTCAAATTTATTGGCACGCACACGATAGTTTGGAAAGGATTTGTGCTCCGTATCATCAAAACGGATAGGAATCAATGAAATGGCTTCTTCCAAATCCTCTTTAATCATTTGATAACCTTCGCCCACCGTAGCGCGTCCACCATTGGCAAAGCCCACAGCAGGCTCGGTGCGCAAGATAATCCCTGGCATGTCCATATTCGCGGTGGTATATTGTGCGCCATAATACCTCAAAAGGATAAAGTTGGCATAAGCACGAATAAACAAGGCTTCTCCACGGAGTCTATTTCTATGCAGCGCATAAATGTTATCAATCTCTTCCGTTCCTTCGGTGTATTTAATCACATGGTTGGCCAGGTTAATGGCATTATAGCCATCAGTCCAAAGCCCATCATTGTTAAAGTTGAATCGCGCATATTCATATCGGAACTTGTAAGCACCAAGTTTCTGTCCATCAATACGGGCATCGGTATGATCGGCAATTACATTGGCATCCGGAATATGATCCATACACATCAGCTGCGACCAATAGGTATAGCTTTGCGTCAGTACCAATTCAATATTATAAGTACTTGTCGGAACTTCACTGCCAGGGAATTCATCTGTAGGATTTACATCCTCGAACTTTGTACATGAAGTGGCCAGCAGCAGGCAAACCGCTGCGAAAAGGCTAAAGTTATAGTGTTTAAAAAATGTCATGGCTCAGGGATTAAAATTTAAGATTCACGCCTAATTTGACCATCATTGCCTGAGGTGGGTTACCACTGATAACCCCCGGAGCGATGTTGGCTTCTGTAGGGCTGAAATTACCAATGGAGTTGGCCGATTCAGGGTCCCATCCTGGATATTTGGTGAAAGTCAGCAGGTTGTTTCCAGTAGCGAAAACACGAACATTGTTAAGCCCCACTTTGCTGGTCATGGACTTCGGCAGCGTATAGGCAACCGTCAGGTTTCGCAATCGGATGAAGGAACCATCATACAAAAATCTTGTAGAACGTGAACCGCGGTCAGGATTTCCCTGTCCAAAAGGGTGATTGTACATTGGTGCAGGCACATCTGTCTGATCTCCGGGTTGTTGCCAGCGCTCATCGAAAAACATCTGCGGAACGTTGGTCAGCTGGTTCCCTTCTTTCATATAGGCCATGGTGTGCAATTCATCATCATACAACCAGTTTCCCTGACGGAAAGAGAACATAAAGCTCAGGGAAATACCCTTATAGCTGATGTTGTTACTCCAACCACCCGTAAATTGTGGCAATCCGGATTTATCATCAATACGCTGCACGAGCGATTCCATTTCTGCCTTTGAAGGGCGTGCCGGATCGACAAACTCATAAGGCTTACCCGTTTTAGGATCTTCGAATAATTCGTATCCTGTTTCAGGATCTACCCCCAGCCATTTTACCATTTGATAAGACGCCACGCTTCCGCCAATCACAGGCAAGGCAGTACCACCACGCTGTTCAAAAACAGAAGGGTCAGCACCGAGCGCAATCACTTCATTTCTTAACAGGGAAGCATGTAGGGTAGTCGACCACTGAACTGCACGATCGATCACCTGGGCGGTCATAGAAAATTCATAACCCCAGTTTTTGATCGTACCGCTATTGGCAATATACTGGCCCCCACCTGCTGAAAGTGGCAAAGATAATTTCGCCAGCAGATCATCATTAGTCCGTTGAAAATAGGCCAATTCCCCTTTCAGTACGCCGCCAAAAAGTTCGTAATCCAGACCAAGGTCCATGGAATACGCTCTTTCCCAGCCGATATTATCGGTGGACTCTTTCAGACGGATCGGTTCAATACCCTGCGAACCACCGTAACTCTGGGAAACAAATCGCCAGTTGGCAAAAGCCGCCGACTGATCAATTTCAGCATTTCCCGAAACCCCGTAAGAACCTCTCAATTTCAGATAATTAACCACCCGAGAATCTTTCAGAAAAGCTTCTTCAGAAATATTCCAACCTACCGAAGCAGAAGGGAATGTTCCCCAGCGGTTTTTGCTACCAAATCGTGATGATCCATCAGAGCGGACACTCAAACCAAAGATGTATTTTTGATCATAGGCATATTTTGCCCGGAAGAAACCAGAATAGAAAACTACCCCATTGGAGCCCGATCGCCATTCCAGAATACTGGCGGCACTACCCACATTTTTAATGGAGTTTGTTTGTGGGAAACCCACCCCTTTCATTGACTGAAAGCGCTGTCTTTCCGTGAAGCTCTCAAAACCCAAAAGGCCATCAAAAGAGTGCTTACCCCATGTTTTACCATAGTTCAGAATGGCATTGGTGTTGATATAAGTACGCGCTTGTTTCATGCCATCGGCATAACCGTAATCTTCTGGGCCGGCACCCGGCGCCGTAGCCACGGTGGTAATGAATGGGCTGAACCAAACATCCCGCTCATAGGTAGTGTTGGTTACCCCCAAATTGGCATCAAGGCGAAGGTTTTCATTGATTTGATAGTTATAGTTTGCCGAGTTAATGGCAGTAAAGTTTTTCGACTCATGAGAAAAATACTCTGGGTCGCGCGTTGGCGCCGTATTCACTAAAGATGTTCCCTGAAAGAATGTACCATCATCATTGTAGGTCGGGTACATTGGCAGGGCATTTTTAATAAAGTTAATCCCCGTTGGGTTCGACCAATACTGAAAGATCGTACCGCCACGGCCTTCAAGGTTCAGAAAGTAAATGTTTGTCGGATACTGCCCATTATCTACACTACTGATATTGGCAGAAATACCGAGGTTCATTTTATCGTTCAGTTTCACGTTCATATTCGATGAAAAAGCGATACGCTCATTATCGTTTTGGTACATGATCCCTTCGGTATAGTTGTAGGTACCATTCACACGGTAAGTCAGGCGATCATTTCCCCCCGATACCGCAAGCGATACATTTCTATTTCGTCCCTGACGATAGGTTTCTCTGTATTTGTCCTGATCAATCGTGCGGGCCACATCTTCAGTATACCAGCCTTTGTCGGCCGTAGTAGTATAAGGCAATCGACGATCTGCCTCAGGCGTACCCGCATTGTTCCAACCGTCTTCTGTATAGGTCAGCCAATCCTGAGTACCCACGTGCGGTAACATGTTGGTCGGTCTGGAAATCCCCTCAGTATAGCTCAAATCCCATTGTGCTTTACCTTTAGCCCCTGATTTGGTTTTAATTAAGATCACCCCATTGGCACCACGCGAACCGTAAATTGCCGTTGCTTCCGCATCTTTCAGGACGGTCATGCTTTCGATATCCTCTGGGTTGATATTGGTCATCGGGTTAAACGACGTACCAAAGTTACCCGTTCCATCGGTTGGATAAGAGGTGAATGGAATCCCGTCGATAACATACAATGGGTTGGAATTGGAGGACAGCGAACCTGTACCACGGATACGGATATTCACCGATCCACCGACTGCACCACTGGCCCCCTGCACATCAAGCGATGGCGCCAAGCCTTGCAAACCTTCCTGAAAACTTGCACTGATTTTCTCAGACAAATCTTTGGAGTCGATAGTGGTATAGTTACCGGTGGCCATTTTTTTGGATTCCGTGGCGTAACCGTTGATCACGACTTCATCCAAAGCGGTAACATCTTCTTTCAATTTTACATTGATGACCGTCTGGTTACCCACTTTAATTTCCTGATCAACAAATCCCATAAATGAAAACACCAGGGTGGCATTTGCAGGATCTGCAACAGTGAGGGCGTAGGAACCATCAAAAGAAACCACCATTCCGTTGTTGGTTCCTTTCTCGATAACGTAGGCACCCGGAAGTGCCTCGCCATCCATTGCTGCCACGACAGTTCCTTTGATGGCTGTCTGGGCAAAAAGCGTCATGGACTGCAAGCAAAAGATCATCGCCAGCAGGATGCGCATCGTTGGTTTGTAAAAAATATTATTCATAAACATAGGTCGGTTTAAAAAAAAAGCGACTGAATACAGCGTCGTTCAAAAAATCAATAAACGATTAACGCCATAATTCTTACTTGATTGCTACTTTTTTAAAATTCAGCAGATAATTCGCTGCTCTGCGAACTTTATTATGGCGGATTAGAAAAACAACACACACCAAAAACTACACTACATATTGTATATCAGTCTTTTATGCCTTTCTGATTGTTTTGTCCATTCTTCTAATCAAAGCCCTTGAAAAATGCTTTGAAAACTTTGAAAAGACTCATTTTCAAAAAACAAAAGGATTTTTGCATGCAAAAACGGTGGTCAACTTCCTTCTTTTGCACGCAAAGGTCTTTTCGGTGATTTAGTGACTGCTCAGCATGGTGTCTGTGGGTAACTTCCGAAACCAGGCACCGGCACCGGCGGTACTTACATACCAATATTTACCCGCTGGGCGATCGACGATTTTACTTCCCGTAAGGCCGGGGTAGTGAATATCTCCGGTGAAATCCTGCCAGGCAATTTCCCCCTGATCGGAAAGCGTTCCGATAAAAATCCCGTAACTGTTTTGCTGTCGATGATTGTAAATATTGATGATGATTTTATCATCGTAAGCCGCCAGTCCCCCTTTGGTTTCAAAAAGAAATACCTTTTCTGAGTACGGGTACCAATGCTTGTTTTCTTCCTTTCGGAAAGCGAGTGCTGCCGACTTGTCAAAGATGCGCTTCCAGCCCTTTTGACCCTCTACCATCAGTTTGAAAACATAATCATCGCCATCTTTTTTATCAGCGGAACGCCCACCATACAACACATGGGTTTTTCCCTGATGCGACCAAGCCACAACTTCAGCATCCCAGCCGCCACCATCGAACAATCGGTTCCATCGCCATTTTCCTTTTTTAAGTTCTCCTTTAAAGAGCCCTTCATAACCACGTGTTCCTGTAAAATAAATCACCTTGGGGTTGTTGGGGTCTACGGCAATTCTTTTGGTAGCCACCACTTTATCCACTACTCCGCTACTGATTTTCTGCGCTTTATAATCCGGGTTATTTATCGCCTCCGAAAGATTATCGATCAGGTAAATACCATGCCCGTACGAAAACACAAAAACACGTTCCTTGTCGGTAGGGTCCACGGCAATTTCCCGAAAAATACCATCAGGCATTCCCAGCTCGTGATTGGGCCCTCCGGCCAATAATTTCCACTCATCTTCAGGGCTGTGGTGTTGAAGCACTTTGTACAGTAGTCGGCCGTCCTTGGCATGTCCGCCATAGCCCGAAGTTGCCTGAGCAAGAACTACCGGCGTCCCGTTGGCATGAGCAATCGTAACCGACTGTACGTCCGAATAATTTATCGAATCGGTGCGGTGTGCCATATTTGACCATGACTTCCCGCCATCCCAGCTTTCCATCAGGCCATTGTCTGCCTGCCCCTGAATGACGTAATTTTCATCTACGGCAATATCATAAGTGTAAGTGCTCTCCGTCCCTCGCCCCTGATAGGTAGGAAAAAGTCGGCCATAATGCGTTACCGGTGTTTCCCAGGAAACTTTACAATATTTGTTATTCCACTGATAACCACCATTCCAATCCGCTCCTTCAAAAATTGTCTGATTACTGGTGGACCAGATCGCCCGTGGCCAGCTTTTCGGGGTATAATGAATGAATCGGGGGTTTGGATCGGCAAAATCCCAGCCCGTATCGTAACCTTTCAGCCCCGACCACACCAAATCCCATTGGTAATCTTTCAGCTTTTGCTGATCATATTTCAAAGTGGCCTCAAAGGCACCTTTTCTGCTTTTTTGCAAACTTAAAATCAGCCGTTCCTGCTGCGCTGAACTGCGCTCATCTACCTCAGGATACCAATAATCCATGGCCGTAAGCTCGATGCCATTGCCCGACTGGATCACTTGCCAATCCGTTTTTGCAGTGGGGCTGACGTAAGGCAAGCCGTTAATGCCTTCATGGGTAAGAACTGCGTACAACCGCTGACCGTCCGGAGAAATACTCACGCCCCTGGAGCCTATACAATGGGAAGGCAATTCTATTTGTTCCCAGGATTTTCCGGCATCTTTGGAGGTGAAAATCCCCCCGTAGGTCGAAACAAAAATCTCCGACTTATTCACGGGGTTAAAACTGATATTCAATACATTACGATCAGTAATATCCTGATCAGCAATAAACATCGTCTCCCAATGCTCACCGCCGTCATTTGAAAAAACAACCTCAGGCCTCCCCGATTTTTTCTGTTTGATGAATTTCAGAAAGTTGTAATCATCGCGCCAGCCAACACCCGCAATCACCTGCTTCGGATTGGAAGGATTAACCGTGATGGCACTGATCGACTTCCCAAAGGAAATGTCGTGATACTGATAATGGATACCGCCATCAGAAGAGGAATGCACCCCATTGAGCGTCCCTACATAAATTTGCTCGCTATTGGTGGGGGTTACCGCCACAGCATACACCCGATTATGTACCAAATGGCCCGTCATGGACCAACTTTCACCATTATCGGTACTTTTATAAACCCCCTCCATGTCCGAGGCAAGGTATAAAACGCCTCGCTGGTTGGGGTCACAGACGACATCCTGCACCTGCCCCCCCGCGCCCGGATTAATGGACGTCCATTGCGCTTGTGCTGTCCCGAAGAAAAACAGCATTAACAACAGCATTGAACCTTTGTAATTGAAATTCATATCACTTTGCTTTTCAAATAAAAAAATATTGATCCCCGGCCCGAGCTTCTCTGAATTCAAGCCATACACTTGAATAAAAGGAGTGGTGAGCCATTGTATCTGATAGCAACTTAGCGGAATGCCTTCTGTAATGGCTATAATTTTATGAAACCGTATAAAAGGAGCGCTTCGGAGGGTATTCGGAATTTAGGATAAATTTTAAAAGCTGAAAATCAACAGGTTACAGCATCAGCCAATGATCTAAGGATTTGTGATTTTTGGGAGAGAATAGAAATTTATGCGGCATTTAGCCTCCACCAAAGCAGTGGCCTGCCAGACAAAAAGACCCTGAAGTAGGTTGAGCAGCCGCACAAATAAAAGGCAGGTGGGCCAAAGGCATTACACCAAAAATCAGCCTTGAAATGGTTAAAGCCTGATAAATTTCACCGTGAGCACAGATAAAAGGTCGCAAGACGATATTAAGGCAGATATAGATTTTTATTTTAGGAGCACTGATGACGCCTCGGCACACCACTCATCCCATAAAAAAAGGGATGATCCCCCAACCATCCCTTATTGCAAACTATGCAACACTAATTATTTCATCCCTGCCAACTTCCGTTTGGGCAGAGGTCGATACCATGCCCCCGCCCCCGGGGTGCTGATATAGTAAAAATCCTGCCCATCGCGCTGATACACCCGACCGGAAGTTACCCCAAGGTAATGCAAGTCACCACTGATGTCCTCCCAGTCGATCGTCCCGTCGTCATGAATGGTCCCCATAAACAGGCCAATGCCATTTTGGTGACGGTGATTGTAAAAATTTACCAACAGGCGATTTTCATAAGCCATCAACCCTCCTTTACTCTGGATCACCATATCATCTTTAATGACCGGATACCAGGCATCATTTTTATCCGCCCGCAAAGCAAATGCCTGTGCTTTGGTAAAGACGGTTTTCCAGTTTTCCCCTCCATCTTCAGACAGCTCTACCACAAAATCACACCCACGCTGCTTCAGGTCGCAGGGCTGCCCCTCGTAAACCAGCATGGTTCTCCCCTGACGGCCCCAGGCGCATACTTCCGACTCCCAATTGCCCCCTTTATAAATTCTTTCCCACTTCCACTCATCGCCTTTTTTCTGCCCTTTATAAACACCAACAAGGCCACTGGTACCGGTAAAATAAAGTGTATTTTCATCATTCGGATCTACAGAAATTGTTTTGGCTGTCAGGACTTTATCGACAATCCCGTTGCTGATTTTCTGCGCTTTGTAGTTTGGATTATTTACCGCCTCGGAAAGATTATCAATCAGGTACATACCATGATTTGTGCTGAAGGCGTACAAACGTTCCGGATGCTGCGGGTCCACGTTAATTTCCCGGTAGACCCCATCAGGCAAACCAAGTACATGGTCCTTACCTCCGCCCAAAAATTGCCATTTATCCTGTGGAGAATAATGATTTAGAATTTTATAATAAAGCTTACCATCCACAGCAAAGCCACCATAGCCTCCAGTGGCCTGTGCCACTACTGCCTTCTGACCGTTAATTTCTGCAATAGCCACCGCCTGCACATCGGAGAGGTTGAGCATACTATCCTGACGGTGCGCCAAATTCGACCAGCTCTTCCCATAATCCCAGCTCTCCATCAACCCATTATCTCCCTGTGCCTGAATCACATAATTTTTATCAATGACGATATCATAAGTGTAAGTGCTTTCCGTCCCGCGACCACTGTAGGTCGGGTATTTTTTCCCCTTGAAAGTGACCATATTTTCATAATGCGGATCGCAATATTTATTGTTCCACTGATAGGTGCCGTCATTCATCCGAACGCCCTCAAACATGTTCTCGTTGGTCGTACTCCATATTGCACGCTCCCAGGAAGCAGGAGTATAGTGCACATAGCGTGGGTTGGGGTCGGCCATATCCCAACCGAAATCATAGCCGTCGGTACCCTGCCATATCAAATTGTAATCGTAAGTTTTTAGCTCATTTCCATCCCATTCAATCGTTCCCTCAAACAAGCCGTCGCGGTTACCTTCCAAGCTCAAAATCAGCTGATGGACATCGCCCGTGGATCGGGGATCAACTTCCGGGTACCACCATTGTAATTCCTTCAATGCAAGTGAGCGACCCGTGGCAATTTTCATCCATTTCCCTTCTGCTAAAGCCATCGCATAAGGGAATCCGTTCTTATCATTGTTGGCAAATACAGTATATAGAATTTTACCATTCGGACTGATAGACAAACCCCTGTTTACCAAAGACGGATCCGGTGAGGGTAGGCGTGTCCAGGTTTTCAGATCATCTTTGGACACATAAATACCTGAAGCTGTAGAGATATAACATTCCTGCGGACGCTGCGGGTGGAAAACGATATTCCAAATATTTTTATCGGATAGTTCTGCCTGATCCAAATATTGAATATTCCAGGATTTACCTCCGTCATTCGAGACTAAAATTTCAGGCTGTCCCTCTTTCTTCTGCCCGAAAAAGTGCACAAAATCATAGTCATCACGCCAGCCGAATCCTGCCACAATCTGCTGTGGATTCAAGGGATTAACGGTAATGGCACCATACGTTTTATAATAGGATTGCGGAACGAACTGATAGTGTTCACCGCCATCTGTGGAGGTCTGTAAACCATTCAGTGTTCCTACAAAAAGATGATCACTTTTTTGCGGAGAAACCGCTACTGAATACACGCGGTTATGCACTAGCTTGCCCGTCATGTGCCAATGTTTTCCGTTGTCGGTGGTTTTGTAAACGCCCTCCATATCGGAAGCCAAATAAAGCGTCCCCTTTTGCGAGGGATCACAAACTACATCCTGCACCTGCCCACCAGCACCCGGGTTAATAGATACCCATTGCGCACGAAGTGGAGAAATAAAAAGTAAAAGAGCCATCATCAGCCCACTCAACCTGTACATTACATTCATCAGCTTACATTTAAAAAAATCCTTCGGGAAGATGAACGATCCCCCCTTTTTCAATGAAAAGATAGGGTTATCATAAAATGAAAGACTTTCTTTTTATGAAATCAGAGAAAGAGAGAGTGTTGTAAGCCCGATTCGAATAATAAAAATGGCTTTTTCGGCCTCCTACCCGCCTAAATCATCACCACTGAAGCGGGGGGCTTATGCTAAAAATAGGTGCTTTCGATTTTTATTACTTAAAAAATGGAAGAAGATGCTTGGACTTTTTATCCTGAAACAGGCCATTGGCTTGCTCATCGGGAAGTTGAACAGGCTTACTTTTTCATGGCAGTAATTGCAATGGAAAGGGAGGCGAGATCACCGATGGCATCGCCTAATTTTGCAGGGACAATTTTACAAACCGCTTTGGCCATTGGGATGGCTTCTTCAGCAATCACTTGCTGACATTGCTCGACAAACAACGATTCTGCGCGGGCATAAACACTACCAATCACAATAACTTCCGGGTTAAGGATGTCGATCAGAAAGGACAATCCACGTCCCAACTGATAGGCAGAACATTCAAAAATTTCTTTGGCCAGGGGATCTCCTGCATAGGCAGCCTTGGCGACTTGCGCCGTGGTAATCTCTTCGAGCTGATCGAGATTTTCACAAAAGGACGGTGCTTTCCCCGCTTTAATGGCTTGTTCGGCCATGGTTTTTGCAAGTTGAGCAATTCCTCCCCCACTACAGAAGCCTTCAAAGCTTCCTCTTTTCCCAAAACCAAAAGGGCCATCATCTGCGAGGCGCAGGTGCCCAACCTCACCGGCAAGGTCATTTGTTCCTGAATACAATTGACCATTCAGGATTAGCCCCGCGCCTAAACCAGTGCCAAAAGTAAGAAAAATCATATTTTGGGTTCCCTTTCCGGCACCAAATTGCCATTCGGCCAAGGCGCAGGCATTGGCATCATTCTGCAAAAAAGCAGGCACCCCGAGGGCTTCGGAAAATATAGCGGTGATCGGGATATTATCCCAGCTGGGCAAGTTGGGAGGCGACATAATGACACCTGTTTTACTGTCGAGGGGACCTCCACAACTGATCCCAATGGCCGTTAGCTGATGATCCGCCAGTGACTTCACCACTGATTTGGCTTCTTCCAGCAATTGTGCAATAATTCCTTCCGCTTTTAAGCGGTGGTTGGTCGGAAATTTGCGCTTGGCCAATATTTCCATATCGGTGTTACCCGCCACTACGGCACATTTGGTACCTCCAATATCAATCCCTAAAAAATATGTATTCATCTAAAAAATGCTATGCTACGGCACTGGCTTGTAATGATTTTCGATACTGCCTTGGCGTCATGCCTGTGATCTTTTTAAAATTAACGTAAAAGACGGACTCCGACCGGAAACCACTGTCCACAGCAACCGCAAAGTTGGTTAGTTGTTTATGGGTATCAGCTGCCAAAATATGCTTGGCCTCAGCGACCCTTTTCTCATTAATATACTCGGAAAATGATTTCCCAATGTATTCATTGACCAATTTAGAAACAACATAAGCTTGTGTTCCCAATAATTCTGCCAATAATTTTTCATTGAAATCAGACTCCAGATACACTTTTTTCTCCGCAATCAGTACTTCCATTTTCTCCAAATAATGCTGCATGAGGCGGTCCTCGGATTTATCCGTTTTTTTCTGTACCAACTTGACGGAGAATAATTTTGGATATTTCAACGCAAAATAAATCGTTACAAAAATAATACTGCTCAAGCAGATCACATAATTGACTTCCGCAAGTTGCCTTAATGTCTCTGTGACCACTGCACCAAGGTGCCCATCGATAAAAGCGTGGAAAATAAACTGCACAACAGACACATAGAGCAGTAAGCCAATATAACCCACAAGTACTTTGGGCCACTTCAACTCATCCCGCTGTTTAGCATCGGTATTGGTATATTGCTCCTGATATTGATTTCTGATTTTTATGAAAGTAAATATGCGCCATAAAACGATGCCCGCTAATAAGGAAAGGTGGAAATAAGAGTTAATGAATGTTTCAAAAAAATAGGGCTGATGGCTTAAAATAAAAACGATCCCCGCCAGCACCACCGTTGCCGCAGGGGCAAAATACCACCATCGTTTGCGGCCGTTATTGGCTTCAAAAATTTTATCGAGATAAAGCATCACCAGGGCAGGCAATAAAAAATCGAAGATATCTGCGACGATTAACAATTCAGGGAAATCAAATTTGACATTGGTATATCTGAATTGATATTGTGCAAAAATATTCACTGCCATCGCTAAAAATATGGCTGAAAGGTACTTGCTTACGCTTGACCTTTTAACAAATAAAATGGCAAAACCGAGCAGAAGGCTTTGGAGGAAAGCCCACAAAAAAATAGTTACCGTCATAATTAAGTTGCGTTGTTAAGTCTAATATTAATTTAGCGAATGACTGTACAAAACACAAATAATATTCTTGAAAAAATTAAACAAATAAAAATTTAAGACTATTTTATCCTTCATTTTTATAAATATGACAAAACAGAAGATGCTCAGTAAGTTACAAAACCCCTGCGCATCCTCTGCGCTAATAGTGCATCCTTCACACTGATTATTTGCACAAAATGACCTTCAAATTATGCCATTAAGCCTACATTGTTGATCCTGCTGCACAAAAAATCAAAATGTGAAAATTAGGTATTGATTTTATGCGTTTATTCAATCATCAACTTAAATTTCTTGAGTCCTTCATCATGCTGTACAACAAGAATGAATAAACCTGATGACAGACCTGCCGTTTCTATTCGGTGGTCTGAACCACTTAGAGCTCCTTGTTTTACCAATCTGCCCTGAGGGTCATAAATGGTATAAATCGCCTGCCTTACCTCTGGCAAATTAACACGGAAGCTCGCCCCCATTTTTACTGGATTAGGATACAGGGATGGTTTTTGCGGTGCTTCCACAAATAGTCGGCTATTATTAGCCCCACAGGATTCTTTGACAGAAATCTGGTCGATATAAACCGTTCCAGTCGTATTGCCCAGGAAGAAGTGAAGCCTGGTCTGGCTGCTGTTCTCATTCATGGTAAATTCATAAACAAACTCCTGGAAACTACTTGAAAACACCGGGTTTTCCACCGTATAATTTGGCCAGGGAGAAACCCCTTTAATGATGGCCAATCGCACAGGGAAACCACTTTGATTGGAAGTCCTGGCGAAAAAACGAAGGGTGTACGTTCTTCCCGCAACCAAATCGGGTAAGTTGCCATGCAGCTGAATGTCGGAGTCGCCTCCACCCACCGCCGTAACCTGCACTTTTGCCCCAGCACCACTGCTGCCGCTGCTTCCTTCCACCGTGAAATTCCCTGCTGCACCCACGGCAGTATTTTCATAAAAAGTCCAATCGCTGTTTCCATTACTAAAATCGCCATTGGTAATCAGTTCCGGCATATCACAGGCCGCCGCTTCCACGGTAAAGTTGCGTGTGCCCGTTGATGCCGACAAGCCCTCTGCATCAAAAGCGATCGCCTTCCACTGATGGTCGCCCACGGAAAACTGATCATCTGTAAAACTGAAAGGCGCATTGGTATCTGTAGATTTCAGCTGATTATCAATATAAAATTCCACCCTCGTTACCGCTTCATCATCATTGGCCGAAGCCGAAAATGTGATCGCTTCCCCTTCTGTAATTATATGATTATTCTGAGGATTACCAAAGCTTATGGTCGGTGGCTGATTCGGTGCAGGGGCGTCCTGACATTTCTCCCGAAAAACCACATTATCCAGAAAGAAATCCGAAGTATTTCCTCCTATAAAGAAGTCTACCCGAGTGTTGGACTGATTTTCAGACATGGTGAATTCCGCCTGATATTGTTGCACGGAAGTGGTGATATTGATGTTCTCCGACAAGAAATTTGCCCAGGGAGAAACGTTGCTCAATACGCCCAATCGGATGGTTTTGGCCGCCGAAGCTTTGGCCGTGAACAACACCTCATAGGTTACCCCAGATTGCAAAGCACCGAGGTTGGCATAAAGCTGTATATCAGAATCACCATTCCCTCCACCACTGATATTTACATCGGCAGCGTTACCGCTAAGCCCATTAGCGCTGTTTATTTGCCAGCTCGCATTTGCGCCATTATTGCTGTTCACATAAAACTGCCAATCGCTTTGGCCTTGATTAAATTCGCCATTCGACAGCACATTCGAAGCGCTACAATCATCGCCTCCAGACACCACCGTAATATTTCTGTTGACCGTTGCCGAAGTAGCGCCCTGGTTATCGGTCGCCTTGACGCCTATCTGATAACTGCCTGCTGTACTGGCGGTCCAGCTGAACTCAAAAGGACTGCCGACCTGTCCGCTCACCGACTGTCCATTAACAAAATACTGCACCGTTACCCCCGATTGGTCATCCGTTGCAGAGGCTTTAAATGAAACCGTTTGCCCTTCAGTGAAACTTGAATTATTATCAGGTGAAAGCCACCCTACCGTAGGAGCTTCATTTGTTGGTGGCGGCGTGGTACTCCCATCAATGGGGCGTCGCCAAGCACCTGCCCCTGCGGTAGAGACATACAAATAGCGCTTTCCTTCATTCTCTTTCACAATCGCGGAAGTCAGCCCGGCGAAATGTAAATCCCCTGTCCAGTCTTGCCAGCTCACCGATCCATTTGCGGCAATTGTACCATAAAATACGCCATAGGATTTCTGCATTCGGTGATCGTAATATGGAAAGATAATATGATTGTCGAAGCCTACAAAACCACCCTTTGAAGTAAATCGGTAATCGCTCGACACGGTATTATACCAATCGTTGTTTTTGATATTCATGGCCTGTGTCCTGTTGAAAACCACCTGCCAGCTTTGTCCTTCATCCGTAGAGATTGCTCCGATGAAATTACTGCCGTCACCTCCATTTTCATTACTCTGCCCACCATAGAAAAGGTACACTTTTCCGTTGTGTTCCCAGCAATTAATTTCCGCATCCCAGCCACTGCCGTTGTAGATTTTTGTCCAGGTCCAGTCAGCATTGCCACTGCCGGTTTTCACGCCTTTGTACACCCCCTGCGATCCTCCGGTAGCATTGAAAAATACAATATCAGGATTGGTAGGGTGTGGCGCAATTTTCTTCACCGAAGAGGTATTATCTGCCACACCATTACTGATTTTGGTTACCCATGCCTGCCGGCCATTTTCCACCTCATTAATTCCCCAGCCCAAATCATCGAGCATATACATGCCATAACCTGTAGAGAACATAAACACCCTCGACGGTTTTGCCGGTGCCACGGCCACATCGCGCAAAACACCATTGGGTAATCCTCCAAGAAAATCATTTCCTCCGGCAATCTTCAGCCATTGATCTGAAGGCGAGTGCGTTTCGAGCTTCTTCACATAAAGCTGACCACTTGCGGCGAAACCGCCGTAACCCTGCGTTGCCTGTGCCACCACCGTCGGCACCCCATAGGCTTCCCCGATATCCACGGCCTGCACATCCGACAGGTTACCATCCACACGGTGCCGAACATTCGACCACGACACCCCATTATCCCAGCTTTCCATCAGGCCATTATCGGCCTGCCCCTGAATAACATAATTTTCATGAACCGCAATATCATAGGTATAAGTACTTTCGGTGCCACGCCCGCTGTAAGTAGGCCACGGTGCCCCCCAGTGATACACCTGGAAATTGTAGTTTGGGGTACAATATTTATTGTTCCACTGATAACCACCTGACTGGTTAATGCCCTGAAAAATGGTTTGGTTGGTCGTTGACCAGATGGCTTCCGGCCAGCTTGCCGGTGTAAAATGAACAAAACGTGGATTTGGTGGGGCATTGTCCCAGCCATTATCATATCCACTCGTTCCCTGCCAAATAATATTCCACTGGTTATTGGTATAGTTGGATCCACTCCAGTTAACATTTGCCTTGTATAGCCCCTGTCGGCCCGCCTGCAAACTCACAATAACACTGTGATTGTTTCCGGTAGATCGTTCATTCACCTCCGGATACCAATAGTCCAAAGCACCTACTCCACTGGTCAGGTTTTTCCATGAAATACTGTTGGTGGCACTGGCATAAACATGTCCATTATTCCCACTTGTTGAGTAGCAGGCATAAATGGTTTGCCCGTTGGGGCTGATGCTAATACCTCTGTTTTTCTGTGTTCCTGAAGGTCCATTGATTTTTGACCACGACTGCCCACTATTGGTACTTTTAAACACTCCCTTGGCACCACCGAGATAAACGGTGGAAGGGTTATTCGGATCAAACTGTACAGAATAGACATTCCTGTCGGTGCCGGTGTTGGAGTCGTAGGTGATTTTTGACCA
Organism: Persicobacter psychrovividus; assembly: GCF_036492425.1. Lineage (NCBI taxonomy): Bacteria > Pseudomonadati > Bacteroidota > Cytophagia > Cytophagales > Persicobacteraceae > Persicobacter > Persicobacter psychrovividus. The sequence goes on from NZ_AP025293.1 coordinate 533,649, forward strand.
CGACTGCCCGCCGTTGGTAGAACGGAAAATTTCACCTTTCCCTTTTTCGGCAAAGCTAAAATGACCGATAAAATCATAATCATCACGCCAGCCGTGTGCCGCAATAATGATATTGGAGTTGGTTGGGTGAATCGCTACGGCACCAAAAGAGGCACGCTTGGAATCGTTGACCAAAGTAAAATGTTCCCCACCATCATTTGAAACTTCGATACCATATAAGGTACCCACCACCACTTTATTGGAGTTGCCCTTGGCAATCGCTACCGCATATACCCTGTTATGGATAAGATGGCCTTTGGGGTGCCAGGATTCTCCATGATCTGTACTCTCATAAATCCCTTCCATGTCCGAGGCCAAAAATAAGCGACCAGACTGGTTGGGGTCACAGACAACATCCTGCACCTGCCCTCCAGCACCGGGATTAATCGGCTGCCATTGCGCTTGCGCATACCCCCACAACAAGGTGGCGATACACAATAATAATGATTTTTTCATACGTGTTTATTTTGGGTTAGTAAATTGGTATGAAAAAATATAGACCATGTGTCTGCCCCGTTTCTATCCAATTATAAAAACGGAGCAATCAATTGAATCATTTTGATGACCCTTACCCAAATTATGATTTTTGCATTAAAAGTGTAGTTTTTATTTATTCAAACAAATAAGAAGATCGATATTTTGAAAATTTAACACTAAATCTCTAAGGATAAATATTTTAAGATAAAAAAAGGGACCCGAAGGCCCCCTCTAAATACTAAAAAAGATGATATTTTTTAACGCATCACATTTTCAATAATAAGGAAACGATGTGCTCAAGACCTCGCTTCATCACTACTGCATGCATTCCTATATTTGTCAGGAATTGTAAACTTCAATGCGCACTTACAGGCTCGACCGCTTCTCATACTTCAAACCGCCACCCTTCAGCAACGCCTGATGATCAACACTATAGCCATCTACAGGAGTACCATCGGCAAATTCCACACGGTTGAAATATCGACCCACTTCTGCGGATTTTTCTATCACCAGCGTTTTTCCTCCATATACATAATCAGGCAATTTGATCGTCGCCTTCTTAAATTTAGGGGTAGATAATTGATAGGTCGGAATACCCGGTGCATCAGGGAAAATTCCCAAATCAGCAAATACCAACCAGGCACTCAATGTTCCGGCATCATCATTACCTGGGATTCCATTGTGCGCATTGAAGAAATTTTTCTCCGCCACTTCGCGTACATATTGTTGAGTACTGCGCTCCTGCCCATTGATGTAATTGAAAAGGAAAGGAAAGGTAATGTCTGGCTCGTTGGTCATATCAAAATGCTTTTCACTGAACATTTGATGAAGCTTACTGGCGAAAACCTCTTCACCCATAATCTGCTGCAAGGTATCCATAGCATGCGGCACAAAAAATGCATACTGCCAGGCATTCCCCTCTACATAACCTGGTCCGCCACTTTTTTTCCAGCGCACATCCCAAAAACGATCCAGCGGATTATAGGGCGTCAGCCAACTGCCATCTTTATTTTTAGGCCGGAAGAAGGTGGTCTCACGGTCATATAAATTAACAAACGAATGGCTTTGCTTATAGAACTGCTGATAGAGCTCCTCTTTCCCCAGGGCTTTAGCCACCTGCGCAATCCCAAAATCAGAAAAGTTATATTCCAGGGTCGTAGAAACCGGTCCCCATACGATACCATTGGTAAAGCTGAAATCCTTCCGGTCGCCCCCACGGTCATCCATTGGCAAATAGCCCAAATCAAGGTAATATTTAATTCCTGGGCGAATAGGGTTGTTCTCGCGGGTAGTGGCTGATTTAACCATCCCCTCAAGTGCTGTCTCAACATCAAAATCCGTAATTCCTTTCATATACGTATCGGCGATGACAGGCAAAGCCGGATCGCCCACCATACAGTAGGTGTCGTAGCCAAACAATTCCCACTTAGGAATCCAGCCCCAGGCCTTGTACATTTCCACCAGTGAGATCGTCATGTCACGTTGTTCCTCAGGGTACACCAAAGCCAGTAAAGGATGCACTGTCCGGTAAGTGTCCCATAGCGAATAAGTGCTGTAACGGGTGTACTTGCCCTCGGTATTACCGACCTTGTTCACCTCACGATCAGGGTAATCACCATTGACGTCATTAATCACCTGTGGCAATAAAATGGAATGGTAAAGCGCCGTGTAAAACACGGTTCTGTCATTAACAGCCCCACCCTCGATATCAATTCGGCCAAGCATTTTGTTCCATTGTTCTCCAACTGCTGCCTTAATGTCCTCAAAAGCCAGCGCCTTCTGCTCCGCTTTCAGGTTTGCCAAAGCATTTTCCGCAGACACAAACGAGATACCAATCTTCACTTCCACTTCCTTGTCCTGCTTAGGATCAAAAGTAAATAAAGCCCCAGCTTTGGCGCCCTCCACCATTTCTTTATCCACAGCTTGTGCTTCTTCCACCAACTGCAAAGATGAAGGCTGTCCTTCAACCTGCAAGGCGTAAAAAATCTTGGTCTGCTTATTTACGCCACAAAATTCGCCATCAACCTGGTAGCCCACAATGGTTTGACCGGCCAGCTTCTTCGCTTCCCCAGTTTTGATATGGCTAAGGTTACTACCCAAATCGAGAAATATGTTGAGTGGCTCGGAATCATCAGCAGCCGTAAATTTAAATCGGGTGGTTCGGGTGGTTACCGTCATTTCTGCCTCCACACGATGGTCAATCAGCTGAACCCCGTAATACCCAGGATAAGTCTTTTCCTGATCGTAGCTGCTCTTGAAGCTGTCCACCGACCAGTTGAAATCTCCCCTCGAAACACGGATCGGAATACTCCCCGCCACTGGGCAGCCAATCCCTGAAAGGTTGACAGAAGCGAAGCTGTAAATAAATGGATTCCCATACTCGTAAATCGCCGGATTGTCGGTGCGGCTCCTGAAATCTTTGTTGTGTGGTGCGGCGGCAGTCATCCCCCAAGGCGACATTGCCCCCGGATGCGTATTGCCCTCATTGGAGGTTCCAATAAATGGGTTGACCATCTGCCCGTAATCCACTTTGGCCTGCTCAACTACCGTTTCTTTTTGGGGCTTCTGACAGGAAATCCCGAGAAGGGTGAGCATAAAAAATAAGTAAATAGAATGTTTGAACATATTAAAAAAATTGAGTTTGATGTTTTTCTAAACCTACCTTTCGGCAGTACACTTTCAAGGTATTTAAATTAATAATCACTCTTCTCCTAATTGTTGCGATGGAGGAAAAATCGAAGAAAAAAATTTAATCATGGTGATATAAATGTCTTTTCAAATCCATTCAAATGAACTGCCATATTGTACAAAATAATGACAAAAATATTCCACACCCCAAAAGGTTAACCCCTAACAAGCCACGGGTAGTGGACTGATAAACAGCTCTTCGGAAAAAGCTAAGAACCGACACTTTCTCTATTCATTTACCAAAAAGACTGTTAAATCATAAAACTAAAGGAAAAAAACCTCCATAGGAGTCCCACATTCGCATGCGAGGATGTGGGTTACCGATGCTATATCAAACAATATCGGCTTTTACGATCTCTCAAATCAAAAAGTGCAAAGATGATGTCATTTTGTGCCTTTACAATCCCTCTACTTATTTCAAACTTAGATGCAGAAACCAATCACTAAAACCAACATAAACCATGAGTGTTAAAACTTTTAAGCACGTTGATTACCTTTGGGATGATGCTAAAGCAGCATCGATGGAAGGCAACGAAGTCGAATTATTTTTATATCGTTCAAATATATTAGGTGCTGACCTACGCATCACCAATTACGGTGGCGGAAACACAAGCTGTAAAACGATCGAAAAAGATCCTTTGACAGGTGAAGAAGTGGAAGTAATGTGGGTGAAGGGTTCAGGTGGCGACATCGGAACACTGACGCGTCAGGGAATCGCAGGATTGTACACTGACCGCCTTCGCGACCTGAAAAAAGTATATCGTGGTATTGAGCACGAAGATGAAATGGTGGCCTTGTTTAACCACTGTATTTTTGACCTCGACAGCCGTGCCCCTTCTATTGATACTCCTTTGCATGGTTTATTGCCATTTAAGCATATTGACCACCTCCACCCTGATGCCCTGATTGCCATTGCCGCTGCTGAAGACAGCGAAGCGATCACTAAAGAAATCTGGGGAGACACCATGGGATGGGTGCCTTGGCAACGTCCTGGTTTCGATTTAGGATTGCAGTTAGAGCAGTGCCTGGAGAAAAATCCAAACATCCGTGGTATTGTATTGGGTAGCCACGGGGTATTCACCTGGGGAGATACTTCTTACGAATCATACATCAACTCTTTGGAGGTGATTGAAGCCGCTTCGGCGTATATTGAAGAGCATGTGGGCAAAAAAGGCCCTGTTTTTGGTGGGCAGTGCATCACAAGCCTTGATCCTGCAAACCGTCAGGCACAGGCCGCAAAAATTGCCCCGGTATTGCGTGGGTTATGTTCAAGCGAGCAGCCTATGATCGGTCATTTTACAGATGATGAGCGCGTACTGGAATTCATCAACAGTAAAGATATCGACAAGCTTGCCCCTATGGGTACTTCTTGTCCGGATCACTTCTTGCGTACAAAAATTCAGCCTTTGGTATTGACCCTGAAGCCTGAAGAAAATTTGGATGGCAAAGGACTGGTAGAAAAATTAACGCCTGCTTTTGAGCAGTACCGTGAGGAGTACACCGCCTATTATGAAAACTGCAAGCACGATAACAGCCCGGCGATCCGTGATGCCAACCCGGTCATTATCCTTTACCCTGGTGTGGGGATGTTCAGTTTTGCAAAAAACAAACAGACCGCTCGTGTGGCTTCGGAATTTTACATCAATGCCATCAACGTAATGAAAGGTGCTGAGGCAATCTCAAGCTACACTTCATTGCCGCGTCAGGAGGCTTTTGATATTGAGTACTGGCTATTGGAAGAAGCAAAGCTTCAGCGTATGCCAAAAGAGCAGCCATTATCACGCAAAGTAGCCCTGATTACGGGTGCTGCGGGCGGTATTGGAAAAGCTATTGCGGATAAATTAGCCGCAGAAGGTGCCAATGTCGTGATCACAGATATTTCTGAAGATAACCTGGCCACTGCCGTAGCAACTTACAAAAAGGATGTCGCTACCAGCGCGCTTTGTAATGTTACTGATGAGGCTTCTATCCGCGAAGCATTTGATGCTGCCTGTCTGGAATTTGGCGGGGTGGACATCATTGTTCATTCAGCAGGTCTGGCGATCAGTAAGCCGTTGGCGGAAACAACACAAAAAGACTGGGATATCCTTCAGGACGTTTTGGTAAAGGGACAGTTCCTGATGGCACAAGTTGGTGTTGAAGTGCTGAGAAAGCAAAACCTCGGTGGTAATATTGTCAATATCGCCTCGAAAAACGGATTGGTTTCCGGACCTAATAATGTGGCTTACGGAACTGCAAAAGCAGCTCAGCAACACATGACCCGACTGTTAGCTGCGGAATTGGGCGGAGAAAAAATCCGTGTCAATACTGTAAATCCTGACGGCGTAATCGTCGGAAGTAAAATCTGGGAAGGCAAGTGGGCTGAAGGCCGTGCCAAAGCTTACGGCATTAAAGTCGAAGACCTGCCTGCACACTATGCTAAGCGTAACCTGATGAATGAAATTATTCTTCCTCAGGATATTGCCAATGGCGTTTTTGCTTTGGTGGCTGTTTTGGATAAAAGCACTGGAAGCATTGTAAATGTAGATGGCGGAATGGCCAATGCCTTTGTGAGATAAACCCTCAAAAAATAATGAAAGGCGGTTCTTTTAATAAGGAACCGCCTTTTTTATTGAAAATTATGGATCGAGGCGAAATGATCAGCATGACTTCAGGTTTCATTCCATTGAAATCTACCTCCGACCTTTATATACACTATAAACACCATCAAAAAATGCAAAAAAGCATTTCCAACAGGCGGACTTAAAAGCGTTATTTACAACGGCTTGCTGACGGCTTGAACTACCGCAGCGACCGAATTTCTGCTTGTATTTTTTAGTCCACAAAGGAATGGGATCAAAAGGATTTTTTGAAGTTTCAATCTTTCAGTTCACGTTTGTTCACCGCTGACCGCCATTAATCACCCTTTAAAAGCCTTCGGACTCACCCCTGTTTTAGATTTAAACAGGCGGGAAAAATAATAAATGGAGGAAAAGCCCAACTGATAAGCGACCTCCTTCACCTGATAATCCGTGCTCAGCAACATCTCCTTGGCTTTCAGAATCTTAAAATTCAGGTAATACTGATGTGGCGAAAAGCCCGTGTAGTCTTTGAACAGCTTTCGGAAAAAGGAATAAGACATGCCCCGCTCCTTACAGAAACCTTTCAAATCCTCCTCCTCATACTGGTCACTTTGTATAAATATTTTGGCCTGATCTACAATCCGTTTGGTACGGTCAAAGTCACCGGTTTTCTTGCGCTCCCGCTTTATTAAGTGTCCGACAAACTGCATTAAAAGGCCACTGGCAATCTGCTGAAAAGCCACCGATTCCATCTTCGCGATGTCCATCAAACTATCGAGCAAATGCTGTAATGTAAAGGAAGTTCCTGAGTTAAAATAAAACTGATCTTCCAGTATTGAATGCGCCAAAAATCGCGAAGCAAATTCTCCACTGAAACCCACAAAATACTCCTCCCAACCGACGGATTTATCCGGACGATAACGGTGCCAAATATTTGGTGGAATGACCATTACCCCGCCCTCAGTAACATTTATCGTGCGGTCTTCAATCTCAAGCACCCCACTGCCACGGGCAATATACAATACCTGATACTCCGTTAGTTTCCGCCCCTTTTCCCAGGAAAAATAATAGCCCAAAGGGTGCTGCGGATCCGGGTAAACCATCTCCGGTGCCACCGTTCCATGCCCAACACTGGAAATGAATATTCCGAGCCGCTCATCGTCAGCACTTGGTAATAAATATTTGAAAAAATCTTCCATTGCTCCTAAAAATAAAAAGTCATAAGTACGCTTCGCCGTGAGCCCAACGAAAACAATAAGAAGTTACACCAATATTTAAGCAATAAAAATCATTTTATGCAAAAAGAATCCCATTTTATGAATTTACTTCCCCAATAAATATTCCCTTCTTGTTATGTTCATTTTTTAGTGTCGTATGTGCTATCGGCACCAAACCGAAATCCCTTTATTTATGAAAGTAGGATTATTTATCCCTTGCTACGTGGACCAATTTTATCCACAGGTAGGCAAGGCCACCTTCAGATTACTCCAACACTTCGGAATGCAGGTCAGTGTGCCATTGCAACAAACCTGCTGCGGCCAACCGATGGCCAACTCAGGCTTTGAATGTGAATCCGTTAAAACCCTTCAGCATCAATTTTCCCTTTTTGCTGACTGTGAATATATCGTCGCTCCTTCCGCAAGCTGCATTATGCATATTCGGGAGATGGGCGAAAAAGACTACCTTTCCCCTGAAGACAAAGCCATTGCGCACCGCTTTTTGGACTTTACCGAATTTATGCACCGCTTCAAACTCATCGACCAATACGAGGGCCAATCGCAGGCCAAAGTGGTCCTGCACAAAAGCTGCCATGGACTCAGAGGAATGGGGCTCGGGCAATGCTCGGAATCAATGACCCCCGCCGATAACCTGCAGCTTGAACTGCTCAAAAAAGTGGAGGGCATCCAGATGATCACCCCGAACAGAGCCGACGAATGTTGTGGCTTCGGTGGAACTTTTGCCGTTTCCGAGGAAGCAATTTCAGTGCGTATGGGCCGTGACCGCCTTCAGGATTATATCTCTTCTGGCGCTGAAATCATCACCTCCGGGGATATGTCCTGCATGATGCACCTCGAAGGGATTATCAAGCGGGAAAAGCTGCCGGTAAAGGTGAAGCACCTTGCCGAGATTTTGTTTGAGTCTGTTCACCTTCACAAAAAACAAGCACAGCATGTCGCAAGTTATTGATCACCCAAAAAATGCCGCCATCTTTAATAAAGATGCCGAGCGCGTCAGTTGGCACGATAAAGCCCTGTGGCATGTGCGTGAGAAGCGCGATGTCTCTGCGGCAAGCATTCCCGAATGGGAAGAATTAAGGAGCCTTGCTTCGCAGATCAAAAAGCACACCCTCTCGAAGCTCGACCACTACCTGCTGGAATTTGAAGCCAAAGCTTCGGCCAATGGCATTAAAGTTCATTGGGCAGAGGACGCCGAGGCGCATAATCAAATTGTAGCTTCCATTCTGAAGGAAGCAAAGGCCACACAGGTGGTTAAAAGTAAGTCGATGCTGACCGAAGAATGTGGACTGAACCACCACCTCGAGGCTCAGGGAGTAAGCATTATCGATACCGACCTTGGAGAGCGTATTGTACAGCTTGCAGGAGAGCACCCCAGCCATATTGTGCTGCCTGCCATCCATAAAAAGAAAGAGGAAGTCAGTGCGCTGTTCCATGAAAAACTACAGACGGAAAAGGGGAATAATGACCCGGATTACCTGACAAAAGCAGCCCGGAAACACCTCCGTGAAAAGTTCATGAAGGCAGAAGCAGCCATTACAGGCGTGAATTTTGCCGTGGCGGAGACCGGTGGGTTTGTGGTCTGTACCAATGAAGGCAATGTGGATATGGGAACCAATATCGCACCGATTCATATTGCCTGTATGGGCATTGAAAAACTGATTCCTAAAATGGAACACCTTGGCGTATTTCTGCGGCTGCTTGCCCGTAGCGCCACCGGACAGGCCATTACCACTTACAGCTCGCATTTCCATCGGCCGCGCAAGGGGCAGCAAATGCACCTGATTTTAGTGGACAATAAACGTACAGAACAACTCAACCGCCCTAAGTTTCGGGCATCGCTGAACTGTATCCGCTGTGGTGCCTGCATGAATACCTGCCCTATCTACCGACGCAGTGGCGGCCACAGCTATGAACATATCATTCCTGGCCCTATCGGTTCTATATTATCACCAGGAAAAGATTTAAAAAAATACAGCAGCCTGCCTTTCGCTTCTACACTTTGCGGTTCATGCAGCAATGTATGTCCTGTAAAAATCGATATCCATACCCAATTATATGAATGGCGACAAATTATTGGAAAGGAACAATCACTCAACAAGACCAAACGGAAGATTAATCAGTGGACGGGAACGTTAATGGCCAAGCCCAAGGCCTTTCATGGTTTTGGGAAAATTGCCAGAACTTCCCTGCGCATTTTACCGGATGCCCTGATTAACAACCCGCTGAATGTTTGGGGAAAGCAGCGGGATTTACCTGAGGCACCCAAAGAAAGCTTCTTGGAATGGTACAAAAACAACGAACAACATGAGTCATAAAGCAGCAATCATCGACCGTATTCAATCCATCCAGTTGGAAGAGGCCCCATTGCCTGTTATTCCCCGCTTCAAATACCCTGAAGGTGAAACCATCAGTACTTTTGTGGCCATGGCGGAAAAAGCTGGCGCGCGGGTACTCTGTACCGAAAATGAAGCGCACACCTATGCGGTAATCAATGGGAAGGTTACTGGGCAGAAGCACTACTACTCGGCTTTTCATGACTCAAAACCACTACAGGATGCCACGACTGAAGAGCTTGCCGAACTAACGGTAGCCATATATAAGGCACCGCTTGGCGTGGCAGAAAATGGGGCGGTTTGGATCGGCGAAGATGCCCTGCCCCAGCGGGTAGGAATTGCCATTGTCGAGCAGCTGGTGATTGTGGTTAAAGTCGACAATATTGTATACAATATGCATGAAGCCTATCAAACCATTGAACCACAGGCGCTCGGTTACGGCGTATTTGTTTCCGGGCCTTCCAAAACTGCGGATATAGAACAGTCGTTGGTGGTCGGTGCCCATGGTGCTTGTGGCTTGACGGTAATCGTAGAAAAATAAACTTAAAATAAAAAATCAGCCATTTGATCAATCAAGAATAACAGCAATGCCAACTTTTGGACAATTTGCGACTTGATTGATTTTTTGGCTCTTGTGATATTAGCCTCCACACTTTTAATGGAGATGTTGAGGTCTTCAGCAATCTCCTTATTTTTTAAATTATCCCGCTTACTTTTCAAGAAAATTTCTTTACATCTTGGGCTTAAAGAAGAGAGTACAGTGGTGATTTTTTCTGTAATTTCTCCTATGCTCAATTTTTCAGATTCAAACTGAGATAATGCATAAATTTCCCGCTGTACCGCTTCTTCCTCAAGTGGCACACTACGGTGTTTGGCTTGCTGATTAAGGTACTTCAGGCAGGCGTTCTTTACGATGGTATGCAGATAGGCATTAAGATTGGAGTTATCGTTTAAATCATGGCGCTTTTCCCAAACCTTAATAAAAGCATTCTGTACAATAGATTCCACCTCAAATTCGTCTTTAACGAATTCAATCGCAAAATAATACAACTTAGAGTAATACTTCCTGAACAATAAGTTAAAGTAATAATCTTCACCGTTTCTGATTTTCTGTAAAAGTTCTATATCCGATAGATTCGTCATTATATATTAAAAAATGATTACAAATTAATGCACTATTATCGATAAACGATAGTTTAATTTAGCACATAATCCCTCGAAATACTAAAGCCAAATAGAAATAGTATAATTACCGAATCACCTTGTTGGGGCTTGTACAAAATTTAACAAATAAAGGATTCCGGCGAATTATACTTTTCACTATTAAAAAGTTGATTTTTGTAATTATTTAAATAATACACGCACAAATTCACTACTTTTTACAATCTACTAATCCAAACTGATGATTATTAAAATAATCTATCCTGATTCGGGAAATTTGAATTCCTTCAAAAATAAGCGGTAAAATTGCACTCATCACCAAGTAGACAGCCCGTTTTCTAAAATTTGAGCAAGACCAACCAAGATTACAGCACGAAAAGATTAATATTAAATTAAATTTTTTTACAACTATTTAATTGCTTTAATAATATTATACCAAAAAAAAGAGGCTTAAAAAGCCCCTTTCTAATTTCTAAAATAATCGCTTTTAAATTAACACTATTGGTTTTACGCCCACAGCACCAACGACAAACTGCTGAAAATAATCAGCCTTTCTGAAACGCTCATCCTGCATCCCCCAAGTGGCAAAGAACTGTGTGTGATAGGCTTGCCCAGCTTTAACATTGGTTTTGGCACAATAAGTACTCGTAATGCCATCGCCTTTTGCCGGCGCCAACTCCACCGCCTTCAGTTGCTTTGCATCCACAACCAAAGCCAGCCCCATGTAAAATTCTTTGTTGTAAGTCTGCTTATCATGCGACATCAACACTTCCTTGCCGTTAACCAACTGCTTTGTCACCGGGAAATCGTTGTTCAGGTGAACCATCCCTGAAATCAAGGTGCGTTCTCCTTCAAAACCTGAGGCGGTAACAGTAGATCGGTAACAGTGCTCGCCACGATTAATATAAATAATTTCACTGACGTTGATTTTCTCCCCGGCAACATCCCATCCGAAATAATCCAATTTGAAAATTCCTCGGATAGGGCCACGGTTAATCATGGTAAACTTGGTGGAATCCACATTATTGCGCTTGGCGTTGATTTTGGTACCCAAGCGATACATCTTGCCATCCACTTCCATAGCCAATGAGCCCGCACCAAGTGAACTGCCCACTTGCATAATGTCACGGCCCCAATCTGCGAGCACGTGGTAATTATCTTCAGGGTTCCCTTTGGCATCAAAGCCAATTTTATGCAGCGATAAATCTGCCGTCCGTTTGCCGAAAACATCTTTACAGTTTCTTCCATCAAAATACTGACGGAAACCTATCTGATCATTCTCCCACATCGGGCCATCCGCCTGATAAGGGTAAAAATCTGCATCCCATGGCAATTCATCCTTTTTGATCGTCGCCTTCAATACAGGACGCACGCCTTCTTCTTTCGATGGCTTCACGCCAAAATGCACATCTGTAAACGCTTTGAAAGCGGGCAGCTCATCATTTTTCATGAATTTCACCGCATAGGTTTTTTCCTGTTCAGCGCCCACAAAAGCCCAGACTGAAAACTCATCCCATTGACCATCCTGATCAAGGTCATCAAACTGAACGGGAATCGCCTGCTCCCCGTCAAACAACACGGGCAAGGTTCCTGCAGGGATATCACCTAATTTCTTCAATACTTCAGCGCGGGGCATGGTTACCACCTGCGCGAGCTCGGTGGCGTTTTCATTTTTGAAGGTCAAAGACAGGGGCGTCGATTCTTCAGCCGACTGACAGGAAAAAAGTACACCTCCTAAAATCAGGAGGGCCATTTTTCTGATGGAGTACAAATATTTATTACACATGTTTCTCTAATTAATTGTAATACGAAAATGCAAAGGAATGCAAATAACGACATTGGTAGCAATACTATATATAGTGCTTACTATCACCCAAAACAGCAATCCATTGATCTTTTTTCTTAAAAATTAACTGCATGTTTAAAAAATTAACCATCCCGAAAGGGTTATCGATAACTGAAATAGCCTTTCAATGAAATCTCCATAACCATGAAAAAAATCATTAAAAATAGCTTCTCACCAATCGAATAATTAAGGTCACAAATAATTAAATCTCAAACACACATAAAGTTAAACTTATAATTGCTGAATTTCAAAAATTTCACCGCCATGAGATTCATCGATTTTCACCCTGAATCCCCGCTCCATTAATGATTTTCCTGTTGCCTTCAGTATTTTTTTACCTGTAGGTGCCTGACGTACTACATATTGCTGATCAGCTTTCAGGTCAGTAACAAAAACCTGTCTTTCGCTTTCCAGGGCCCCCTGACGGAATACACCCACCAAACCACCAGACTGCTTGGCAAAATTGATGCGCTGCCAGCCATCCCATGCGCCTTCACGTGGCTCATAGAAACCAGGCAAATCCTTACGGAAACTCATGTAGTCATACTTTTCCTGCATGTTTTTCATCCAGTCTGACCATGTTTTCATTTGCTTGGCTTTGTCCTCTGACAATAGTCGTGGATCTCCGAGCACAATTGGCAAAGTACCAATCAACGATTTCAAGCCCAACTCAAAATTAGGGTCATCCATCGGCAGGTTACCGATCACCAAGGAGGCTGCAGGCACTGCCGGCGAACGCCACCAAGCCATCTGACGGACACGCAAAGCACCGAATGGCTGTGGGTCTTCAAAGTTGGACAACCAGTTGCCTTCCGCATGCTGAGCAATGGCATAATCCATCATGTGGAACTTGCCGGCGGTTTCAAATGTACAGTCAATGAACAACTCAGGGGCCTCCTCATGAAGCTCATCAAATAATTGTAAAAGACGCTCATACATCACATAATAAGATGCTTTTTGATCTTTATACAATGGATGATCTTTGGCATAAGAACCCGAATTCTCATCATTGTTAATGTATGGACTCGTTACCACGGCAAGGTCCAATTTGGCATATTCCAAACCGTGTTCTTTGACCAAACCAACAATCTTGCCTTTGATATAATCATACCAATCGGTACCGAAAGAGGCAGAATAGAAATCTCCTGTTCCGTCTTTGTCCTCAAAGTGCAGGTTACCATAATTGCCATCTTTATCGACCACGAACCACTCCGGATGCTGCTGAAAAACCTGCGCATCGCCTGTTGCCGAAGCAATGGAAATCCAAAGACCAGGCTTCATGTTTTTCTCTTTGATATAATCAAACGTTGGCTTCAATCCACCTTTAAATTTATGCTCATCCACCAGCCAGTCGCCATAATTTCCACCCCAGTCTTTTTCAGAAGTTTCACCACGGTAATTCACCTGCCAGCCATCATCAATAATCAGTTCCTGCAAACCACATTTGGCGGCAGCATCCGCCACCGACTGCACCAAAGTATCCGAAACGAAAGTACGGAAAGGGTACCAGGTATTGTAAACGAAAGTAGGCTTATCTTTTAATTGTACAATGCGTGGGTTCATGTGCAAAGTAACAAAACGATTGACTTCCTCATTAACGACCTCAAAGCCATCCGCACGGTTGTTATACAAAGCGATGAAAGTTTTCGGGCTGACGAAGTTCTCCTCAGCCGCTACATATTTACGGAACGGGAAATCTTCTTTGTCCGTCGTCAATCCAATCTGAACATCATTGGTATTGCCTTCAGTATGATAAGCCGTGCGCTTCAACACACCAATCGCCTCATTCCCCAAAGCCATTCCTTTACGCAACTCAATATCATGCACCACACAAACCGGATCGTCCCAATTACCTACAAAACGACCGATGTTTTTCATTCGCGCATAATTATGCAGGGTGAAAGTACACTCAAAATTAAGGATTGTTTGAAGGTCCTCAATCTGCAAGGCATCCACCTGAAGGTCGTTTAGCGAAGTATTCTTGATTTCTACCCACTTGCGAATAATTGGCAATTCAGGGTATAGCACATAGTTCACCTTCAAGAAAAGATCCTCCTGAAAGGTACTTTTCAAAGCTACTGCAACGGCCTGCCCCTGCTGGGGCATTTCAAATTTGACGATGTCCTTCACCGCCCAACCTGATTGACCATCAATCATTTCTCCGTTTAATAAAAACGAAAATTCCTTGGAGGTATCAATCAAAAAATTGGTCGTATCCCCATGCAGAGATAATTCTGTCGATGCGATTTTGTTATCCTCAAAAGAGATCACTCGGTGCACCAATCCGTTATCTAAAATCAGTTCTTTGTCTGAACTTTGGATCCATGACTGCGCTTTTACACCTACGCTACATAGCCATAAAGCTACAAAAAATACAATTCTCATTTTATAGTGTGTTTTGATCAACAGATAAATAGAAGCGCACCGATTGGTCGCCTATTTTCAAAGTGTAGTAGCCGGATTCATAAACAGGTTTACCGTTGGCATCAGGATAATTCAAGTCATTCGCTTTGATTTTAATGCTGAAAGTCTGACTGCCATTGGCTTTGATCGTCTTTTTCTCAAAGTCAAAAAGCTGTTTTACCGGACGAGGATTTACCCCGATCTCATCAGTCAAAAACCACAAAACAGCCTCTTTCCCATCTCTCTCACTCGGGTTACTCACCGTTACCGAAGCCGTGATTTCCTGCCCAAGCGTCATCTGCTCACCGGAGATTTTGAGGTCGCTGTATTGGAAATCGCTGTAAGAAAGTCCATGACCGAAAGGATACAAAAACGGTGATTCACCAAGACGATCGATGGCCGCCTGTGTCGAATGTTTATAATAGTAAGGCATCACGGTGCCATCGTATTTTGGATAAGAGAAAGGCAGTTTTCCACTTGGATTCACACGACCGGAAATCACTCCCGAAAGGGCATCTCCACCGCCGTAGCCAGGCGAACACACGAACATAATTGCATCAGCCAATGGCTCCACATCTGTGATGATTTGTGGACGACTTTCCAACATCACCAAGACGGTCGGCTTATTGAAAGCGGAAAGATCTTCGATCAATCGCTGCTGTTTTTTGTCCATCGCCAAGGTCATTGTATTGCCCTTAAACTCGCTGTATGGCTGCTCACCTGCCGTTACGATAATGGCATCGGCTTTCTTGGCCGCCTTGTTCAATGCTTTGGTATCTTGCTCATCCACCAAGATGATATTGGCTTTAGGGAAATCCTTTTTCAAAGCGGTGAAAAGGGTATTCATTTCCGAAGGGTGCATGCTTTCGTCAGGTTGCCCCAACCATTCCATTGTCCAGGCGCCAGTCAATTGGTGTTTGGAATTGGCCGCAAAACCAGTCACCAATATGTTTTTGATCGACTGCTTCAGTGGCAAAACGTTTTCTTTATTTTTCAACAAAACAACCGTCTCTTCTGCCGCAGCAATCGCTACCGCTTTGTTGTCAGCCGTTCCGATCGTATTGATTTCTTTTTTATTAGGCAACGCATGTTCGAACAAGCCCAAATCTTCTTTCAAGTTCAAGATACGACGAACAGAAACATTGATTCGATCTTCCGTGATCTTGCCTTCGGCCAACAACTCCTTGGTTACATCAATGAACTCAAAATCACTGCAAGCCATATACATATCAATGCCTGCATTCAAACTCAACAATACAGCATCCTTCAAATTATCTGCCGCATGGTGCATTTTGATCAGCTTTTCGATATCGACAATATCGGTTACCACCACACCTTCGAAGCCCATTTGGTCACGCAAAAGGTCGGTAACAATTTCTTTGGACGCATGAACCGCCATGCCGTTCAATTCCCCACTGTTCAACATCACTGTCTTTACGCCTGCATCAAAACCCGCTTTGAAAGAAGGTAAATACTGTTCCCAAAGCGTCTGCATCGGGATTTCGGCCGGCGTACGATCCCACCCGTTATATGGATCAGAATAGCCCACAAAGTGTTTCGCACAAGCGGCCAAAGACATGCCCTCGCGCTTTTCTTCCAAACCTTCGATCGTGGCTACACCCATCTTTGAACACACCACAGGATCCTCTCCAAAGGTTTCATACAAGCGAGGCCAACGGCTGTTTTTCCCCAAATCGAGCACGGGAGCAAAGTTCCAGCTCAAGCCCAAAGCGGCTGTTTCTTCACGTGTAACAATCGCGCCCTGTTTCGCCAATTCGGTATTGAAAGAAGACGCTAAAGCGAGATTATGCGGAAATATCGTTCCTTCGTTCACATAGTTGGCACCATGCACGTGGTCAATTCCGAGGATCAACGGAATCCCCAAACGACTTTCATCAAGGGCTACTTGCTGAATTCCCCCAACAAAATCTACCCAGCGCTCGGCTTTATCACTACCACTCAAAAATGAGCCGACGTGGTATTTCAGAATAGCATCCCGAAACAAATCGACATTCAGGTCGAGGGTTTTGTTTCCGTCAAGGGTGATGGTACTCAGGCAGATTTGGGTCATTTGCCCAAGCTTCTCGTCGATGGTCATCTGCTCCATCAGCTGATTGACGCGGTCGCTATCGGTCTGTGCAAAAACATTGATTTTTGTCAAGGCCAGCACCAAGGCAAGGCTTAAAAATATCTTCTTCATATATATGGACTGATCAAAAAGTGGGGGACTAAAAATAACTATTCAGGTCAGACACATAGGTCTGACCCTACCCAAAACGGGATATTATTTCTTATGGAAAATCACGGCAAAACCACCGCCATTAACCATCTTGATGTTCAACTCATCAGCTTTGCTCACTGACTTTGTTTTCAGCAAATAATCGATGGCAGCCATTTCGGCATTTGGTCCGTCCGTCAAGATTTCCGCTTCGTATTGACCATCCTTCAGGAAGTCCAATGCAACGGCTGTTTCCATGCCTTCAGCGCCGGTCATTCCTGCCAAGAACCAATCGTTTCCGTGGCGACGAGCGATGATGATGTGCTCACCTACCTCTCCAGAAATTACTTTCGTTTCGTCCCACGTCGTTGGCATTTGAGCAATGAATGAAGTGAATTTTTGCTCACGCTCATAGTTGCTTGGGCTGTCGGCCATCATTTGCAAAGGCGCTTCGTAAACCACAAACATAGCCGCCTGATGGGCACGTGTTCCAATGGCCATTGGGCGGTCAAAACGGATCATATAGTTTTGTGCGTGGGCATTGTCCATCGCTCCAGGAGTATAATCCAAAGGACCAGCGAGCATACGTGTAAATGGCAAAGTAACGTTGTGTGTTGGCGTAACTTCATCACTCCACTTATTATTTTCTAAACCTTTTACCCCTTCGTAGTTCACGATGTTCGGGTAGGTTTTTTCCATCCCTGTTGGTTTGAAAGCACCGTGGTAATCTACCAACAAATGACGCTCAGCAGCCAATACCGCTACCTCTTCGTAGAAATTCACCATATCCTGATCTGCACGCTGCATGAAATCAATCTTGATTCCCTTAACACCCCATTTTTCATACAAATCCAAGGTACCGGCGATGTCCTCATTCAACGGTCCCCATAGCGCCCAAAGGATCAGTCCTACGCCACGCTCATTACCATATTTCACCAATTCTTCTACATTGATATCTTTGGCATATTCTTTAATATTGGTCGTTGACTTGGTCCATCCTTCATCCAAAATTACATAAGGGATATTGTTATTGGCCGCAAAATCGATATAATACTTGTACGTTTCATTGTTCAGCCCGGCTTTGAAATCTACCCCGTAAAGGTTATTGGCATTCCACCAGTCCCAGGCAACTTTTCCCGGCTTGATCCATGAGGTATCTTTGATTTTTGAAGGAGTAGAAAGTTTGTACACCAAGTTACCCTCGATCAAGTCGCCGGCTTCTTCAGCAATAGGAAATACACGCCAAGGGAAGGAACGCTTTCCTGCCGTTTTGGCGATATAGTCCGCTTCTTCAGTAATGATTTCGTTGCGGTCGCCAAGCTCCCCTTTTTCTGCCACGGTAGCTTTTACAACATGTGGGAATTTTGAAACAAGCTGTCCTTTACCATTGGATTCAAGGAACAGGTGTGGATAGTCGAATAAATCCGCTTCGGTAAGTCCTACGTGTAAATCTCCCGCTACAATGTTCAGCATGGGCAACGAACAGAAGGTTCCTGCCAAAATATTCTTCATGTTGAACACCTCATAGTAGCGCTCATAATGTGAGATCAGGCTTTCTTCCGTAGGGAAAAACACCTTTGGGTTTCCTGGTAAAGTAAAGTCAAAAACCTCATTGTTAATGATCACGCTTCCTTTTTTATCCAACACAAAACGGTAAGCTACACCGGCGTCATAGGCGCGAGCAATCAGCTGAATACCACTTTTGAATTTCACGGTCAGCTCATTGTAATGATTATCGACCGTTTCGAATTTTACGGGCACCACTGGGGTTTCCGAAAGTTGATGTTCCTTAATGCTGGAGTTGGCGATTTTCGCCCCTGCCCCAAGATATTTCCCATCTACCTGCAAATCAATTTTTGTAGGGTCGATAGCTGCACGCCCGAAAGCACGGACAGAAAATTTAAGCGTTTTGCCAGTGTGCAAGGTGAAACGCATTTTTTTGTTTGGGGAATTGACCATCAGGTCTTCCGCCATCAGGCTGTTGCAGGCCAATAGGCACGCTACAAAAAATAATACCTTCTTCATCATATCAATCAGTCTAAAATATTGCTCAAAAATTATCCGCCATTATTTCAGCGGATACACTGCTAAATCTTTGTATTCTGCAAAATGGGTATGATCCATTTGCCGGAGCCCGATCCAGCCCGGTTGGGTGATCGCTCGGCCTCCTACAGCACCATCGTCTTCGTACTGAAGCGTTTCCACGCCATCGACGAACAGGCTGATATTTTTTCCTTTTTTCAGCAATCCGATGCGGTGAAAGCGATCGGTGCTGTCAGTGGAGATCGGGTCGTTGCCTTGTGCCACTAAATGAAAACCATGATTTTTCCTCAGGTTGGCGCCCTGCCGTTTTCCACTCCAATAGGAGATATGATAATTGTTCAGGTCTCCGCTGTGATAGTCGGGGAAATAGCCCGCTCGCTTTTTAAGTTGCTTGTCAAATATTGAACTGCCATTGACGCCCCGTGCATTGAAGAACAAAATTGCCAGGCCTTCCTGCTTGTTTTCCGGACGGAAGCGATAAGTGAGGAAAAAGTCTGCGGGCATTTCCGGCTTCAGCCAGGCCACCATATGGTTACCCGACAGGGAGCTCGGATCTGGCCGTGATTCACTTTCCAGGCATAAGGCTTTGTTTTTAATTTCCATGGATTTCCCGCCTTCGAGTTCCCAGTTTTTCAGCTCCAGCCTGTTGGCAAAATTGGCCTGATAAATGGGCTCCTCCCAATTGACCATGTTCATGAGCTGTTCAGGGTAATTGGGCACTTTTGGGGAGCAGGAAACTAACAACAGAAAAGCGGCAATGCCGAGGGCAGATTTTATCATGATTTATTTGACCCTAAATTTGTAAATCGATTTTGAGGAGTAAACTTTCCCTGGCGTCAGGATAAAAGCCTTGAAGTTCGGTTGATTTACCGCATCAGGAAACTCCTGAGTTTCGAGGCAAAAGGCCGTTCTAAAATCATCCTTGGCACCACTGGCAAAAGTGTTTTTACTTTCCATGAAGTTGCCACTATAAAATTGCAGGCACCTTTCAGTGGAGAACACTTCCATCACAATGCCACTTTTATCGCCCATAACCTCAGCCATCTTGGTCAGTTTGCCCTTCTTTTTCTTTAAAAAAAAGTTATGGTCATAGCCCATTCCGTTGGTCAGTTGATCGTTTTTTTGCTCGATATCGCGACCGATGGTTTTAGCTTCAGTAAAATCGAAAGGGGTCCCTTTCACTTTGGCGTTCTTTCCAAGAGGAATCAGGCCAGCATCCACGGGCGTGTACTCCTTGGCAGGAATACGCAAGCGATGGTTTAAAATACTGCCGCTGCCTTCCCCATTCAGGTTGAAAAAAGCATGATTGGTCAGGTTACAAGGGGTCGCCTTATCGGCGGTAGCATGATAGGTAATTTCCAGTGCATTCTCCTCGGTAAGGGTGTAAGTAACTTTCACCTCCATGTTTCCCTGAAAACCTTCCGCACCATCAGGATGTGTAAGGTGCAGTTCAAGGGTAGATTCATTAACCTGAGTAGCCTCCCAGGTCAGGTTTTGAAAACCTTGCAAACCACCATGCAAACTGTTTTCTCCATTATTGATGGGTAACTGAAACTGCTGCCCATCGACGGTAAACTGTCCTTTGGCGATCCGATTGCCAACACGGCCTATCAGTGCACCGAAATAAGGCTCCGTGGAGCTTAAATATTGGGCCGCCTGATCGAAACCAACAACCACATTCGTCGGTACCCCCTGCGCATTGGGAACTTTCAGGTTCATGATTCGTCCGCCGAGGTTGGTAACGGTCATCTCCATCTGTTGGCTATTCCGTAGCGTAAAGGTTTTATACGGCGTAGGAATATCCGCAAATGCAGTAGCGAATATCAATAAAAAAGCGATAAATAATGTAGAAAATTTCAGCATGGTTGATTTGTATTATTGATGAAAAAAAATGGGGATTACTGCTATGTAGGGTCGCTGCGTGCAACGTCCGTACCGATAGGCACAAAAATATTCGATAAACCCATTTCAACATTAGTCCAAGCGAGACGCTTGAACTAATGAGGGCTGTAAGTAATCCCAGCCAATTTACAAATTACTTACTTTCCTAAAGCATTTGAATTGTCCTTCAACATTTTTTCAACTTCTTTCTTCGCTTCTTCTCTACTTTTACTGAAAATCTTATTCAACTTTTCCAAATCAAATTTCGACTCACGGTCATAAGAGAATAAACCATTTTGCTCTTGTTCCACATCCGTCAGCTGCGTGTAACAGAATCCCCAGATATTGTCAAGGGAAAGGATTACATTCACCTGATCTTCCAGACGCTTATAGAATTCTTCTTTGGTTTGCGGCGGCGTTCCGTATCCCCAGGAAGTGGCGCTTTTGGCTACGCCTTCGTTTTGTTGGTTGTGCAACCAGCGGATACCACCGAACTCATCCACCATATATGGCTGACCAGCATAATCGGCACTTTCCTCATGCTTGATATATACCCCGCGCTCCGATTTGCTCAGCTGATTGTACAACTCCATCGGGTCTTGCTTGTAAGTATGCTCGGCATAAACATCTTCTTTCTCAGCATGAATTCCACCACTTGCCGTAACGACAGGGCGTGTTGGGTCCAAAGCTTTGGTCAGGTCGTAAACATCATCCTGCATTCTCGACTGAATCTCCAGATTTTTTGGTCGCCAAGTTTCGTTGAATGGTGTCCAAGCTACAATCGCTGGCTCGTTGATATCACGCTCCACAATCGAAGTCCATTCCGACAAGAAATTTCTCACTGCCGCTTCGTTGCTGTTGTCCATTCCCCAGTTTGCGGACTCTCCCCAAACCAAATATCCGAGGCGTGCCGCCCAGTGCAAATAGCGTTGCTCAAATACTTTTTGGTGCATACGTGCGCCATTAAATCCAGCCAATTTCCCTCTTTGAATATCTGCTTTCAGTTCATCATCAGAAGGAGCAGTCCATCCACCATCAGGATAAAATCCTTGATCCAATACCAAACGCTGATAATACAGCTCATTGTTCAGGAAAACACGGTTGCCTTCAATATGTACCTTACGCATTCCCGCATAAGAGAACACATTATCAATTTGCTTGCCGTCGGCATCAAACAAGTCGAAATATACTTCATACAAGAATGGATTTTCAGGACTCCACGTTTTTGGGAAACGCAGAGGAATCACACAAAAACCAGCATCAGAAGCAGCAAATGTACCTTCGCCAACAATTCTTTTATCTTCACGCACACGGATACGCAACTTGGTACCTGCCTGCAAATTGCGGTAAGTCGGACGGAACACAAACTGCTTATTATCCAAATCAGGGATGATCTGTACTTTGTTCAAAGCATGACGGTAAACCGGCTCCATCCAAACCGTCTGCCAGATGCCTGTGGTACGAGAATAAAAACAACCGCGAGAGTCTTTATCATGGCACTGCTTTCCAGTAGCTTGAAGTTTAGAACGGGTATCGTCCTCTACATAAACCACCAAATCAGCTTCTTCACCCAAAGTAACAAAGTTGGAAATATCCATAGAGAAAGAGGTGGATCCTCCCCAGTGTTTACCTACCAACTGACCGTTGATGAATACCTGACAGTAATAATCTACGGCTCCAAAGTTCAACAACACATCTTGTCCTCTCCACGAAGCTTCCGGCTTGATTTTGCGGTGATACCACATCGCAGGAATGAAATCTTTGTACTCCACCCCTGAAAGTTTAGATTCTGGTGCGAATGGTACCGTAATTTCTTTATCAAAACCTTTAGCCGAAGCGTAATTTTTTGACAATCCCTCTTTATTAAAATCAAATTTATAGGTCCACTTTCCATTGAGGTTCATCCAAAGCTCGCGCTCGAATTGTGGACGCGGATACTCATGGCGCGGGTAATCAATACCTTGCGCATACGTGCTTGCTACCTGCAGCACGATTAACATTAGTATGGAAAAAAATCTTTTCATAAAAACAAAAAATATGGTCGTGCCCAATGCAGTATTGGGCACTTATTGATATCAGTTCAATTAATCTTTATTTTTCAATTTTTAACAACTTCCCAACAATGCGGGTGCTTGTTTGTACACTGCCAGAAGTTGCCCCCGTAGTAGAAGGTTGTCTTCCGCCCACATTAATGGTGAATGTTCCAGGCTCTACCACACGATCACCTTTTTTATTGATCATCGAGAATTGTTCGGGGGTCAGGGAGAATTTCACCACCTGGCTTGCGCCTTTTTTCAGATGGATTCTCTCGAATGCCGCCAACTGTCGGATAGGTCTGAGGGTCGAGGCCTTTTTGTCTGTTAAATAAAGCTGAACAACCTCGTCGCCATCCATCGCTCCTGTGTTGGTTACGGTAACTTCCACAGCTACTGTCGAACCGTTGGTGATTTTGTTGGCCACTTTCAGGTCAGAATACTCGAAATTGGTATAGCTCAGGCCAAAACCGAAATCATAAAGCGCATCGCCTTTGAAGTAGCGGTACGTTCTGCCTTGCATATCATAATTGGTAAAAGCAGGCAATTGATCCACCGACTTATAATAAGTAACCGGCAAACGTCCGGCAGGATTGTAATCGCCAAAAAGCACATCGGCAATGGCATTTCCTCCCTGCTGTCCAGGGTAACCCGCTTGCATGATCGCCGGCACATTTTCCTGCGCCCAGTTAATGGCCACCGCACTACCGGTCATCAGTACCAAAACGGTAGGTTTGCCCGTTGCCTGTACCGCTTTCAGCAATTCCTGCTGTTGTTGAGGCAATTTCAGGTGCGTACGGTCGCCCTCTTCAAAACCTTCAAGGCCTTTAGGCATGTTACTGCCTTCTTCCCCTTCGAGGCGTTGCGACAAGCCCAATACCACCACGGCAACATCCGAAGATTCTGCCAACGCTACGGCCTGCTCGAGTTGCTGATCGTTTGGCATTGACCATAACATTTTAGCATCGCCATCACCAGTGTGATTAGAATAGAAATAGGTTACTTTATATCTTTTTCCCGCCTGCAGGTGAACTTTTTCTTCCAGATATGAAGCGTGGTGAGGGTTTCCTGCCTTGAAAATCTCTTCGCCATCAAGCTCCAAAATCACCTTTGGCATTGACCACACGCCAATACGGTAATCGCCCGTGGTAGGTGGCACCAAATAGCCCGTCCATTTTACAGAATAGTTGTCATCTTCCATTTTGGAAGAAGGAGGATTTTGCTCCCAATAAAAATCGATATTATCGTCTTTACGAGTGTACAAAGGCGCTCCCGACCAATCTCTGTTATTAAAATACTCGCCTGTAATTCCTTGCTGACCGTCTTCGGTTTGGAAATAGGCCGAAGGAATAACAGTCAGGTTCGAAATCCCTTCAGCAAGGTGACTTCCTTCCGCATAAGCGACCTCTACATCGTGGCCTACTTTATTTTTTATACCTTCTAAAACGGTGATCGGATTTTTTGGCAACCCGTGGTAATTCCCTACCAGTGCTTCCCAGTTATCGGCATTCGGGCCAATGACTGCAATTTTCTTCAGATTCTTTTTCAGCGGTAAAGTCTGCGCCTGATTTTTCAGCAAAATAATACTTTCCTGTGCGGCTTTTCTCGACAATCCGTTGTGCTCATCAGAACAATTTACGCTGTAAGGAATGCGGCCATAGGCATAGCTGTCGGCCTCATCGAACATCCCCATTTTGAAACGTGCCAAGAAGATACGCTTTACAGAAATATTAATATCTTCCTCGTTTAACAAACCACGCTCGATGGCTTCATCCAAATGCGCATAAGCACTACCACAATTCAGGTTGGTGCCATTACGCACTGCGATTGCTGACGCCTCTGCGGCATCTTTGGCTGTTGGTTGATGGGTATAGAAATCACGCACTGCCCAACAATCAGAGACGATATAACCATCAAATCCCCAGTCGTCACGCAAAATACTGTGCAGGTAAGGGTTGGCGCAACAAGGCTTTCCGCGGAACAGGTTATAGGCTCCCATTACAGAATACACCTTGGCATCTTTCACCAACGTTTTGAAAGCGGGCAAATAGGTTTCGTACAAATCACGATCAGAAACGTTGGCATCAAACTCATGACGCAATTTTTCTGGACCTGAATGCACGGCATAGTGCTTGGCAGTCGCCACCAACTTCAGGTATTTGTCATCGTCGCCCTGAAGGCCCGTAACATACTGATAGCCCAGGCGGCTGGTCAGGTATGGATCTTCCCCGTAAGTCTCATGACCACGGCCCCAGCGAGGGTCGCGGAAAATATTCACATTCGGTGACCACATGTTCAAGCCCTGATAAATGCCACGCTGATTTCCACGTACAAACTCGTGGTGTTTTGCGCGTGCCTCATCAGAAATTGCCGTTGCCACTTCCTTCACCAACGCTTCATTCCATGCTGCTGCCACCGTAATTGACTGCGGAAAAACGGTCGCATAACCTGCACGGGCTACCCCATGCAAAGACTCATTCCACCAGTTATATTCAGGAACTTTCAGCCTTGAGATGGCTGGAGAGGTATAAATCATCTGACTTGTTTTCTCTTTCAAAGTCATCTGATTTACCAAAATATCTACTCGCTCCTCCATCGGGAGGTTCATGTCCAAAAATGACCAATTTACCTCTCCATTCACTTCTTGCGCCTGCGAGGCCAAAGGAAGGGCAAAGAAAAATGCCAATATGTAAAAAATGTTCGTCTTCATCTAAATTGTATTATGTAGTGTTATGTCGATGCTTTTTTATTGGGGAAATGATAGCCTTTGGCCCCTTTGAACGTCTTGCTATTAAACTGATCGGTCAGTTCGTACCACTTTTGCAAAGCGGGGTCATTGAACTTTGGGTCCTCCCCTTCGGTGCCATTGCTGAATGTTACATTGGACTCGTCCATGATCACCTTCCCTCCGAAACGCTCCACGGTGAGCGGTCTGTCGGAACGGTCATTGGCAATAATGCAATCCTTCAGGACCACTGTTCCACCTTCGGCGCCAATTTCCTCATGCTGACTGTTGAACAGGGTGCAATTGTAAAGTTCCAGTCGGGCTTCTTTGCCTGCCCATACGGCGTAGCTGTCGCCCACCCCACCAAAAAGTGTTGGGTAGATGCTCAAGCAATTGTATAATTTAGCGGCTTCAAAAGCCCAGAATCGGTAACTTCTTTTATTGTTAATGGCTTTGCAGTTTTTGAGCACAGGGTTGGGCGACTTATCATCCCATCCGCCATCAGTATTATTGTAAGCCACACAATTGATGTACTGAATATCCCTGGCGTGGCGTTCCGCCGTAAAGCCATCTGCATTCCAATAACCTTTCAGTGCTTTGCTTTTGGTTTTATGGAAATTATTCCCTCCACTGACATTGATAAACTGAATGTCACGGTCGATGATTTTTTCCGACTGGCGATTGTCCGACACCTGATAACTCATCGGAAAGTTGCCCTCATACCAGTAAGCCTCTCCGCCCTGATCGGCATCGCAATCCCTGATCACCACCTTATTGTTACCCCCTTTAATGCGAATTCCACGCTTGGAATAGTGGGTAAACTGGCAGTCTGTAATTTGTACATTTTTTGTTCCCGCCAAAGGCGCTTGCGTTGTTGCGCCTCCGAGCAATAAAATACCGTCATTCATATGATCCACCAAAAGGTGATTCATCTGAATATTTTCATGCTGACCAGTGGTTTCCACTCCATAATAAAAGTGCTTGATATTTAACTGTGCAATGACCCAGTTACTGACCCCTTTTGCCACTTTAATCGCGCTTGTACGCTGCTGATCCGTCCATTGCCAGGGTCCCTTGAAAATGACCATATTTTTTCCGCCGTGAGCTTCGCCCATCAGCACTTTGGGCGCCGTGGCTGTACCACCACTGTTCAGGATAATCCCTTCAGGGATTTCATAAATTCCTGCCCCTAAAAAAAGGGTATCACCTGCCTGCAAGTCCTGCCAAAGCGTACTGAAAACCTGTTGGTCGGTCAGGGCAATCGCATTTTTCGCATCTGCTCCCGACTGATCTCCTGCACCTAACGGACTAACATAAATATTGTGATCACTATCTGATTTTTCTGTATAATTACTACAGCTAATCAGTAATGTGCATACAAATAAACAACTAAAAAAATTCTTCACCATCTTCAAAATAGTATCGAGAAACCTTCATCACCTGATGACCTCACTACTGTAATCCCTTAAAAGACAAAAACCCTATATGCTGATGGGAAAAATAGCGGGTATTTTGTAAAACAAGGCGCCCCCTGCTGATCGCAACTCCGAATTTACCAAAGAAGCGCCCCTGCCCTAACCGCCAAAAAAACGCTGAAGCAGGTTGGCTTTTAATTTCAAATGGGTACTGAAGACATGTCCCACCAAAGAAAAAAGCACAAAGGTTATGGCACCGCTATTGTTACGTCTTTCCCCTTTGCCGTCGTCCATCGCAGCAACCTTATCTTCTGATGATTTTTAAGGAATGAATAAAAAAATTTAGGGCATAGAAAAAGGCCTGAAGTTTCCCTCCAGGCCTTTTATATTTCATTCGGACTTTATACTTTATCTACAAATTAGTTTTGGCGAAAGCCTTTTGTTGGGTACACTTGAGAGTTGAAAGCATCTCCTTGACCGTTCCATTCTGCATCATCATTATTGAAATTAGGCACTGCATCTGAACCATCTTCTGCATTATTCGCATTAGACAAGATCGTGCCATCGAAAATGAATTCAGCATCCTGCTTCGTATCGGTCATCACGCGGCTACCGATATTTTTTGCAATGATACAATCAGTCATTGTTACCGTTGATTGCTGCTCAATACGCGCCTCAGAACCCCAGTAATCACCTGAATTATACAATGTACAATTGGTCATGTTTACAATGATCGGCTGCGCACCACGTCCTTGGCCCACACGAACACCATACAACTGCCCTTCGCCACGGTGATTTTTGGCATACAAAGAGGCACAATTCACCATGTTTGTCGTTCCATAACCCTTGATCGAGAAGTTCTCTCTATTTCTTATGGAAACAATATTCTCCAATGAAGCGCCAGCAGCAGCAATATTTAACCCCTGGCCCGTATTGTCAGAAAGAATTGCCCCAGTAATGGATACATTAGCACAATTTTCATCGATATCAATACCATGACCATTCCAATCGCCACTACGCTCATGGTGGTTATGCGTACTTGTGATCTCAGTCATTACTACATTTGAGCAGTTCACAAACTTCAAACCTTCTTGACTATCATCTTCCAAATCAAATGCTGCTTTTGAACCCGTAACAGACACCCTGTCAAGGTTAATATCAGAAGCATCTTCGATACGGATACCGTTTTTCCCATGGCTCACTACTGTTATTTCGTCCATCGATAAACCTGTAACATCTGTTAAGAAAATAGCCTGGAAGACCTCCTCGAAATGCAAACCTCTTAAGGTCGTATTCATGTACTTACTTCCTTCATCGCCCATTTTTATTGCACGGTAGTACTTTTTAATGTTCAGGAAGGAAATTGTTACATCACTTGCTTCTAACTGAATGAAAACATCTTCACTTTCACCGCCAAAAGAACGAGGACCCACAAAAACAGGGAATCCATCGCCATTATCCACCCCTACGATGTTCTTGTTACCTTCAAGGATCTCCAAATGCTGTACCACATCGTAGTTTCCACCACCGATATACAATGTAAATCCTGCAGGCAGCATGTCGTAAGCTTCTTGCAGTCCATTCTCTTTGTTGGCAGCCAAGGCATTATCAAAATCTTCACCGTTCATCAGTCCAGCACCATCAGCCGTAACATAAAGATCGCTGTCCATTTTTTCTACCCAGTGCTTGAATTCCATTTCGTAAGCGTCATTTCCGTTGGTGAAATCTACGCTTAATGTTCCGTCTTCGGCTTCAATGATGTTCATCTCCTCGATCGTTCCACCGACAATGATGGTGCTATGGCTATCGCCGTCGAATTCCCATTTATCGGCCATCAGACCGTTGAAATCATCGCCTTCGACAGTGATTGTACCACCCAGACTGTTCTCATCAGCCGTGAAAGTGAATACCAAATCTTTCAGTGCCATATCGCCATCAACGATTCTGTTCACCTGCCATTTGTGGGCAATGTTGGTCGCCACTTCAATTTGCTCTTCTGTTGCTTCGTCTTCGTCAGGTGTTTCCTCACCACCTTCATGGTTCATCACCAAAGTGGTTTCTTTGCCACCATATTCGAAAGTAAGTGTTAAGCTTTCCTCGGCGATTTCCGAGATTTTCGCAGTACTGAAATCCCCTTTCAACAATAGATCCACGGCACTTTCTTTGTCGAACAACCAGCTGTCGCCAAAGATCCCTTCTTCCATGTTTTCCGCTTTCAGTGCGCCGCCTTTATTGTGGGCTTCGGCTTCGAAAGTCAGCTTTAGGTCTTTGAAAACTTCCTCGTTTGCAGAGGCAGACTCCGTAAACCAAGGACTACTTTTAAGAATAGTCGCGTTGGCGATCTGTGTTTTGGTTGCTGGTAAGTGCGCATCGATATCTCCGATGTCGAGTTGATCTTTGGTACAAGAGAACAGCCCGAATGCAAAAAGGCTGAACGTTAGTATTTTGAAAAAATTTGTCATAGTAATTGAAAAAAAATCAGGGTGGAGAATGCTGAGCACCCTCCACACCTTTGTATTGATATTGGTTTTATTTCTTTTTAGGAGCGGGTCGAAGAGAAGCCTTTATCAGCATACTCCTGACTGTCGAAGTTATCGCCCATACCGTCCCAGTCTTGTGTTGGGTTTTTCAGGTTAGGGTCGTTACCATCATCCTCAGGGTCTGCATTTTGTGCAGTATTATGGCGAATGGTGTTGTCCCAATTAATCGCCGCACCTTCTGCTTCTTTACCTTCCAAGTTCCAAAGCACATCTTCGTAAAGGCTGTTGCTGACGATACAGTTGGTCAGGGTCGTAGCCCCTCTTGAAACCACTTCAAAAGTAGATGACTGATAAATCGTTGAGTTCTGAACCGTCACCTTTGAACCTACTTCTGTCCAGAAGTTGTTGGTATTGGCACGGTTGTCATCTCCACCATGTCGGTAAGAGAAAGCCGCCAGACAGTTGTCTACCGTAGCGCCTGTTGTTGACCAGAAACGGAAGTTTTGTGTATTGGCAATCGAGATACAGTTGGTCAGTACTGGTGCTGGAGAGCGATCCCCGAAACCTGTACCGGTAGAATTTTTCGCAAAACAGTTGGTATAAGTGATCTTGCGGGCATTGGTACCAGCGTTAAACACATAACCGTTCCACCATCCACCAGAGTTGGCATGGTAAATATTTTCTCCACGAACATTGATGAAGTTGATCTCACTGTCATTGACCTCATCGTCGTTGTCGTTACCCACGCTGAAAGCAATTGGGAAATTCTCACGACCAGCTTGGAAGAAAGCTTCACCGCCCTGATCAGCGTAGCTGTTCGATACGGTAACTTTATAAGTACCACCGAAGATTTTCACGGCTGACTCTACAAAGTGCTTCACCGTTACGCCTTCAATCGCTACATCATGGGTCCCTTGCTCAGCATTTGAAGCGGTTGCTCCACCACGAATCGACAAACCATAGAAACAGTTATCTACCGTTACATTGTTGATTTCGATGGTTTCATGACGACCACGGGTCTCGATACCATTTGCGTAGTTCTTGATGATGATGTTTTTCACCGCCCAGAAGCTGGCGTTTGTACTCGCACGGATGAATGAAACGCTGTTGTCCCCTTCTTGCCATACGCCTTCGAACACTGGCAATCCAGCACCTTTATCAACACCCTCAATGATCTTCATGCCCGTTGCAGAAGCACCACTGTTGTTGATGTTCAAAGTTTGAGGTACATCGTAAAGACCGCCTTCGATCATCATCGTTCCGGTTTCGCCCAACAATGCCCAAGCCGCATTCAAGCCACCTTCACGGTTACCTTCAATCGCATTTTCCCAGCTTGAACCATCTTGCTCACCGGCGCCTGATGCCGTTACATAAACTTTGTCTTTATCTCCCTGCCCAGCTTCAGCATCTTTCACCAAATGCAAAACATAAGCGTCTTCATCGGCAGTGAAAGACATGGTCATGTCCTCAGAAGCCAAATGATCGATCGTCGCCACGCGAACGGTACCGCCCACATCAATGGTTTCGTATTTTCCGTCTTCAAAGAACCAGTAGTCAGAGAACAAAATGTTGCCACCTGTTACGCCTTCGACTACAAAGTCCCCTTCTTTATTGTTTTCTCTTTTATTGATGGTCAGCGTCATTTGGTCGAAAAGCTCTCCTCCCTCTGCACTTTCCACGGTCCATTCACCGACCAGGGCATTGGCAAAAGCTTTTTGCTCCGCAGTTGCTGGTGCCTGATAAGGACCGTATTGATCTTCCTCCTTACAACAAGAGGAGAACGCCATCGCTGCCATTACGAACAGCCATAGTTTTGATGATATATTAAAAAAGTTCATCCTTGTATTCTTTTGAATGATACACCGTTAATTTCTGTAAGGAAGAAGGCAGAAAGCCCACCTTCTTCGCTCTCAAAAAATATTTTTAAAATTGGATATCCTGACCTGTACGGCTTGAAGAGTATCCTTTATCTGGGTATTGCTGACTGTCGAAAGCGCTGTTACCACCCGTCCAATCTTCTGAAGGATTGTTAAACTTTGGATCCGCATCTGTCTGGTGACCGTCCGAACCGTTCGGGTTGAACTTGATCGTGGTATCCCAAACAACAACACCTGAGTTTCCTTCGTTGGTATGCAATTTTTCGCTGTTATCGCTGGCGATGATACAGTCATTCAAAGTGATCGTTCCCATATGAGAAAGAATCTCGAACTGATCAGAATGATAGAAAGTCGATTTGAAGAAGGTAACCATGGTTTTGTCAGAACCGAATGATCCTGCACCAACAATACTACCCTTCACGCCTGATTCTACATGCTTAGGCGCCAAACTTACTGAGTTGTAAATCTCTGCTCCCATCACTTCACCATTCACTTCACGGCCTTCAGACCAGAAACGGTAGTTACGCTTGTTGTGCGCAGAAATACAGTCGATCAATAGTGGGTTTTGTGATTTATCATCCCATCCGCCATCTGTGTTAGCATAAGCATAACATCCTACATATTTCAGGTTGTAAGCATTGCGTTCAGAAACGAATGAATCAGCATTTGAATACACATCATGCTCGTGATAGTTATTTCCAGCCTTCACATTAATGTATGTGATGTCGTGGTCATAAATACCATCTGCATTACCATCGGCCACATGGAAACTTGATCCCCAGTTGCCTGTTCTCCAGAAAGCTTTACCGCCCTGGTCTGCTGTACAATCCTTGATCGTAACATTGTAGTTACCACCATTGATGCGGATACCACGCTTGGTATAATGGGTGAAATGACAGTTCTCAACGATCAAATCGTGTGTTCCCACTTCCGGGTTGGCGGTTGTTGCGTTACCTCTCATCAGGATTCCGCTGTCCATCATATCAATTTCAATATTGTTCAATCTTCCACCTACGTGGCGACCGTTCAAATCAATACCGAAGCGGTAATTTTTGATTTTGATATTCGATATTTTCCAGAAGTTCTGGCTCACCATCACTTTCAAGAAAGTGGCTGACTGTGGCTGGTTGTCAGCATCCCATCCGCCAACAAATACCGGCATGTTATTTTCATCACCAATGATTTCCAACATATCATCTGCTGAAGTACCACCGATTTTCAACTCGAAGTGTTGCTCTACATCGTAAGTACCACCACCGATATGCATCTTGCGACCCTCTTTACTCAAAAGTTCAATCGCATCGTTCAGACCGTTGGCTTTGTTACCTGCTACGGCATTTTCCCAGCTTTCACCCGTCTGCTCACCGGCACCGTCAGGGGTAACGAATACTTCCAGCAATTCTGGCTTTTCTTCGCCATTGTCGCCGTCTTCGTTTTCAGAATCATCTTTAATAAACGACAGGTCATAAGTTTGTCCGTGGGCAAATTTCACCTCCAGGTTGGTTGGTGTAACATCAATGATGTCCATATACCCTACCTGTCCGCCAACATAAATTTGTTCTTCAGTTTCCTGATCAAACAACCATACAGGGCCGAAGATTTCCTCTTCGAGTCCTTTAGAAGAAATCAATCCTCCTTTATGATCATCATTGGTGGTGAAGTTCAACTCCAGCTCGCGCATATCATCTGTTGGCGCAGTGGCCGGATCAAGCGTCCAGTGGCCTGCCAGGCGGCGGGCTACCTGTACCTGTTCTTCGGTGGCATCCCCCTCACGTTCACGGATACCGATTTCGTCCTCTACTTTACAACAGGCAAAAAGTGCTGTTGCCAAGCCCCCGAATAGCATCAGGGTCTTAAAAAAAGTATTTATATTTTTTTTCATAGGAATAAATATTAAAAAATAACCCGGCAGGGGAAATCCCCTGCCCGATCAAAGTCTTATCAATTACCAACCAGGGTTTTGATTCAGTTTAGGGTTCAAATCACGTTCCTGCTGAGGGATCGGCCAGAAACCTCTTTTTGACTGATCAAAAGTTACCAGGAAGTCGTCCGCAATACCGCCATCACCTGTTGAAGGTACGCCCGCCATTGATGGCTCGCGCAAGGTGTAAGAAGTAACGGTCAACTGCTGATCGGCATAATCCAACCCACGGCGCAACACATCGAAGTAGCGATGACCTTCCATTGCCAGCTCTTTACGACGCTCCAGGTAGATGGCATCCAAGTCCACTGAAGTAAGGTTGTCCAATCCGGCACGGTTACGCACCATGTTCACATACTGAACAGATTTCGCGCTGTTGGCATCCAGGTTCAATTCCGCAGCCATCAAAAGAACGTCGGCAAAACGGATATAATGAATGTTCTGTGCGTAGTTGAATCGGTGATCGACATCAGTCTGGAACTCATAATGTGAGGTGTATTTGAAAGAGAAATAACCTGTATTGTTATACCCTACGCTCATCATGTTTCTTGGAGAGATCGAAGAACCTGACGCTACGGCCTCGTTGATCAGTGAATCCGCCGTGATGAAGGTCGCTGAAGAGCGCTTGTCATCCGCAGTAAAAAGATCTACCAATTCATGAGAAGGGATGTTATGTCCCCAGCCATCACGAATTACATTCTGACTTGCGGTGAAATCACGTGGGCCAGCCATGGTACACAAGAAGTTACCCAGGGCATCATCACGCCAAGCGCCGGAGATACCAGTATCTGAGAAAGGAATTTCGAAAAGGGTTTCCATTCCAAAGTTCCCTTTTTCTGTAAAGATATCCTTGAATTCTGGCTCCAAACGGGCACCTGAATTGTTGATGATATCTTCTGCCAAAGCGATTGCATCGGCTTTGGTGAAGGCTGGGCCTTCCAATGTTGGCAACTCTGCCGACTGGTAGTAACCCGTATAGAACATGTACATTTTCAGCAACTCAGCCTTGGCAGCCCATTGCGTTAAACGGCCAAGGTTACCACCCCCCATTGTTGGGGCCATCATATCGATAGCCTGCAACATATCCGAAGTAACCTGTGCGTAAGCCTGCGCTGGTGTTGCCTGCTCGATCTCTTTCCACTCATCTCCACGAGGCTGTGTAAGTATCAATGGAATGTTTTCATACACACGCAACAACTCATAGTAGTAATGTGCTCTGAGGAAAAGGGTTTCACCATAGAAATTCTCTTTGTCCTCGCGCTCGCGGTCTTTGAACTCAATCTGATCATAACGTTCCAGCAACACGTTTGCGCGGCTGATCCCACCATAATTCTTGGTCCAGAAATTCAGCGCCAAAACATTGGAAGCCGAAGGGTCCCCAAATCGGGAATCTCCAAATCTTACCAACGCCTTCATGTAACCACGGTCGGCAGCATCTTTGGCACCAACGTAGGCATCATCGGACTGCGAATCGAAGATCAGGTTGCCAATATTGTAATGGTTACCGTCCAATCGCTGAGAACGCAAAGGCTCATAAACCCCCATCAGGGCTCTGAAAGCCTCATCGCGGTTTTGGTAAAAAGAATCTTCTGTTTGTGAATCTGTTGGCGACAGGTCAAGGAAATCCGCACATCCTGACATTGACATCATCAGTAACAACAGCCCACAAGTGAATATATTTTTATATTTAGTCATGACAATTAACTTTAAAAATTCAATGATTAGAAGGATACATTAACACCCAAAAGGTAGGTTCTCGCTTGTGGGTAATTACCGATATCCAATCCTTGGTTTCTCCATGAACTCATCTGTCCAACCTCAGGATCAAATCCTGTGTATTTGGTGAAAGTCAGTAAGTTTTGTCCTGAAATATAGACACGTACACGCTCGGCGCCGATCTTAGCGGCTATGTGCTCTGGCAAAACATAACCAATCTGCATGTTTTTCAGACGCAAGTAGCTGCCGTCCTCTACGTGAACCATATCGTTAATTCGTGTGTAGTTCTGGTTAGGATCCTGCTGCGTTGCACGTGGGTAGCTGTTGGTAGAGCCTTCGCCTGTCCAACGTTCCAACGATCTTGACCAGTAGTTTTGTGCGCCCAAATGCAACTGACGGTTGATGTTCAGGATGCTTCCGCCCTGAACCCCTTGCCAGAACATCGAGAAGTCGAAGTTTTTATAAGAAGCATTGAAGTTGATACCATAGTTAAAATCAGGAATGTTACTTCCAAGATCCACATAGTCATCAGCACTGATCTCCCCATCACCGTTGGTATCCACAAAGCGGATATCTCCTGGGCGTGCGTCTGGCTGAATAGGTTGGCCGTCAGCATTCACATAATCTTCAATCTCCTGTTGGTTCTGGAAGATACCGTTGGTCTGGTAACCTGCAAAGAAAGGCAATGAATGACCAACCTGCATACGCGTTGCGCCATCGTATTTATAGAAGTTTCTCCAACCATTGATGAATCCGTCGGCGTTGTTGAACTCCGTTACTTCATTGCGGTTGAAGGCGATGTTACCACGGATATCAAAGTTGAAATCACCAGTGTTCTTGCGGTAGTTCAAGCTCAATTCAACCCCTTGGTTACGGATGGTACCGATGTTACCCATTGGGTTCGGCTGACCTACATAACCAGGAACAGGCTGCTCAGACAAAAGATCTTTGGTGGTCTTGTTGTAATATTCCGTAGTGAACATGAATTTATCATCCAGGAATCCCAAATCAACCCCAACGTTGGATTGCTCCGAAGTTTCCCATTTCAAATCTGGGTTGGCAGCACGGTTAACCACAATCACATTGATCGGTGTGCCATCAGGGCCCATTGGGTAGGCCAAAGCACCACCATTGTTGGCGTCCATCTGTCCAACAGTTGAAAGGAAGTTGAAACGACCGATCGCCTCATTACCTACCTGTCCCCAAGAACCTCTTACTTTGAAGTGGTTGATGATGCTGCTGTTGAAGAAGCTTTCATTGTGAACGTTCCAACCTGCAGAGATCGAAGGGAATACACCGAAACGGTTGTTTTCACCAAAGCGGGAAGAACCATCGTAACGAACGGTTGCGGTGAACATATAACGCTCATCGTAATCGTAGTTCACACGACCGAAATAAGACAACAGTCTGTTCTCCAGGAAGGAGCCGCCGGTACGCTGTGACTGATCGTTGGCACCATTATCCAACCAACCGGTGTTCCAGTCTGCTGGGTTAATATTGGTTCTGTACCCTGTTTGTGTCTTGATCGTGTTGTTGATCATCGATGTACCCAAAACCCCACCGATGGTATGTTTTGTACCGATGTTCTTATTATAAGTCAAAACGTTCTCCCACTGCCAGTAAGCATCTGAAGAAGCCGTTTGGCTTACCGAGTTCACCGGGTTCTGAATCATTGAACTCAAATAATTTACAGGGGTGTAATCTCTCCACTCCTGATTCTGCCATCTGAAACCAAAATCAGATTTGAATTCCAAACCTTCGATAATTTTTACTTTTCCGTAGAAATTACCCTGTACCTGACGGCTGAAGTTCTCATTGAAAGTGGTCGCATGCTTGGCCGCAGGGTTATACAATTCAGGCAACAAGCTCGAGATACCGTAGTAGTTACCGTTTCCATCGCGCACGGGGTTGTGTGGCAGGTTGTCGTAATCGCGGATATCACGTGGGTTGGTTACCGTATGCGGCGTTAATGGATCCAGCAAAGTAGACTGGTTCAATCCAGAATCCACCGTTTTGCGGGAAGTAGAAACGATCGACAAATTCTCCCCGAAAGTAATGCGGGAGGTGATTTTATGCTCTGAATTCATTCGCAGGTTGATACGATCGAAAGCTGACTGATCGCCACCGATGATACCCTGCTGACCGAAATATCCGGCACTGATGGCAAAAGTAGAATATTTGCTACCGCCCGTCATCGATACGTTATGGTTCTGAATCGGTGCATTTGGCGTAAATAAATGACTCTGCCAATCGGTATTGTTCTCAGGATTTTCGATCTGGTAACGTGAATACAATGGGTTACGTCCGTCATTGAAATTCACCTCATTCTGCATGGCCATATATTGTCGAGCATCCAGAACATCTACGGTCTTCCAGGCATTCTGAACACCATAATAACCATCGTAAGAAACCTTAATGGCTCCTTCCTGCCCTTTTTTGGTTGTAATCAAAACAACCCCGTTCGCACCACGAGAACCGTAGATCGCTGCCGAAGCCGCATCCTTCAGTACTTCCATCGACTCAATATCGTTCGGGTTTACATTGGCAATTGAAGTTACCACCAAACCATCAACAATATAAAGTGGAGAAGAATCTCCGTTGGTCCCGACCCCACGAACGCGGATCTGAACACCAGCACCTGGCGCACCAGAATTATTCATTACATCCACACCGGCGGTACGTCCCTGCAAAGCCTGATCCACACCCGAAACAGGCATTGCGGTGATCTCCTCAGGAGATACCGACGCAATCGCGCCCGTTACCACGGATTTTTTCTGAACACCGTAACCAACAACCACCAACTCTTCAAGCTGTGTAACGTTGGCACTCATTTTTACATCCACTACCGACTCGCGTGCAGGAATTTCCTGCGAGTTATACCCTACAAAAGAGTAAACCAACACATCACCAATAGTAACATTCTTGAGGGTGTACTGCCCCATATAATCAGTTACAGTACCTGTGGTTGTTCCTTTTACAACAATAGAAACCCCTGGCATACCTTCCCCGTCCTCATCAAGAACGGTTCCGGAAACATCAATGGTTTCCTGCTGTGCTGCCTTAGGAGCCGCAACTGGCGCATTGCTTTTTTGTCCCTTTTTCTTGATAGCGACATATTTGTCCACTACCTCATAGACTAAATCTGTCCCTTTTAACACATCGGTTAAAATTTCATCAACGGTAGCCTGCTCAAAATTGGCATTCACTACACGCTTGAGTGCCGGCTGGCTGTCCTCATAGAAAAAATAAAAGTCAGACTCCTGTTCAATGTATTGGATGATCTGTTCAATAGATATCCGTCTTTCCTTAATAACAAACTTCTTGTTGCTTGCATATTTACTCGATGCCATTGCTACGCTGCATTGTAGCAGGACCAAGAAAATAGTGCAAACAAGCCGAAGACTTCCGATCTTCATCTGCATAATTTCATTAATTGTATGTCGAAATGTCGCCATGTGATTAAAAATAAAATCAACTTTAAATAAAAAAATCACTAACTGAATAAATGTGAGTAGTCTAGAAATACCCGCTTCACTACTTTAATCCTATCCCGACAAAATACCCTACATCCACTTCCCTATTTTTAAAGACTTTTTTTATTTCACCCCCAGATTCTTTGCCTTATTAATCAGCCTATTAGTATTAAAGAAGAAACATTATTTATATATCCCATAGCGATTAATGCAATCGATTGTCAAAATGAAGGTTTTCCGGGGTCAATCTTAATGATTTGATATTTTTTCAGGATTGTAAAAAAACAGGGACAGGGCACAAAAAAAGCTGACGAAATAAATCATCAGCTTTAGAAGCGTGTTTAAAATTTACCCTTGTACTGTAAAGTTTAAGCTTTAAACACGCCCTGAGAAAATTAGTCGAAAAAGGCAGGGCTTATAATGCCCGATTTTGCAGCTGCAAATTCCAGTCGGCATGAATACCAAAAAGCATCGGCTCGCTGCCGGCTTCAAAAGCCCCCATATCCGGACCTTTACCCGAAAAGTGATCATTGAAATTCGGAATCACCACCCCCTGATCGTAACCGGCACTTTGAGGATCCAAAGCATATTCCCCTGTTTTATTGGTTGCGCTGTAAACGGGCAAACCATGCAGTCCATTTTTCTCGCTGCCGACTCCGCTCACAATGTTGCCACTGTATAAATCATAGTCGAAATCATTGGTCGGGTCCATTGTTCCCTGCTCCCGCACACTGTGATTCCCTTCACGAACATGGATAATATTATTCCTTGTCGTGATGTATGACTGTACTTTGGTTGGGCTTGTGTAGAGAATCCCTTCGGAAGCACCGGCGGTTGCCGAGCCAATTTTCCAGGGAGTGGCAGGCTGCAACAAGGTATTATGATAAATAAACAAGCTGCCTTTGGATGTTGCCAACTGCTTGGGCTCAGAACCGATCTTCACGAACGCGCCACCGTAGTTGTATTTTTTTGTAGGGTAAGGCGCACGCTGCGAGAAATTCACCACATTGCGGTAAAGGTACATGGGCCCAAGGGATTGGGTCGCGAGACCAAAACTGATGAAAGAATGATCGATATGATTTCCGAAAATACGGACATTCATCCCGGAGCCTTCCGCCTCAATGGCATCATCATAACAATGCGAAATGTTGTTGGCATAAATATCACTGTCGCGGTTTGGGAATCCCCTGAAGCTGAAGTTTCTCCACTCCCCCATTGAATCGTTGAATTTATGATCCTCATCAGAATAGATGTCATTGTATCGGATGATATGGTACCCCTCGGAATCCTCGAAGGTAATGCCCTGTGGTCCTTCCGGATGCGTTCCCGGCGTTGGCAGTTCCCAGCTGTTGGCGGAATAGGTCGGGTGGTGCAATTTATTACGCTGAATCACGGTGTGCGACAATGCTGGAGATTTGGAATAAATGGCTGAATTGAAATTCTCGCCATAGCCCTTGAGTTTACCTTCAGTAACCGCACGGCCCCAGTCCGAGATGTCACATCCTTCAATAACCACATGGTTCACTGCACCCAGTGCCACGCCATGAAGGTTGGCGCCTTTCATCGTTACGCCACGCAAAATCACATAAGAAGCATTGATTTCCACATTGTGACTCACCTGCTTATTGGCAGATAGAAGGGTGTTTTCCTGTGCCTGATAAACCACGTAACCTTCTTTTTCAGAGCCGCCCTCGGTAATCTGATAAGTACCACTGATGGTTTCGTTGGGTAAATTGATGACACGCTTGACCTTGAATTCCTCCGAACGGGTTTTGGTGTTCACCGTCGCCTCTTCACCCGATGCAAGCGTCAGGCGCACCTCGTAGGAGGTATCAGGTTTCAGGTTGACAATACTGCCCCTATATTGCATCGCATGTTCGGGAGCCTGCTGATGATCGATGGCATCGAACCATAAATCCGAAGCCGGAAGCCACTGCTGTGTCCCCTGCTCGCGGAATTTTACGGAACAGGGATTATCCTGTGCCCCGGCTTTGGGTTTCCAGTACAAGCCCAGATTATGAAAAGTGGGCACAGCTTCAATGCTTGCCAGTTCCTGAGCAGGTTTTGGCGAACAGCACAATAGTGCGCACATGGCCACCAAAACGAAAAATGAAATGCGGATTTTCATGGTTTAAAAATTTTGCTTCATGACCTCAACAGCTGCCGGGTCAAGAAAATTTGGACAAAAAAATAGCCTTTAAACGCTTTCACATCCGTAAGCGCGCCTAAAAGCTATCCCAAAACGTTAGCATTGATTATCATAAATGCGGACAGGGCCTGTGGCGGTGCTGATCGGCCTACTGCCTAATCATGTCGAAAAACTGATCATTTTATTGCAGTTTCCCAACCCCCTTTTACCCACAGGCAATTCTGCGCATTATCGTATTTTACTGAAGAAATTAAAGGGCGTTTTCATAACCGAATTTCAGCGGGTAACCCGCAGTTTTCGTGCGCATAATCGCTTTTAACTCTTCGATTTTCTCCGGCATTTGCTTGGCAAGATTCACTTGCTGACCCGGGTCCTGCTTCATGTTGAACAATTGATAGTCATCAGAACGTCCAATTTCCATGTTTACGTGGTGATAAAAAGATTCCCCCTTTTGTGGTGGGATCATCAGCCAGTCACCATGACGCAACGACAGGCGGTATTCTGCTTCAAGAATCAGGTTATCGCGTCCTTGTGCCACTTTCCCCAATAAGGCATCCATAACATTTTCACTGTCTGACTGCTCATACTGAATACCGAAAAGGCTCCCGAATGAGTTCAAAAGGTCCATCTGACAAACCAGTGCGTCTGAGGTTCCAGGCTTCACCATCGAAGGTGCCCAAACGATGAACGGCACGTGTGTTCCTGCATCATATAGGCTATACTTCCCTCCTCGGCGGTCGGCCCAAGGCTTATGGTTACCTACTTTTTCTACGGCCATATCTTTGTATCCATCATTCAATACCGGTCCGTTATCACTTGAAAATACAATGATGGTATTGTCTGCAAGACCTTCTTCCTTCAATGTTTTCATGAATTCACCAATCAACCAATCGGCTTCCACAATCACGTCCCCGCGAGGGCCCAAGTCCGTTGCTCCGGCAAATTTAGGGTTAGGAATACGTGGAACGTGTGGCTGATGCAATGCATAATACAAAAAGAAAGGTTCCTCTTTATGTGCTTTCATAAAATCCTGTGCCTTGCCCAGAAAGTTCTCTCCCATATCTTCATCAATCCAAAGCGCTTTCTCGCCCCCTTTCATGAAACCAATACGAGGAATTCCGTTCGAGATGCTGTTATTGTGGCCATGTGACCATTGCATTTTCAGCAATTCCGGATTGTCAAGCCCCGTCGGCTGACCTTCAAAATTTTTGTTGTAATCGACCTGAATAGGGTCATTGGCTTCAAGCCCAACCACAAGCCCATCCTCCACAAAAACGGTAGGTACGCGGTCGTTGGTCGCTGCCATAATATAGGAATAATCGAAGCCCACTTCATTGGGGCCCAGATTGATTTTCTTATTCCAATCGATTGTACCATCACCTAAACCCAAATGCCATTTTCCCACAGCACCCGTCGCATAGCCAGCCTTTTTGAACATCTTCGGCAAGGTTTCCTGAGTGGTTGAAACAATCAATGGGGCATCGCCAGGCAATACCTCCGCATTTTTGTTCTTCCAAGGGTAGCCACCAGTTAATATTCCATAACGGCTTGGTGTACACGTTGAAGAAGTTGCGTAACCATTGGTAAAACGAACGCCTTCATTGGAAAGCTGATCGATGTTTGGGGTCGAAAGAGCTGTCGCACCGTAACAGGATAAATCTCCCAGTCCGAGGTCATCGAGATAGATGACCACCACATTAGGTTGGGCAGACTTTTGGGCTACCTGCGTATCTTTTTGACAGGAGAATCCCAGTCCTGCGAGTAAAATCACAGGAAAATATTGTCTTATGTTCAGCATGTTAATTATTGGTTAATAGTATTGTTTTCCATTAAGGCTGCAGCACACCAGATCATGGCTGCCTGCCCGTGTAAATCTCCACGAAGGCGTGGGCGTGTCAGGTAATGGTCACGGTCCGGGTGCTTGTTGGTGCCGCAGCAAATTTCTCCGAGTTCACCATTTTCATCAAGGTGATTCACCAGTGCCATCCAGCCATTGCGTGCCGCTTCACCATATTTTTTCTTGCTCAGCCAGCCATTCTTTACGCCCAAAATCATGGCGCAGGTGAACATGGCTGTTCCAGAAGTTTCCTCGAAAGTATCCGGGCCATCAATCAGCTGGCGCCACATCCCATTATCCTCCTGATATTTGGCCAGTGTTTTCATCATCAGCTTATAACCTTCCATAATTCGAGGTCGGTTGGGGTGATCAGCAGGCAATTCCTTCAACACTTCAGACATCCCCACGGCCATCCATCCATTGCCTCTTCCCCATAGGTATTTGGCTTTTGGTGCATGGTGAAAAAGGCCATTTTCCAATTGAATCTGATCCAGGTAAAAACACATTTCACGTGCGGCGCGATCCAGGTAAGCAGGATCTTTGGTCGCCTTATAGGCACGTGCCTGCAAAGAGGTGATCATGAACATATCATCGAGCCATAGTCTTGTTTGCCAAGAGTAACCCATCTGATCATATTCCTTTTCCTTCTCCGTAGCATCAGGTGGCAAGGTCCACTGCTCAGTGGCATAACTTAGCCCTACTTTCAAATAGCGTTCGTCAGGTTTATTCAAATACAGTTGCAACGGAATCGCCCCAAAAACATTATTGTCCACATGGTTGCCTATCGGTTGCAAATATTTGTCTGTGGTAATCAGCGGCTCAAACCGCTCGGCAAGAGCCGTCAAATTTTCCTGATCTCCCGCAGCCTCGCTGTACCATAAGGCACCGAGCCACACGCAAACTTCAGGGTAGCCGATCATGCGGGGTGTTTTTTCCGGTGGAGGCGTTCCTTCCCACTCCACGTACATGCCACCGCCCTGACGCTCCCAATACAGTTGCTGCAATGGGTTGATGTTCCCATACCAGGCGTATTTGGTTTTCAGATAATTCCCGACAAGCTGATCCCCGACCGTTTTTGGGGAATACTTCCCTGAAAAAGATTCCAGATCATATTTCTTCTGCGCACTCACGATGGTGGAGAAGAAGAAAAATATTAAAAATAAACTACCAAACCTCTTCATCAAAAAATCATATATTTATACAAACAATATGTTTACTATTTATTCAAAAATAATCAGTGTGACCCCCTTCTTATTCTTAATTTCATACTTCAGATCCGTCGATAATGAAATCGCCTTTACGAACTGATCTATTGGCTTAGATTTCACAATTGTTCCAGTGATCTGCTTGTCGTTCAAGGCATCATCCTGAATCACGAATTTCACATCAGGGTACCAGCGTTCTACCAACTCCCCAATATTACTCAGGCTCTCCTTACGGAAGGAAACCACCCCTTCTTTCCATTGTGCAAACCGCTGCGCCTCACTGACTTTTCTCAGCGAATATTTTCTATCATCAGGACTGAACTTCAGCTGTTCAGCAGGTTTAAGCACGGCTAACTGATGCCCTGACTTATCTTTTACGCCCAAGCTTCCGGTAATCAAAGTGGTAATCACCTCGCGGTCGCTTTCATAAGCATCGACATTAAAAGTAGTTCCATAAACCACCATGTCTGCCGATTTGGTATCGACCACAAACTGGTGCTTTTTATCTTTGGCAACATCGAAATAGGCTTCACCAGACAAATGCACCCTTCTTTCATTGTTATGGAAAAAGTCGTTGGCATATTTCAGGCTCGAACCCGAATTCAGGCGTACTGTTGAGCCGTCAGGTAATTTTACACTGACAATCTGCCCCGGTTCAGCAAAAATTTCCGAATACAAAACCGCCTGTTGCTGTATATTGCCCATCAGTTGCCAGGCCAGCATGCCTAACAGGCAAAAAACAGGCACCAATACGGCGGCCACACGGCCCACAGACCAAAAAGGCTGAATTTGTGGCTGTTGCGGTCGTTTTTCCATCAGGCGATCGAATTGCTGTTGCAAAACGGCTTCGTCCATACGTTGCTGCTGCCCCTGCGAAAGCGCATAAGCAATTTTCAGCTCTGAAAACCGCTTTTCATTTGATGCAGAAGCCCTTAACC
The DNA here is from genome assembly GCF_036492425.1 of Persicobacter psychrovividus. Classification (NCBI taxonomy): domain Bacteria; kingdom Pseudomonadati; phylum Bacteroidota; class Cytophagia; order Cytophagales; family Persicobacteraceae; genus Persicobacter; species Persicobacter psychrovividus. The sequence continues at coordinate 578,306 of NZ_AP025293.1, forward strand.
AATCCGATATCTCTTGATCGAAGGGCACTTCATCTGCTATATATTTTAATAATTTCTCCTCTGTCATTGGTCAATTGGATTAAGAATAAATAGGTCAGCACTACTGAAATCCACGAAGTGCCAAAAACCCTATATCAAGCATTAAAAATATTGTAAAAAGCTTAAAAAAGGGCTTTTCACATTTTTCATCTCCTGCTGAAACTGCAAGGAAAACACCTGCTGTCTGTCAGCTCCTGCATAAAAAACCCGGGCTGCTCGCACCATTTAGAAGGGCATCAGGCTAAAATATATTTTGCAGTCAGGTGGCGATCATGGATTTCAAAAACTTTCTGTTTTAAATTAGCACACACTAAAAATGAGGGCAATCATGAGGCTCCTCTTTAAAAATAGGCCCTGTTCCGAGGCTTTCTTCTGCCCCAATTTTCATCATCCCAAGATGACGACTTATCCATAAATCATCTGTTTTCATAGTCACAAAAATTGAATCAATAAAAATAAAGTCGATAGGTAGGTTGCTCCAAAAGGCGGTTATAATTGTATAAATAATAATCACTAAAATTACATTTACACTATATAAAGGTCGATTTAATAAAAAACCCTATACCTTAAAACAAAAAAAGCAATAAAATTTCTTAAAGAAATTTTATTGCTTCTTGCGTGTTCAAAAACACCATGATCATTTCAAGGGCTATTCCGCCCTGTTACGGCTCTTTTACTGAATCAGTATACGGGAGGTCCAATGGCTATTTTCACTTTGAATATGAATAAAAAATAAACCTTTTAGGCTTTGCGGAAGGGATTTAATATGATATACTCCCTTGACCCACCGCTCCTTACGACCTTGCCACTGCAGGCGTCCGGTAAGATCGAAAATCTGAACCCTGCCCTGCGTCATGGCCGGTGCAATAATGGTCAGTTCACCTGCTATTACAGGGTTGGGGTAAAGTTTAATATCGGTATGGGCCGCATCATTGTCCAGTGGGGGATTTTCCTTCACTTCAATAGTGCATGCATCCGTTTGCTCACCATCCACTGTCATGATGGTAACCGTTGCCTGCCCTTGCGCTATGGCCTGCACTTCGCCAGTAGCGCTCACCGTCAGCACAGACTCATCGCTACTCGACCAGCTCACGCCCTGCTCGGTGGCATTTTCAGGTGTCAAAATATAGGTCAGCTGGTGCATTGCCCCAACTTCCAGCAATTCCGCCGGACATTCTTCCAAAGCCACTGCCGTTACGGGAATTGAGCCAACTGCAGTTGTGGCCTGTATCAGGTTCGAATAATAGGAACTTCCGGTACCGTTATATGCCTTGATCCGGTATTCATAAGTGGTTTCTGAAAGGAGGTCATTATCTGTATAATTGTCGGTATCCGCCGTAAGGGCAGCGACCTCTTCAAAAGCGCTGTTCAGTGTTCTTCTTTCAATACGGAAGCCTGTTTCATTGTCTGCATTATCGTACCACTGAAGTGCCACCTGCTGAGGGCCGCTGGTGGCCATTAAGTCTGAGGGTGGTTTCGGTGCGCCAAATGGCGGTTCCACGAGGCACTTTCTTCGTATCGCCACCTCATCAATCCACACGTTCGCCGTGTTGTTTCCGAGGAAAAAATCAACCCGCACATTGGTGGTTTCCGTTGGCGGTGTAAACTCGAAAGTGTATTGTTCCACCTGTGTGGTAATGGCTGTAGGCTCTTTCAGGAAGCCCGTCCAGGGCGGAGCGGCAATAAATACATTGGTTTCGATATTTCTCGCCTGTTCTGCTTTGGCCAGAAAGGTCAGCCGGTAGGTTACCCCACCCTCCAGGTCCGCCGTCAGTGGACTGAAAAACTGAATTTTCTGGGGGCCGTCCCCCGCTTTTTCAATTTCAATGAAAGCGGCTTCTTCGCCAGACATCTGCGCATCATTCACCACGCGAAAGGTAGAGGCGGTCAGCCCCTCCTCCTCTCCTTCATTGTATAGCACCCAGTCCTGAATGTCGAGCCGAAATTCACCATTGCTCACCAAAGTGGAGCTTGCACAGGCTTCGCCCTCGAGGGTGGTGGCAGTGCTTTCATTACTGAAAGAGGACTGCCCGCCAGCATTAAATGCATACACGCGGTAGGTGTAAGCAGTTTGTGGTTTCAGCCCCTTATCGGAGAAAGACGTGACGTTGGCACTGCGCACCCCGACCTGCTGAAAATCACCACCGGCCTCTTTCCGCTCAATGCGAAAACCGGACTCATTGGTGGCTTGATCGGTCCAGCTGAGGTTAATTTGCCCAGCCCCAACCGCCTGACCTTCGAGGTCTTTGGGCGCTTCCGGTGCATCAGGCAATGGCCCCGCATCTTCTATTGGGCGTTTCCATGACCCGGCCCCTGCGGAACTGATCCATACATGCCGTTGCCCATTTACATCTGCCGCCATGCGCGCCGAAGTGAAGCCTCCGAAGTATAAATTATCCGTCCACTCCTCCCACGCTACCGAGGCTCCGGCGATGGTTCCTTTGTAAACACCATAAGTTTTTTGCTGACGGTGATCGTAATAACAGACGATGATCTGATCGTCGTAACCCACAATTCCTCCTTTACTGGTAAATCGGTAATCCTGCGCCACCTGCGCATACCACGAAGGCTCGTTGATCGTTTTCACCAATTGGCGATCAATCACTTTGGTCCAGCTTTCGCCTTCATCAAGGGAAAGTACCCCAATGTAATTGCTGCCATCGCTACCGGTTTCTGAAGAAGCCCCGAAGTAAAACACATAAACCTGTCCGTTGTACTCCCAGGTGGTTACTTCGGCGTCCCAGCTTGAGCCGTTATAAATTTTCGTCCAGGTCCAGTCTTCAAGTCCTGCGCCCGTTCTTTCTCCTTTATAGACCCCCTGACTTCCCGTGCTTCCATTCAGGTAAACAATATCGGGATTGGTGGGGTGTGGGGCGATTTTCTTTACACTTTTGACATTGTTCAGCACCCCGTTGGAGATTTTAACCACATTGGCCACTCCCTCTTCCATGGCCTGACCGAGGTCATCGACCATAAACATGCCCACATTGGAGGCGAACATAAATACCCGTTCGGGCTTGGCAGGAGAAACCTCCACATCGCGTAAAACATTATCAGCACCGCCCGTAGGGAGCCCCCCTTTTTGCTCGGCACCGCCGGCGAGAAACACCCATTCATCGTCAGGGGAATGGGTGGTGAGCTTTTTGCCGTAAAGGCGCCCATCGCCAATCCCGATCGCTCCGCCATAACCTTCGGTCATTTGCGCAAGCACCGTCGGGGTACCGTCGGCATCGCCAATGGTAACCGCCTGCACATCGGATAAATTCTGCCCCTTACTGCCGCCACCGCTTGCCCGATGCCATACATTTGACCACGACACACCGCCGTCCCAGCTTTCCATCGGACCGTTGTCGCCCTGCCCCTGAATCACATAATTTTCATGTACTGCAATATCATAAGAGTAGGTGCTTTCCGTTCCACGTCCCTGATAGCAAGGCCACAATGAATTCCCCCAGGTAGGAGCCTTCACCATAATATCGTAATTCGGAATGCTGTATTTATTGTTCCAGCTGTAGGTGCCATTGGCATAATCCGCCGAGAAAATCGTCTGATTGGAAGTGGACCACACCGCACGGTCCCAGTTCGCAGGGGTATAATGAACATAGCGCGGGTTCGGGTCTGCAATGTCCCATCCGTTATCATACCCTTCATGCCCATCCCAGATAATTTCAAAACTGTATGTGGCACTGTTGCCGGACCAGTCGAAAGTGGCTTCGTGCAGTCCGCTTCTTGTTCTGCGGAGGCTCAAAAGAACCTTATGCTGATTGCCCGTAGAACGGGGATCTACCTCAGGGTACCAGAAATCGAGGGCTTTCACCCCCTCCGACGCCTTGATCCAGCTGTCGGCAGTAACTTCTGCAGTGGGGGTAGCAAACAGGTAACCGTTGTTTCCGCTGGTGAGGAATACGGCATAAAGTTTGGTGCCGTCGGGGCTTAAAGCAATCCCCTGATTTTTGGCTACACCTGCGGGTTTTGTCAGTGCCGACCACGTAGCCCCGCCATCGGTACTTTTGAAAATCCCCTGTGCCGTACCCATATACACTTGCCCTTGGTTTTGAGCATCATATAAAATGGTAAACACATTCCTGTCCTGGCTATTGCCAGTATACTGCACCACCTGCCAGTTTTGACCGCCATCAGTAGAGCGAAAAATTTCACCGTTCCCCGTGGTGCCCATGCCAAACTGATTCGCGAAATCATAATCATCGCGCCAGCCAATACCTGCGAGGATATTGTTTTCGTTGAAGGGGTCCACGGCAATGGCTCCCACGGACTTTTTCCTGCTGATTTCCACCAGCTCGGAACTGTTTCCGCCATCATTGGAAACTTCGAGCCCGTAAACGGTCCCGACGTATATTTTCTCTGTATTGCCAGGCGTGAAGGCCACCGAATACACCCGATTTTGCTTCAAGCTGCCCTTGGGGTGCCAAGACTCCCCGTTGTCGGTGCTTTCATAAATCCCTTCCATATCGGAAGCCAGCAGCAGATGATTGGGTGTGTTCGGACTCGGCACAACATCCTGTACTTGTCCGCCGGCACCTGGGTTAATCGACACCCATTGTGCCTGTGCATTATAAGTGCTGATCCACAGCAGTAAAAAAAGTAAATGATACTTCATAGGTCTAAAAAATTTCTTTCCCTACAAGGTGTGGATCGTCGGGGAAATATGACTGATCATTTATAATTTCAGAGCAAAAAGCAGTGCCCCGTAACTTGGCACCCGTACTGCGCTAAATAAGCTCAAAAAATGCACTTAAAGGCCTCCAGAGGCTATTCTCAATCTTCTGAAATATAAAAAGCAAAAATTCAGCAGAAACTTAAGGCGCTGTTACCTTTAGAAATTTGAAGCAACAAGGGCGGTATGAAGCGTGATTAACGGAAGGGCTATTTGCCACCATTCCGCGAGAGGATGAATTTATTGGTAAAAATGAAATTGCATTTAATAATGAAAAAAATTATTTATACATTGTAAAAAAAATAGAATAAGCTTATTTTTTTATTGTAAACATCTCAATTATTTAACCTGAAATTATGGAAACCTTTGAAATGCTACCTGTGGTTTTAAAGTCTTTTTGGTATGTTGCTATTCCATCCAGCCTGATTTTTTTGATTCAATTTGGCATGTCATTTATTGGTGGTGGCGATGATTTTGACCTGGAGGTGGAAGCCGAGGCAGAGGTAGATTCTGACGACATTTCGCTGGTAAGTTTCAAGAGTCTCCTGCATTTTATCCTTGGGTTTTCGTGGACAGGAATTTCCTTTTACCACACCATCAACAGCCTTGCCCTGCTGATATCCCTTTGCGTTGTAGTAGGGATGATTTTTGTTTACAGCCTGTATTATTTAATCAAGCAAATGCACAAACTTGCTGAAGACAATTCCTTCAGAATTGAACACACCCTCTTTCAGCATGCCGAAGTCTATTTACCCATTCCCGCCCAAAAAAATGGGGTGGGAAAAGTGCTCGTTACCGTGAAAGGGTCGTGCCGGGAAATGGACGCCATCTCCGTTACCGACCAAATAGCAGCGGGCACCCAAGTGAAGGTGGTGGCTATTGAAGATGACTCATTATTAATTGTTCAACCCTTATAATTTTTATGGAACCGATATATTTAATTGTCGTTGCCGTAGTGGTTCTTTTTTCCACTGTATCGGCCTTAATCGCTCGTTATAAGCGATGCCCGTCCGATAAAATTTTGGTCATTTATGGCCGTACAGGCGGAAGTTCTGCCAAGTGTATTCATGGTGGTGGTGCCTTTATCTGGCCCGTCATTCAGGATTACTCTTTCCTGGATCTGAAACCGATTTCCATTGAGGCCAACCTCACCAATGCACTCAGTAAGCAGAACATCCGTGTGGATGTACCTTGCCGTTTTACCATTGCCATTTCAGCAGAGGAAGACAACATGAATACCGCTGCTGAGCGCCTTTTGGGGCTTGACCCAGATCAAATTCAGGAGCTGGCAAAGGATATTCTTTTCGGACAGCTGCGATTGGTGATTGCCACCATGACGATCGAGGAGATCAACTCTGACCGTGATAAATTCTTGCTGAATATTTCTCAGAATGTGGATTCTGAATTGAAAAAAATCGGTCTGAAACTGATTAACGTGAACGTAACCGACATCATGGATGAGTCGGGTTATATTGAAGCTCTCGGAAAAGAAGCCGCAGCCAAGGCCATCAACGAAGCCAAGATCAGTGTTGCCGAGCAGGAAAAGATCGGTTCTACAGGTCAGGCCAATGCTGAACGTGCCCGTGATATTGAAATTGAAGCGACCAACCGCGATCGTGATGTCCTTATTGCAGAAACACACCGTGACCGTGATGTAAATATTGCCAATACCCGCAAAGACAAAGAAGTGAGTATTGCCAGCGCCACCAAAGAGGAGGCCATTGGTAAAGCGGAAGCGGAATCGCTGACCAGAATTAAGACTTCTGAAGCCAATGCGCAAGCCATTCAGGGGGAAAACGAAGCGAAAATTGCCATTGCCAATTCGGAGGCACTACGTCGTGAAAAAGAGGCGGAATCGTTGCGTGTAGCGATTTCTGCTGAGAAGGTACAACAGGCCAAAGCCTTGGAATCCTCATACCTTGCGGAGCAAAAAGCCGAACTTGCCCGTTCTGAGCGCGAGCGTTCTACGCAGATTGCCAACATTGTGGTGCCTGCAGAGATTGCCAAACAACGTGCGATTATTGATGCGCAGGCCGAAGCCGAACGTATCCGTGAGAACGCCAAAGGGGAAGCCGACGCGATTTATGCCAAAATGGAAGCGGAAGCAAAAGGACTTTATGAGATCCTGACCAAGCAGGCGGAAGGTTACAAGCAGGTGGTGGACGCTGCAGGAGGCGACTCCAACAGTGCATTCCAGTTGTTGTTGCTTGAGAAATTGCCAGAATTGGTAAAAACTCAGGTCGATGCGGTGAAGAACATCAAGATCGACAAGGTCACCGTATGGGATTCTGGTGCCAACGGTGGCGAGAGTTCATCAACGGCAAATTTTGTTTCGGGAATGATGAAATCCGTTCCTCCATTGAATGAATTATTCAACATGGCAGGGCTGGAATTACCAAAATACCTCGCAGCAGGTGAAAAAGAAGATGCCGCTCGCATAGCAGTGACGGAAGAAACAACGCCCGTAGTAGCGAAACCTAAAAAGGCTAAAGCTACTGAAGACAAGTAAGATAGCCCAAATAGGGCATACTACAGCTAAAATTTAGCACCCAAATCATTGGATAAAAAATGATTTTGGGTGCTTTTTTTTCTGTAAAATACGTATAAGAAAGAACACCAAACCGACCTCCCTATGTTAAACTTTTTTGTAATTGCGGATGAAGATGCCAAGCCAACCCCTGCCCAGCTTCACGATATGCCCCATGTCGGAGAAATTGACGATAAAACGTTCTTCCATTTAATGCAGCTCGGCATTATCGACAGCCGATTCAATTATTACAGTGATTTCCGCTGGTCAACAGATACTATTGCGCAGGTATTCCGCAAGATTTCAGGTGCCGACAACGATGACCCCTGTGTGGAGAAACTCCTTACCATCCTGATCGAGGCCAAGTCAGCAAAAAAAGGCCTGATTGCTGTTGGCGACTGATCCCTTCCTCCTGCTGACAGGCGGCTGAAAAATTGCCCATGAGTACCATCGTTCTACCTTTAAATACTGAACGATCGACGAAACACCTGGCAACCAAAAAGGCACAGAAATACAAGTTGCAACCTGTGGGGAAAAATATAAGGCGATAATGAAGGGATACTTCACCATTAGGGCTGTTGAATATTTTTGCACCTATCGGTACGGGACTCACTGTACGGGCTGACCCAATGGCATTAAATGAAGAGCGTTATCCTGTAGAGACGTTATTTTTAACGTCTAATTCAATGGTAATTTTATAGGTTTCCTCTTTGATTTATTCAAATTGTAGCATGAGTCGTTAAGAATAACGCCTCTACGAGCATTTTAAATTTAGACCTGTGTCCCTCAAAATCCTTCACTTAATGACATTGCGGGCTGACCCAATGTCATTAAATGAAGAGTATATTGCTTGAAGGTATGTGTTGATTTGAGTAATTCTTTGAATAATGAAAGGAGAATCCCGAAGGGATGTAATATCATAGCCCGGGGTGAAACCCCGGGATAATAACCGGCAAAATGCTGAGCCCTGAAAGGGCGTAATATAAATTTCTATACAAATAAAACGTTGCACCCTTTCAGGGTTATAGGTTTTAGGGGAGGGATATTTCGAGGGGTTTCACCCCTCGCTATGTTATGTAATCCCTTCGGGATATAAAAACAGAAATCTTAAAAACACATTAAATGACCTTTCAACTCATACCTCTCCGAATTCCCTTTGGTTTAACCTGCTTTAAAGTCATAATTTCGAATAAATGATCGGCTGTTTCTTAACTTAATGACAATGGGTACATCCATACCGTCAATAAAATGATCTTCTGCGTTAATTTGAAAAATCTGAGTTGTGCGACGCCCCTACGGTGGTAGAAATCATGTTTTTGATTGGGGTGATGGCCTGTGTTCAACAGGATACTGCACCATTGTGGCGCTCATCGGTAAAATTTAATCCGTTCTTCTCGCAGGTCGAAGCCTATGTCTTCGACCTTTTTATTGTGCCGAAAAAAGCCTGACCACCAATGGCCAGGCTCAAAACGACTTAACAAAATAGGTAAACATTCCCCTGTATCTTCGGGAAATATTGATCTATTTTCAGGTTAAATCTATCCTCTGATTATTCATGTCTGATGATCACTTTTTTACCATAAATACGCTGAGCAGTTGCTACCTGAAGAATATAAATTCCTTCAGGAATATGGCGCACGTCAACCTGATTAATCTGCCCCTGATCAACACGGATCGCATATTCATTTCCCAGCACACTAAACAACCTCACCTCTTCGATCTGCTGACCTATGGCAATTTTCAACACCTCATTGGCTGGCTGCGGGTACACAGTCAGCAGTGCTTCTTCACCTGCACTCAATGGTTTGTCGGGTTGCTGCGCCTCATTCACCAAATCAATGGTAGCTTGTATGTCCTCCATACTGAAAGGCGTGTTAAGTTTATAAATCTCATCGATATATAATTGCTCATATTCCTCCATCCTGTTCTCAAATTCGAGCAGGCTGAAATAGTCGGCCATCTGTTCCTTATCATTCTGCGCACTATAAGCATTCATCATCGCCAGGTGCCCTTCAGGGTTAATCTTTTCTATCACAGCCTGAATTTCTGCCCGCTCAGTAACGTTGCTCATGGTCGCAAATTCCTGCTGATACAAGCTCAGGTATTGTGCCTGATAATCATCAAAATCCTCGGCTTCCATCATGTTATTGGTAATTCTGTGGGGCTGTCCCTCATTGATGTAGGCCAAGATTTTCTCCAGGTTTTGCAGGCTTGGGGTATTGACCTGATCGACCACCAACTGCACCTGCCCAATCATGGTAAAGGCTGCAATCTGATCCTCAAGCGCAGCAACATAGGCCGTCAGGCTGTCGGCCACCACGCCCTGAATGCCCAGGGTTTCAAAGTCCTGAACCGTTACCGACTCAGGGCTGTTGATCACCAGTGCCTTGAACACCTCAAACTGCTGGTCTGCCGCTTTCAAATCCTGAAGATTTATTTTAAAACCTCCTGCGCCACCGGATCCCGAATAGATGATATTCTCATCGCGGGGATCAAAAGCCACATTGAACAGTCGCCCATAGCGGATGCTTTCAGTACCCACCAACGACCAGCTTGCGCCGCCGTCGTAAGTTACCCCCAGCCCGTAAGCAGGACGGAAATCACCAATGGTTTGCCCTGTTGCAGCGCCAAAAGTCGCATAAATGATGTTGGAGTTGGTCGGGTGGCAGGTAACTGTACTTGCCCCGAAAAATCCCCCATTAACGGCAATTTTATCGGTGAATTCATCAGAGAGCGTATTGCTTTCCTTGGTGGCAATACCCGTCCAGTGAACACCGCCGTCGGTACTTTTATAAACGCCTCCGCGTTGCCCTTCAGCAGCTGTACTCACGGCCATATAAAGTGTGTTATTATCATTAGGATCAATGGCCATATCTCGGGCATCATAAAGAGGATCTTCATTGATGGTTACCCAGTTGGCACCTTTGTCCGTGGATTTATACAATCGCCCGATTTTACCGTTGTGCGTGGCCGCCACGGCATAAAGGATATTGGGGTCCGACTGATCGAGGTGCAACTCACGGATGAGGTTGTTGTCAAATTTCTCCCCTATTTTCTCCCAGCTTTCCCCGCCGTCATGCGTTACGATGGTGGCGTGATCGTTGGGTGCCATGGCCGTTACGTATAGGGTTTGTGGATCGTTGGGGTCAATTTCCAGCCCACGGTACATGCCCCAGCTATGGAATTCAGAGCCCTGCTTGGCGTCCATCACAATTTGCCATGACTTACCGTTGTCGGTCGATTTCTTAATCTGAAAACCGCCGTTAGGATTATAAAATGAAAGCTCAATGGCCACATAAATATCGCCGTTATTGGCAAAAGCAATGTCCGTGACAGAAACAAGCCAACTGCTGGTGCCATCCTTACGCATTTCATGGTGCTTGTTTTCCCAGGTTTTTCCGCCATCACGGGAAAGATACAGCCCGTTATCATACTGCCCCATTAAAACCAGGCCGTCCACATAAGGGGAAGCTTCCACCACATCGGAAACCGTAAAGTCAATCCCATTGTTAGTGTAAGGCGAAGAATTACTGGAATAGACATTATACCAGTCGCCGCCGCCATTCTCTGTTTTGTGCGACCAGTGCTCCCCTGCGATCAAATACTCAGGATCCGTAGGCGAAATGTCGAAACCGTAGGCTTTCAAATAGCCTGTTCCATAGGAGAACCACCCCTGATCCCGGACTCTTCCAGTATAAACGTTACTCCATTTTTCACCCCCGTTGGTCGTTTTCCAGATGGCACCATTTTCCGTGCCTCCCACATACATGGTTGCTGGATCTTTGGGATTCATCAGTAAATGGTATGGCTGAATGGGCTGACCATTGTGTCGTTCGGGCAAGCCATTATTCCGTGCCTCCCAGGTGTTGCCCAAATCATCCGAAAAATATACCCCGTAGCCATTCGCTTCACTGTCGATGGTCACAAAAACACGGTTGTTGTCCCGTGGGTCAAGCACCACATTGAGCACCTTTTGGTGCGGCAGGCGGCTCATTCGTCGCCATGACAATCCAGCATCCTGCGAACGGTAAAGTCCTCGGCTACTGGCAGCAAACAATGTTCCTTCAAACTGATTGGAGGCCGTTATCGCAAAAATATTGGCCATTTCCGGAATGTTGGTACTGTACTCTTCCCGAAGGTTGATCCAGCTTTTACCCCGGTCTTCAGACTTGAAAATCAGCCCTCGTCCGTATTTCTCTTCTCCGGAATCCATCCCGACCTTTGAAGCCTCGCGGCGGTCACCCATGGCAGCATATAAAATATCAGTATTAAAAGGGTCTGTACAAATCGATACAATGGCGATCGACATTTTGCCCGTCAGAACATGATCTGGCAACCCTTGTCGGACATCCTCCCAGCTTTGTCCCCGGTCCTCTGAACGAAGAATCCCACCACGCACACCAAGGATCACCAGGTTGGGATCTTCGGGGTGCACAAAAATTTCGGAAATATGTTCATTCACCGGCTGGTTGTTGGCCAGGTGCCACTGCTTCCCTCGGTCGTCGCTATAATAAAGGCCCGACACATCGACGCCCACCCATGTTCTACCGGTCTGATCAATTTTGTAGTCCATCAATGAACCACCAAACCCCAGCCCAAGGACCTCCACCTGAGCACTCAGCCGCTGAGCACCGAACAGTCCGAGACATGTCAAAAATAATATTCGTAGTAAGTTTTTCATAAAAAAATGCGCCTTGTTGTCTTCACAAATATGCATCATGCGCAACGAAATTCACTTCTCGAATTTTTTAAAGTCTTTTGATTTATAAACAAGACAACTAAAGACTAACAATCAATCCTTTAAACCACAAAAAAAGCCCCGAAACAGGGCTATTTCAGGGCTTTTATCTCGATTTATAAATGGTATTTTATCTTTCAGAAGAGTGATTTCTTCCTGCTTTTGGCTATTGATTCCTTTGAGTGATCAACTTTTCAGTCCCTATTGGGAAACGGCAGCAGTAATGAGCTTGATGGCCTCCACCCCTTCCCGGGTCATGACCATCGGCTTGATCGTTCCGTCTTCATTAAAATACATGCGGTCGATGCAGGTTACGCGGTGATCACGGTCTTCGTTCGGGATCGGACGACGGTGATAAACCATATACCAGTCATCGGTATTCGGTGCGCAAAAGGCGGAGTTGTGCCCTGCTCCTGTTGCCATGTTTTCATCAGAAGAAAGAATCGTAGCCTCCCGTTTGAAAGGACCCGTCGGGTGGTCGGCAATCGCATAAGCCACCTGGTAGGTGCCGTTGCCCCATCCGCCCTCGGACCACATCAAATAGTATTTTCCTTTACGCTTGAACATAAACGGCCCTTCGACATAATTTTCAGGGGTAATTTCATGGAACAGCTGCCCATCTTCCCAGGGAGTAACGGTCTTGAAATCGGAGCTGAGCTTACCGAGGTTACAGTGCTTCCATCCGCCATAAAAGAGATAGTGCTGACCATCATCATCCCTGAAAACAAACTGATCAATCGGTTGTGCGCCATGGTGGAAATCGGAGATCAGTGGCTTGCCGAGGTAATCCTTGTAAGGGCCTTCAGGTTGGTCGGCCACAGCAATGCCTATGCCACCAAAATGATTGATCGGATCGTCTTCCTTGTACAAAAAGTTACCCGGCTTCTGAATATCATTGGCTGAGAAAAACAGAAAATACTTCCCTTGATTTTCAATGATGGAAGGCGCCCACATGGCTTGTTTTGCCCACGTAATTTTGGTGGTATCCAAAACCCGCTCGTGCTTGGTCCAGTTCACCAAATCCGAGGATGAAAAAGCATCGAAATAAACCTGCTGCTTGTATTTGGTGGAAGTGGTAGGGAAAATCCATGCCTTCCCATCCAACATCGCCACTTCCGGATCAGCATACCAACCCTCGAAAATGGGATTGCCCGACCGTGCTTTTGTGGAGATTGTGGAGGTTGTTGCCTGGCTTTTCTCTGCAGGCTTACAGCCTGAGGCCACAATTATGGCAATATAAATTAAAAACGACCATCTCATGGAATGTATAGTTCTGTGGTTAAAAAATAAATTCAATTTAGCACCCTTTGGCTCAAGGAGCACTTTTTTTAAGTATAATTCTCTTGCTATTGCCCAATCCAAATGAATTTCACGGTTCACAAAGGCTTTCTCCTCCCCTTTGAGTGATATTTTCGGCCGACTGATCCGGTAAAAGGGCGATGATATATATCGTTTTCAGTCATCATTTTTTCATGGAAATAAATAACTTTACAACACATAAATCAACCATCAACCTAAACCATTCAGACATTGACTTATAAATCACTTATTTCAGCCTTTGCTGTCATGGCATGCCTGGGCTGTTCCAATAATGCCGAAAATCCGATTGATCAGGAGTTTGAGATCGATTATGCCACAATTGAATGTGCCGATAAAACCAACAATAGAAATGCTGAAAAATTTGACTGGGCAATCGGAGGGGATTACTGTATTCCTGATGCCGCACAGATCAGCGACGGCAGCAATATTTTAGAAGATGGCGAAATTAATGCCATCATCATTGAAAGCCTTGAGAATGACGGCAGCAATCCACAGCTGCTCAAAAAACTGAAACAGGAAAAATACGATGTTGTAAATATCGAAAAAAAGGCCGTTTATACCGCACACCCTGCCAGTAATGAACAGGAAGCTATGGACCTTCTGATTGTAAACAACGATTCTGTGGAGTTGCCCAATGATGGCAGTGAAGCGTATGTATGGTGGTATGGGCAAATTGAAGTTACACTGCAGAGAAATAATAAAATAGCCTATGTTACCATTGATATCGGCATGCAGATCAAAAATTAAGCGCGCACTTTTACGGGCTTGATACCTTCAGGACTTTTCTTTGTTTTCAGGCATCCCGCTTGGAACGACTGGAGCATAGTCCCCAAATAATAGACAGGATCAACCTCATCAATCCACTCCCGAAATTTCCATGACTTACGGATTTTAGGATACAAAAAATCCCCTCACGATCCATTCATGAGGGGATTTTTAGATTCTTTACTGATTAATGGCTTATAGTCTTGGCAACTGCCCTTCCACCATTGGATTGTTCAACACTTCCTGCTCAGGAATCTGGAAGAAGTGATAATGACTGCTTTTGCCGACTGGCGAACGATCAGGGTAAGACAGGATGTGGTGCCCCCTTGTCAATACACTGTCTTTTACCATTCCGAGATAATCTTCGAAATCCTTTTGATCGATCACTTTTCGGTGAACGGTTGCCTGCGTACGGTTAATATCAAAGATACCGGCTTCGCCTTCACCCCACAGCTCTCTGCGGCGCTCCTTCAGCACAAAATCAACATCAACAGTACTTACCTGTGAGGCATCTCGGGCTGCACGCAATTCATTGATGATCTCCAATGCCGGACGCTCAGCTTGTCCTCCACGCAAAACAGCTTCGGCCTCGATCAAAAACATCTCCGCCACGCGCATATAAACGATGTCGCCCGTTGGCTCAGAATCACGGAACTTAAACTTGGTATATTTCAAAGCATTCTGCACACGAGGAGCACCCGTAGAATCTGGCACTTCAAAAAGTTGGAAACGCACATCTGAAGTATCAAATCCATTGCCATAATCAAACAGATTCCTGAAGTATGGATCAGGTAAAGCCGACTTGTAATACGCCCGCCCATCATTACTGCGGGTATCCATATAATGGAAGATATAACTCATGTCGCTGTTGTCTGCAGACTGTGGTAAATCAAGCATCCACTCTGGATTGGAGTCTTCATTAAAGCCCGCCAAAAATTCTTCAGGTTTCATCAAAGACATGCCTTCCTGCGCCATGCGCGCATACTTTGCCGCTTTGTCCATATCGGCTTTTACCCCTGATCCGTCCGCTTTTGTCCCGCGGGTCAGATAAGCACGTGCCAGGATTCCTGCCGCCACATTTTTGTTGATCATCGCCTTGGACGATCGGTTATAGTCCACCTCTTCAAAGATGTTTACCGAACGTTCCAAACCATCAATCAGAAAATCATAAACCTCCGCTACGGTAGAAAGAGGCATGCCTTCACGCCCCGTTTCAGCATCCACGATTTGTTCGTAAATCGGCGCAACATCGAGGTCTGCCGCCTGCTCATAGCTTGCCTGCCAAAAACGAACGACATCGAGATAGGCGAAAGAACGCAAAGCTAACAGCTGCGCATAAGTGATCTTGGATTCCTCCCTGTGCGACTCATAGGCCGCCGTTTCGAATTGCTGAATCCCGTTGTTACAGGTGGCAATGGATTTAAAGTAATACTGCCAGAATCGGCGTGGTACCGAACTCGTGAAATTGTCGGTCGATAAGTATTTGTACTCTCTGGTAACGCCACCATAAATACCATCAGAGCCCACCACATCCTGCCCCAGGGCATCAGAAGCCAATTGGATGGACTTGTAGCCTGGGTAAGCATAGGAGATAAACCAATCCGTCAGAGAATAATAGGCGCCTAAGTAGTAAGAAGGGGTAAGTTCACCACCCTCACCTGCCATATTATCATCGGTAATGTAACGTGGTGGGGTAACGCTCAGAAAATTGTCGCAGGCCGAAAAAAGGACGGCCATGCCTAACATTAGAAATATTTTTTTCATGATTGATTACAGATTAGAATGAAAGGTTGATACCACCCGAGATCACTTTGGCTGCTGGGTAACGGTAGCCCGTAACACCTTCAAGCCCACCAGTTTCAGGATCAATGCCGTCCACACCAAAAATAGTGAACAGGTTTTCTCCCTGAACAAAGACACTACATGCGGACATGCTCAGTCTGTTGATCAGCGACTCCGGCAAAGCGTAAGTGATGTTCAGGTTTTTCAGACGTACATAAGAAGCATCGTACAGGTGGCGGGTTGATTGTGCGGTAAAGCCATTGGCTGGTGCACTGGTAGTCAGACGAGGCAAATCGGAATCCTGATTGTCTGGTGTCCATCGGTTCAGCATATCCACTGCCCATGGTCTGGCATTGACACTTCCTGTTCCGTAGAAAGTGGTGTACTCGCCTCCGGTATAGATTTTCCCGCCTACCGAATAAGACAATAAGGCCGTTACGGTGAAGTTTTTGTAACGCAGGCTGGTGTTCACCCCACCAAAGAAATCAGGCAAGGCACTGCCAGCGTTCACACGGTCGGCTTCATTGTAATTGGTGGATTTATATCGCTCGCCAGTCTGTTCATCGATCAGGTACCAAGTCGGCAAACCTCCAGGGTTAGGCGTAGAGGCCTCCACAATGTCACCATCGTTATTGCGATCATACAGCTGCTCTCCAATTTGGGAGTTACCTGCAAATTCACGCAGGTAGAAAGCATAACGATCATCGCCAGTCATCAGACGCTTAGTACCTGAAATCACCCCTTCCTCAATTGGGAAGTCAGTAATGACATTTTTATAATGGGTAACATTGAAGCCAAGGTTCCAGCTGAAGTCTTTCTTATCGATCAAAGTCCCATTCAATTCCAACTCTACCCCACGGTTACGCATTTCCCCTACATTGGAAATAATGCCCGTAAAACCGGTCGATGGTGCCAATGGCATTTCATAAATCAAGTCCTTTGATTTGCGCTGGAACCATTCCAGGTTACCACGCAAGCGGTTCTCGAACATGCCGAAGTCCATTCCGATATTGGCATTCAGGTTGGTTTCCCAGGTAACGTTGTCGTTGGCCAAACGGGAAATTGTTACCGCCGAAGAGCTTCCGATACGCTCGGCGGCGTAAAGGTTTTGATAGGCGTAATAGATGGATGAGCCACTCTCGGTACGGATATCCTGATTACCCTGTGCTCCATAACTGGCTTTCAGCTTCAGGTTGTCGAGGAAAGTAAACTGATCCATGAAATCCTCTTTGGAAATGTTCCATGCACCACCCACAGACCAGAAGTTACCCCATCGGTTGTCTTTATGAAAACGGGAAGAACCATCGGCACGGTAAGAAACCGACAGGTTGTATTTTTCACTCAGGCTGTACTCCACACGCCCAAAGAAAGAGGCCAGGGAATAATAGTCAGTGTAAGCGGTATAGTCGCCAATTTGCGAACCAAAAGAAGGCTCCTGCACACCGGCTACGGGGAAGTTACTCCGCGAACCATAATTGTAAGTGTATTTATAAGCATAGATTTCCTGCCCTGCAATTGCCGAAATACTGTGCTGGCCTTTGTCCAGCTGATAAGAAAGTACATTGTTGAAAGTATAACTTTGGGTCAGCTGATTTGAGCGCGAAGCAGAGGTGCTTTGCAGGTTTTGAATGACGTCAAGGTCACTGTATGGGTCATCAAGAAAGGCAGGTGTATAAGTGTGGTTATTTCTGAAACTGATGTCCGTATTGTAGCTTGTTTTGAATTTCAGACCTTTCAGGAATGATAACTTATCAGACATCTCAGCGATATCGAAATCCGCACTACCACGCACCGAGATCAAATCGCGGTTACGCTCATTAACCGACATTGGGATCGAGCCCATCAGGTTGGTACGGGCGTAAGAACTTGTTCGGTAAGTACCAAAGTCAAGCTTTTTATTGCCGTTACGATCCGTGATAAAGCTACCGTCCTGCGGGTTGCGCTGGTAAATTGGGTAGAAGCTCGCCATGTTCAAGCCATAAGTTGCTCCGTTGCCGACGTTACTGTCCTGACTGTCATTGAACAGCTGCTGCGAACGAGCGTAGTTTAGGTTCAAGGAAGTCGTCAGCCAGTTGGTGGTTTTGTTGGTCAATTTCAGACGGGTGGTGAAACGCTCGAAGCCTGAACCAAGCATCATACCGCTTTCATTCAAATAACTTCCCGAAAGGAAATACTGCGTACGCTTTGATCCACCGTTAATGCTCAGGTTGGTTTCATAACGCTTGCCCGAACCGATCACGGCCTCGTCCCAGTTGTCATCCCATAGCGGGTTCAAACCATCCTTCAGGCGACCATCCACACCAACGGGCTGAGGGTTTGCCGTACCGTAAGGGTTGATGCCAATCGTTCCGATCAAACCATTAGATGCATTTTGTGCTGCTGTTGCGGCATCCTGTCCATTGTCCATGAAACCGTTGCGCATCGCTTCCCATTTCAATTCCATATAATCATTGGTACCCAGGCGCTCGATAGGCTTGACCGCACGGCTTGATACCCCCATGGTAGAACGAATATTGATCTTTGGCTCCGTACCCGAAAGGCCGGACTTGGTGGTGATCATGATCAGACCATTGGCTGCACGTGAACCGTAGATCGCCGCCGAAGCCGCATCTTTCATTACCGTCATCGACTTGATGTCCGTTGGGTTGATCGAAGAAAGGTCGCCGTCAAAAGGAACCCCATCGACTACATATAAAGGATCACTGCCCGAGTTGATCGAACCCACCCCACGGATACGCACGCTCGCCGACTCCCCCGGCTGACCGGAAGCCGAAATTACCTGCACCCCAGAACTGGTTCCCTGCAGGGCATTCGATACGTTGGTCACCTGTGCGGTCTGGATACGCTCTTCATCCACAAAAGAAGCCGAACCGGTAAAGGCGCTTTTCTTGGCCACACCATAGGCCACGACCATCACCTCATCGAGCTCGGTAACGTCGGCATCGAGTTGCACATTGATCGTCGACTGATTGCCCACCAATATTTCCTTGCTTTGCATACCGATGAAAGAGAACTGCAGGGTCTGATCATCGGAAACTGAAAGGGTATATTTCCCATCAAAATCGGTAATTGTTCCTGTACCACTGCCCTTGATCAGCACATTAACACCCGGTATCGGCTCTCCGGTATCACTGGCTGAAACGGCCCCCGTAACCTGTCGTTGTGCATAGGCTGAAAGGGATACGTAAAGCATGATAAAAAAGACGGTAATAAGTTTCTTCATCCTTACATTTAAGTTTAGTTTGAGATTACAATGTGATCAATAGCGCATAAAACAGGCTACATGAAAACGCTTAACATCAACCGTTTACCAAAACGCAAAACCTAAAAACCACATCGTTTGATACATAAAATTAATGAATATACATGGAAATTCATATCGAAAAATATACATCAAAGACTCCATATTATAATATTTAAATCACTATGTATCACCTCAAACAAAGATATATACTCAAATAGTACAATAAGTTAGAAGATAAAGAACAAAGAACTTCGCTTACCGACTATTTGAATCACCATATTTTTACAAATCATTTGATTAACAGAGAACAAATAATCATTTGATAAATAAAGTAAATAAAAAATAAAATTTTTATTTCATATTGATTAGCGCCACCGATCAGGTGACGCCACGCAAAAGCACCCATTAAAAAGATACAACATTTCAGATTTAACAATCATTAAAATATAATATTTCAGAAAAATAACCCTTAAAAAAGTGCATGGCGAACGACAAAAAGATTAACTTCTTACAAAAATAATATTTAATTATTACGCGATCGGGCATGAAAGCTTGACCGCTACATGCTGCTGTTCCTGCATTCGGTTTCCGCTGAAAAAAGGATTGCCCATGACCATATTTCAAGAAGAGGCCGCTCGTATAAACCGCCAAATTCGGGTCGCATGCCCAACAAAAAATAACCGGCAACACTACTCCCCTCAGCAGAAACTCGCCCCTATTGTGAGGTGTTGATTTTGAGCTTTCCCACAACCCAATGTCAATTTTGATTGCCAAATAATATTTAGTCATTCCTAATTTTACCACGGGTTTTCACCCGAGGCGAATGAAAAAGCGCCATTGAGGCTAATATGCTGAAGGTACATGTACAGTAGGCTGTCGATTTTTTGGTAGAAATCATGCTTTTTATTGGCGTAACTACGCCTTTTCTATCTTATTTTATTACGCACAAATTATTTGATATGAAATTAATTTTTCTACTTCAGCAGGGGGATTAAAAATATTTTTATTAATTAACTGAACGATTGAATGACTGATATTCAATATTTTAACTACCACAACCTTTTTTGACTTTCTACCTTCTCATGACTACCACTTTCAATAAATACATCACGCAAATACTGGGACCTGCCTCAACATTCACCCTTGGGCAACGCACACTGAATGCCATGTCTGTTCTGGCCGTCATTGTTGCCGTGGTGGATTTAAGTTTATACCAACAATTGGAGCTTCCAAAAATATACTTTCTTACTTTTTCTTACATCGCCCCAACGGTGATGATCGCCTATTATTTAAACCGTTTCCGGAGAAAATACACTATGGCCCTGATTTTGTTCATCTCGGCGGAACTGGTGATTTTCTATACTGACTTTTTCCATGTCGGTGGTGTCAATGGGCCTGGGCCTATCCTGATTATTTTCTTCCATATTGTCAATTTTAACCTGTTGGAAAAAGGGCACCACCTCTTTTACCTGATTTTCTGTAATATTTTTGTTGCCCTGGCCTGTGCTTTTAACATTTACCATACGGATATCTCTCCTGAAAACCTCGCCCCACTTAATGCTCGGGCGCTGCAAATTATCCACCTTAACCTGATGTCCTCGGTGGCTTTATGGCTATTTAAAAAGCAGGATTATAAAAAAAGCAATGCGCTAAAAGCCATTAACAAACACCTGCAACAGCTGCTACATTCGGTGGAGAATGATTTCATCATTATGCAGGTAGATGCTTTGGGAAAACTCAGTTACGTTAGTGATGCCTCCAAAACCATTCTCCGTAACTTGCCCGAAGGAGAGGCGCATCAGTTGCTGTACTCTTTGGTGAATCAGCAGCAAGCGGAGGTTATTTCCGAGCGAAAACTATACATCAACGGGTCTGCACATTGCGTACGGATCAATCAAAAGCAATATTTTGATGCCCAACAGCAACCCTACCTTCAGCTCATTATTCAGGATATTTCAGATCAAAAGAAATATGAAAAACAACTGATTCTCGCCCTGAATAAAGAATATGAACTCAACAAAATGAAGTCTGATTTCATTACTATGGTATCTCATCAGTTCAGAACACCCCTAACGACCATCCATTCTGCCAATCAGCTCATTCAATATCAGATAACAGAAAAAACGCCTGAAGACGCCCCCATTTATCAGCCGCGTTTCAATCAGGTGTTTGAGGCTGTCGGTTCACTGAAAGGCATGCTTGAACGCTTACTTGATTACGGGCAGATGGAAACAGAAGAAATCAACCTGTACCTGCAACAGCAGGATTTCCCGGCTTTTATTGAGGATCTTCTCAAGCGCCGCTATGCCGCAGAAGACTGCGCTCGCATCCGTTTCAAGGTGGTGGGCACTGCACAAACCATTGAATTTGATGCTTACCTGATGGAGCATATCATTGTCAATTTGCTTAACAATGCCCTGAAATATTCCGAAGAAGCCATTGATCTGCACCTTGAATACCATGCGTCGAAGGTTCAGCTGGGAGTCCGGGATTATGGTATCGGCATTTCAGAAGAAGCGATGCAGCATTTATTTCAGCCTTTTTACCGGGCAAAAAATGCAGAAAACACCAAAGGAACAGGAATGGGTCTCCACTTTGTTAAAAAATATGCAGCCTTACATGGCGGATCGATCGCTGTTCAGCGGCACCCTGAAGGAGGTGCACATTTTACCCTTGAACTTCCCTGCCGCGTGATGAAAACCATCCGGAAAAAAGTCAACTTTCAGCCATAATTCCAGTGGGGCAATCCCTGATTATTACACGATTTAAGTATTGTCCAAAGATTCTTTTATTTCTAAGATCGGATATCGCAAATTCAAAGCCCCTTTACGCTTCTTTTTGATGAAAGTGTCTATAGGGAAAGTGTACGTTATTTACGGACTTGCACCGATTAGTTAATCGCCATGCACGGCGCACAAAAAAAGAGGCTGAGCGTACAAATGCTCAGCCTCGTCAACCATAGTTTACTAAAAAAAAAGGATCTTATTGCACTAACAGTGCGGATGATTTCAGCAGCTTGCCATGGTGCACCACGCGCACCCGATAGAGGCCTGTCTGTAAACCATAAATGTCCATTTGCATTGACTGCACACCGCCTTTGGCAAAATGCTTTTGTCTGCGCAACATCATGCGCCCTGCGGCATCGTAAAATTGTACGGTAACCTCCCCTGCGGTATCGAGCTTAAGCAACAGGTTGACTTTCTGATCGCGCGCCGGATTAGGGAACATGAGCGTTTCCTGCCCCGACTGCTCCAGTTCCTCGCGCTGACGTTCAAAACCGTCGAGCTCTCCATTGCCCGCATTGGGGTCGTTGATCACCTCCACATAAACAAATTCAAAGACGATCCCATCCTCTTTCATGTCATCGGCGGCAAACACGAGCACCGCTGTCCCTTCTTTCAGGGCATGCAAACCGATAATTTCCGTGCCGTAACTCATCTCCACAATATCTGGATGATAGTTGCCACTGAACACCTGAATAGGGTCGCCGTCCGGGTCTTCAAACAAATCGGACACCTTTAACGACAGCGCTGAATTGCCGGCAAGGTTCATGGTAATATATTTATAATCGGGGTTAATAACTGGCGGACGGTTTTTGTGCTCCACTTGCAGCAAGAGGGTATCCACCGTCCTGTTGCCCTTGTCGTCAAGAAACTCCGTGACAAACTTGTACAGCCCTTCGCTTTCATATTCGGTGAGCACCTCAAGCTGTGCCGTATTTTTCCCTGTTACTTCAAAAATCGCTTCCACAGATTCAGGAATAGACTCAGGCAGCACCTGCGCCGTTACGGGGTCGCCTTCAAGGTCTTTCCAGTGGTAGCTGAAGACTTTTCGCTCTGTTTCCACCATGCGCAAGGTATCTTCATATTGATTTGGGCGATATTCAATGACCGGTGCGGCATTTAGACGCATTTCCATCGCCATAAATTCAGAAGCACGATGATCGTCGTTGGTAGAGATCCAGAGTACCGCCGAATTGCGGCCACTCACCCCTTTGTTGCCCTTAATGGTGGCGGAAATTTGCTGTTGGCTTCCACCCTCAATCTGCCCTACGGCCGGATCAGGACTGAGCCAATGACCAGGTTCCCCTGCCGACAAAGCCCGCAACTTATAGTAATATTTATAATTATTATAAGGCTCAAAATCCGAATGTCGGTTCCATACGACCTCTCCATTTCCAGTATTGATCCCAAAAAAGCTATGGTCGAGCAAATCGTAATCCGGAGCGAAATCATAACCGATATATTTTGGATAACCACGCTCCTCGCCTCTCGGCTGTCTGATGATGATGTAGTAAGACTGACCTTCCGGCACAAGCAATGGAGACTCCAATGCAAAATACACCCACTGTTCATCAATCACCTGATCAATAACATAATCCTGTTGATACATCAGTGTGCCTTCATCGGGCGTATCGCCGTCGAAATAAATCTGAATTTGCACGTATTCATTCACGGCCACAAAAGTGTTTTGCGAAGCAATATGCGTGATGGTAAGTCCCCCTTCTGGGGCAAAATTCTGCTGAGCGAAAATCTGCGGCGTAGCCTCGGTAAGCTGTCTGAAATAGCCATCAGCAAAGCTTTTATGGTCATACGACTGCGAGTATATCGCGACGGGACTTTCCAATGCAATCTGCCCAATCTCTTCCACCACATTGGGCATGCTTTCCTCGGGTTGTTCAGGAAGTTTCAGCACTTTCAACTGATAATCGAGCTGGCCTTCTCCCTCATTACTGATGGAAAAATCATAGGTTTCCGATTCCGTACTGTTCACCTCAAAAACCTGTGGCGTGGCGGTCCAATTCATCACAGGAGGCATCTTCACCTCTCCGTTCATCAGAATTTCCTGCGCCTCCACGTTTCCTCGCACCTGCAGTTTGGCGTTCAGCATCCCCGTGGTACGTTGCTCCATTTCCACTTCAATCGTGGTGCTCGCCCCAGGAGCTACGGCAATGGATTTCACCAGTTCCCCCTGAAATATGACCATCGGCTGCCCTTCTTCATCATAGAATTTCGAGGCGTCCGGTCCTTCCATCACAAGGTGTGTAATGCGCAATTCCTCGTGTCCGGTATTGTTGAAGACCACCTGCTGACGTTTTTTCGCCGGGTCATAATAGAATATTTCTCCGAGCTCAATCTCCTGAAGTGTGTTCAAGATCGGCCCGCCGGTATAGTTAAAGCCATAGCCGAGGTGGGCTTCCTTTAAACGGATGCTGTTGGTCATCATCCACAGGCTATCCTGCGCATGGCCAGACTCAAATACCCTGTTTCCTTGCCCTGCAAGGGTAAAATCGGCGGTCTGCCCGGCAGGTAATTCCCCATGATATGCTGGGCTGATGGCGAAGGAAGTGTTGTTTTTCGCCTCGGAATACTGGACAATGATGGCTTTCTCATCAGCAAGAACAAATTGCTCGTCAGGGCTTTCAAGACCAATACAGATCAGGCCTTTCCACTCCTCAATATCAAGATAATGGAAGAATATTTGTCCTGAGGCAAGGATTTCGAGCTGGAATGTCGCTACCCCTTCCGCACCGTAGGCCATCGGGTCGGCCACATAATTATGCCATTGCAAAATCAATCGGTCTTCTTGCTGAAGCAAAAACAAACCACCTTCCGATTCATGCGGAATAATCTGACTCCAGAAAGGCGCCATCATGGCACGCAGATCGTCGCCCGTCTCAAAACCAAATCGTTCATTTGCAAAATCAGGTTCAATAAAGCTGGCAAAACCCGTATGGCTCACCCACAGTTTTTGGTATTCCTGATTGAAAAATTTCCCACTGAAAGGCAGGTCAATTTCATAACTTTCCCCAGGCTCAAAATCCAATTTTTCTCCCGTCAGGGAAATGTCCACCCAACGGTGAAAAGCATTGCCCTCTTGGCTGTTAAACCATCGGTAACCATCGGCTTTCAGTTCAAAATGGCTGCTGTCTGCCGAGCTTGCTTCGGGCTCCACCACGCCAAACAGTGCTCCACTGATGGTAAAGCGCAGGCTGTCGGTGGCGCTATGGTTGGTCAGCTGAAAAGGAATCGAGAAATCGCCATCGCCCTCAAGTTCCAGTTCATTCGCTTCGCCAAATGCCCAGGTGTAGGTGAGGTCTGGCTTGGCGGTTCCTCCCACGGTAACGGTGTGGGTTTGCTGTTGGCCGTTCACCAAAAACGACAAATCGATTTGGGCAGAGAAATCCCCCACTTCAAGGGCATCGACCTCCACGGGCAATACCCATTTGCTGTGTGGCAAAATTTCAATATGATCTTCGAGTGCCTGCTCACTGACCAGCGCCGCGACCTCCTCGTTTGTGGACGCTACTGCTGTCAGCCATAAAGCCGACGATCCGTTATTTTCAATTTCAATAAAATCAAGGGCCGGTACCTGCGTGGTCACCTCCTCGACAATAATGGTAGAAGGCAGTTTTAAATCCGCCTGCCCGTTCACTTTTACCTGAAAGGGTACTTTTTGCAAATCAGGAATGCCATTGGTCGCCACCAGCAAGGTATCCGTATAGTCTCCCTGCCACACATTCACCCTTCCGGGGTCCACGAGTACCGAAAGCGAAGCCACATCGCCGGGTGCCACGACCCCATTTTTCGCGCTTAACTGACGAATAACCGATACTTTTTCATTGGGTGTAAAAGTAACCACACTCCCATTCCTGAGTGGGTATTCCTCGTGGGTATAATTCATGAATTTCTCCCAGGCAAGGCTTCGGATACCAAAGCTGTAACCGATACCGTCAACCGCCTGCATATCTTCAATGTCCACGTAGTGGTACTTAATGGTGCCATCTGCGAACAGCGAAACCTGAAATGCCACATGACCGACCACCCTGATACCATTCTCAAGCCCATCATAAATCTCCCCTTCAATCAGGAATCTGCTTTCCATACCGAGGGCTTCATGGTACACATCAGTGATGATAATCCAGGAACCATCCAAGTCCAGCCCTTTGATTTCCACATTGGTAAAGGCCACCAGTTTCCCTTGCTGATTGATGTCCACTCCCCTGATGACCTGATCGTAAAAAGGAAAATCAATCCCGATTTCGAAATCAAAGGCCACGCTGTCAGGGGTATAGTGTGTTGCATAGTTTTTCCATGCTTTCCAGTGGTCAATACTTGCTGTATCTTCCTCCACGGTCATGGTGTAAGTCAGGGCACGGGGCATAACGCCCATTCTGAGCTGATGATCGTCATAAACAGAAAAATCATACTTAAAATCAGCCGTTGAGGTATTCTCAATCTGCAATTCAAGCTGCCCGGATTCCCCACCATTCAGGGTAAGCTGAGGGACTTCAAATCGGATGTCAGCAGTGGGGTTATCGATGACCATAAATTGCCCATTGATATTAAATTCCCCTTCCAGTGCCTGAATTTGCAACTGCTCACTGTACAATCCCTTATCAGGAGCGGTATACTGAAAGCGGAGCAAGCCTTTACTTTTTGGCGCAATATACTCTGGGTCGTAAGGCTCCTTCACGATGGCGAGCGAATTGCCTTCTCGGTCCGTCAGGCCGGTAATGGTGAGTTTGTCGAGTCCGGTATTTTCCACCTCAATTTCCACCAGGTTTTCCTGATGCGCAAACACGGTTTCCTCAAAACGGAAGGCCGGATCAATGGCGGCCTGTTGCCCACTGATTTCAAGCAATACTTCAATGTTCTGTATCGGTTTGTGGATGTCGTTCGTGAAAATTCCCATGGAGGCAATATGCGGACCGTTGGGCAATTGGTGGGCGTCAATCGTTGCCGTTACCTGTTGCTCCTGATCGTTTCGGATTGCGCCCTGCGTTGGATCAAGGAACACAAAGGCGCCATAATCGCCGGTGCTGAGCGCAGAGATTACCGGTACCGATGGGCGAGTTCTCAGCTGCGTAATGACCTTATAGGAGCGCCCGTTATTATCTGAATAGCGGATTTCGTCGAGATACGGATAAGGGTCGGTCTGCATGGCCAACGGATAGCGCATGGCAGAAGGGAAATGCAACACCACCCAGAAAGATTCATTTTCATCGATGCGCAATGGTTCATACAATGGCATGCGGTAAAACTGGAAGGTGTCGAAGGTATCCGGATAGTATTCCTGCAGGCGAACTGTTTCTGCCGACAGAAAATCGTTTCTTCCGCCTTTTTTAATTTCTATGACAATAGGCTCCGGACATTCGTCCAAAAAGAACAAGCCCTCGACGTGTGTCAGGTTGAAGGTATAATCCCAGGGAATATCAAATCGGGTAGCGAAAATCAGCCCCGCACTCAAATCTCCTGTACCTGCCATATAAGTAGGATAGGTATTGTTTTGCAAGGAAACCCCTGCCACAAATTCCGTTACGTCCCCTTTCCAGTGGTCGGTGGGAATCGGCGCCTCGCCAGCCGCAAGTTCACGGGTGGCAGGCATACCTGCGTTGGTCACTGCTGCTGAAGCGGCCTGTGGTTGCTCCTTCGGCACCCATACCACGGAGGCCTTTGATGCTGTTGAAGCTGTTGAGTCCTTCGGACTCAGCTGCTCCTGCGCTGTAATCGCATTAACGGTTTCGTTTGTTACCGATGCATTCCAGTAAATAATTCCGTCGCCGGTATTGGAAAAGGTAATGGTTTCCTGCTTGATGGCCTCCTCAGTGACATCAATTTCAAACTTCAGCTGAGTTTTGTTGGTCATGAAGTTCGGGCGCTTGGAAGTCGTGAAGGTGAACACGTTGGAAACCTCCGAGCGATTTTCAAAGCGGTCTTCGGACATCACCGCAAACCAGTAAGGGGATTCTTTGAGCATGCCTGTAATTTGCAGCTCAAAAGTCTCCCCGCCATCAATATTGTTGGCAATCAGGTAAACCACCTGCTGATCAAATTCAGCCGCTGAAAATGCTTTGTCGGACATGGCGAGATAAAAGTTCGCCGGCGCCACCTGGTCTTCATCCGTTGGGACCGTCCAGGTCAGGGTTGCTTCATTATGGAAAATATCCTTTGCCCCCAGGTCGGTAATTCTTGACGGAGGTTCGCGGTTATCGTCCAGCAAAGCCCTTTCGGCATTCAATGCCCCCTTGCCAAATTTATCCTGATGGTCAAAGTCAAATCGCTTCACCGATCCTTCAAGGATTCTGCGCAACTGGTCAGCGGTAAAATCCTCTCCACCGAAAGCCTCCACCACCAATGCTGCCACGCCCGAAACCTGCGGACAAGCCATCGACGTTCCTTCCATCATCCCATATTTATTTCTTGCGAGGGTCGAAAGAATCCCGCCCTCATTGCCATACTGGCTCATGTTTCCACCTGGCGCAGAAAGGTCCACCCAGTCTCCGTAGTTGGTATATGGTGCCGGCAGTCCGTCGGGCCCAAGTGCCCCCACCGCCAATACCTGATCGAAAGCCCCCGGATAACGCACCGCTTCAGAGGCGTTGTTTCCTGCCGCAAAAATCACAATCCCGCCTTTCATCGGGCTGCCCTCGTACTGACCGGCCTCCTCGATAAAATAGTTAATCGCCTCGAGTACTTCGGGCTCAAAATAGTTCGGCACATTATAGCCCCAGGAGTTCTGAGAAATAATAGCACCCTGATCTGCCCCATAAACGATGGCTTCCGCAAAGTTCCGCCCGCCATTCACACGGCTATCAAAAACCTGACTCGAGATCATCTTTACGCCCGACTGTTCGCCGTTTCCTCCGGCCACACCTGCAACCCCGAGGCCGTTGTTGGACATTGCCCCAACCACTCCGGCAACATGCGTACCGTGGTCGCCGGCAGTTACCGGTCCGCCGAAGGCAAAATTCACCCCGTAAATATCGTCAATATATCCGTTGCCATCATCATCAACACCCTCCTCGCCATACAGCTCGACCTCATTAACCCAGATATTCTGCTTCAGGTCTTCGTGGTGCACATCAATTCCCTGATCGACAATCGCCACGATAATATCTGCGCTGCCCGACACCTTCGCCCACGCTTTGGCCAGGTCGATGTCATAACCTTCAAGCCCAACGGTCCCATCGTTTTCATAACCCCACTGTTGTGATATCATGGGGTCGTTGAACATCAGGGAGTCAGTGGCCTGTGCAGAAAAAACCCGCTGAACAGCCGCTTGCTCACCCAGGTTCACCTTTTGATAGACGGGTTTAGCGATGTCGATTTCGGCCAGTGAAGCATAAGCATTCACGACTGTTTCCGGGGATGTTTCTGTATCAAACTCCAGCTCATACCACAGGTGCAAACCATGCTTTTGGTGCTTGGCTTCATGCTTTGGCGAATAGGGGAATACCCTTCTGAGCTGGTGAATTTTTTGTTGCTGGGATTGTTGATCCACCGCGGCAATGCCGAGTAATGGCTTGTCAAAATTGGCCTTCATCCGCAAATTGGGCTGCTCGGCCATAGCTTCAGGCTTAAACTTGATCCGTATCCGGCCGGGGATCACCTCCTGACTAAGCGCCGCCTGCCCGAAAGCATTGCTGAACAGCAATACCAACAGACAAAGGCTTCCGATATATTTAATATTTTTCATTGATCTTCCTTTTTTTTAGTAAACTGAACTGCCCAGCCTTACTGAACATCGCGCACATAGCGCACTGAGGACATATAATAATCGACCGGATAAACCGCCATGCCAGCTTCATTTAGCCCCTGAGGGACAATGAAGATGTAGTTGGAATTATAGTTCTCCGCGTAATTGGACGTCCAGAAGTGCCCCCTGATTTCCTGACCGGAAAAAACATTCCGGTTTGCAGGGTCGGTGCCACTGTTAATTTCAAAATCGCCACCAAAAGGCAGCTCCATGCCTGAGGCCCCTCCTATTTCGAGGTTAACCTTTCCGGCAATGCCTCCGCCAAAATCACTGATCAGCTTTTCGTATTCCTCCACCGTCGGTATTCGCCAGCCTTCCGGGGCAGATTCTACCGCCGCGAGATAGTGATAAAGCCGGCCATATTTTTTGCGATCTTCTTCGGTTTCCAGGGCATGCCCATCGACCACCACCGCACGGTAACCAAAGCCATAAACCCAGGAGCCTTCGCCCGGGTAGGCGGCATAATTGTAATTGTCGGCCATCCATTCCATGCCATCGTGCTCAATAAAGCGGTAGCTTTGCCCGTCACGTTCATCTTTCCACATGCCCCATTTGCCACGGAAGCGAATTTGGACGGTATCCACCGACACCTGATCGTCCAAAGTAACAGTGTACTGAAGCTCGTAGCGTTCATCGGCCTTACCACTGAACAAGGCGGAAGGGATATTGCTATTGATCAGCTTTCCGCCTTCGCCGCCCACCAGTGCCCACTCAACGGCACTACCTGCTGGCTGAAAAGCCTCAAGGGTTACATATTTCTCCTCACCGGTACCGGCCTTGATATCGAGCTGGTCTGCCCCGGCATCCGCCTTGAGTTCATCGGTTACAAACTGCCAGCTGACAGTTGCCGATTTGGAACCATAGGTGGTTGTCCATGTTACGGTATAGGCGGTTTGTGGCCGCCCGATAAATTCGGCACGGTGCGAATCGGCCTGCAAAATTCGGCCGCCTGCCCCTTCGGTAACTTCCCATTGGCCTGTCGCCCCAAAGCGCACTTCAGCAGCATGGAGGTAAACCGAGATATTACCACTCAGGCTGTCGGGTTGCGGGTGCAGCATCTGAGGGTTCATGCTTTTGAAAGAGACCGAGATTTCATCTACCCGATAGGCTTCCCCATGCCCGGCCTGCCAGCCGATGACATATTGCTCACCTGGCTCGCCGAAAAATTTGCTCTTCGGGTCGTGGATGTCCTCAAAATGGCCATTTTCCCCCATGAACAACTGCCACGTGCCCTCCACACCCGCAGGCAGTGGCACGGCATTCAGCTGCACATGGTATTGTTCACTTTCGACATTCTCGAAGCTCGGCCCGGCATTGGGCTGTAGCTTGATGGGGTCTTCATGCTTCTGGCAGCCCATCAGCGCGCCCAGTATCAACAACAAGGCGGCACACTGTCTGATATATGTTGTCCGTTTGCCCATCAGTATCCCTGGTTTTGGTTCGATTCGCTGATATTGCTATTGGCGTCAATTTCTGACTGCGGAATAGGCAAGGTCATTCTGTAATAATCGTCATCCTGCTGGCTGAAATCAAACTTCACCCAGTGGTTGCCTCCACGTACAAAGGGGGCCGAACGGCGCTTGATATCGCTCATGCGGAAGCCCTCACCGAACAGTTCTTTGCGTCGCTCTATCAAGATCAAGTCGATCAACTCCTGCCCTGTTGCGGTTGGCGGAAAAGCCGAAGGATCGGCACGTTGCTGAATACGGAAAAGCGCATCCTGCGCTTTGCGGTCGTTGCCCATTTCTGCGGCAGCTTCCGCCTGAATCAATACCATTTCCGAAGCACGCATGGGAATACGCTCGGCATTTCCCACCACGGCATTATGGTGAAATTTCATGATCAGGTGGCGGTCAGGATCAATTTCCTCCTCCATATAAAACTGATTGGCACGCAGATCGGAACTGGCGAACATATTCACGAAATCCTCATTGGCACGCATAGAGCTGTAGCCATATACCGGATAGTAAAACGAAGGGATGGTCATGTACACATTGTTGTCCTGTGGCGTGTAGGCGATGGTAAAAATACTTTCCGCATTGCGAAAGTTGAAGCCCCTGAGCAGGTCAATGCCATCGGTGAGCTCCATATCTTCCACCGCCATATTGGCGGCATCGAAGGCCTCTTCCCAGCGGTGCATGTTCAGATTTACCCGCGCCAGGAGTGCATATCCTGCACGCTGACTCATGTAGGCAGGGTCCTGCAACTGGTCTTCCTGCTCCACGCGGTCAAAAAGATCGATCGCCACCTGAATGTCCTGAAGTAAAAATTCATAAACATCCGATAGGCTTGCCCGAGGCATAGGCTCCTCGCTCCATTGCAATACGCGATCCAGGAGCATGATACTTTCCGCCTGCGGATCCACATGGTAGGCAGGGGCAAAAAGCTGTACCAGTTGTAAATGGG
Source organism: Persicobacter psychrovividus (assembly GCF_036492425.1). Taxonomy (NCBI): domain Bacteria; kingdom Pseudomonadati; phylum Bacteroidota; class Cytophagia; order Cytophagales; family Persicobacteraceae; genus Persicobacter; species Persicobacter psychrovividus. The sequence continues at coordinate 610,341 of NZ_AP025293.1, forward strand.
CATAGGCCCGCAACAGTCGGGCTTCTGCTTCCATTTGCGCTTTTTGGTCATTGGTAGCATCAGGGATATTGCCCACATTGGTAATCACCATATTGGCGGCATGAATCACGCGGTAACCCTGATGCCAGGGGTAATCTACGTAAGTGTGGTTCGGTAATGTGTTTAACTGATAAATGGGTACAAACCAGTTCCAGTTATTGACGGTGTTGACCATAACGTCCTCACCGATAATATCGTTGGTGATCGGCAAATACAGGCCATCAAAAGTGGGGGCACTGAGTAAATCATAGACGCCGATCAGGGCTGCTTTGGCACTGTAATAGCGTTCAAAAGTATCCCCATCATTGATAGATTCGGTGGGTTCTCTCATCAGGAAATCCTGACTACATGCGCTGAAAAAAGTGCTCAGGATAAGCACCCAGAATATATTTGTTCTCATATCAGATTCTCATTTATAAGCTTACTTTAATGCCCATGGTGATGGATTTCACGCCGGGAATGACATTGTTGGTGGTTCCGTTGATGGCACCTTCGGGATCAAATCCCTTGTAGTTGGTCAGCGTCCACAGGTTTTCACCCGAAAGGAAAATTTTCAGGTTTTGTAGGTGAAAAGGGTTAATCAATCGCTGAGGAACATTGTAGCTTACCGCTACGTTCTTCAGGCGCAGAAAAGAAGCATCTTCAAGGAATCTGCTCGACATCAGTGCACCGCCGTCTTCGTTGTTGATCACGTAGCGGGGCACATCGGTATCCCTGTTTTCAGGAGTCCAGGCGTTCAGGGCCTCTTTGGCCAGGTTATAGCCCGGCTGGGTACCGTCGTGCATGTTGGTGGCCAGGTCGTTATTGTAGATCTGCCCGCCAAGGCTGTAATAGAAGTAGCAGGAAACGTCGAAATTTTTGTAGGTCAGGCTGTAGTTCAATCCTCCATAAAACTGTGGCAGTGCCGTACCAAGGCGAACACGCTCGGCGTCCTGGTAGTCACTGGTAACCTCACGGCCAGAACCATGAGGATCGCGGAAGGCCGAAGCAGGGTTGCTGTTTTCTTTTTTATCGTCGCTCTGGGCATTTACATACCACATCGGCTTGCCATTGTCTGGGTTCACCCCTGCCCACTCCCGCATATAAAACTGATAAATGCTTCCGCCGGCTTCCAGTAATTTGGTGCCGGAAACGAGCTGATCGGTTTCAATATTGAGGATTTTATTGTTGTTGGTCGAGATGTTGAAACCCACATTGCTGTACCAGTCTTTTTTATCGACGATGGTGTACTGCAAGCTCGCCTCAATACCGCTGTTGTTCATTGCCCCGAGGTTGGTCAGGATGGAACGGAAACCGGTTCCTGCTGACAGGGGTTTGTTGAACAGCAGCCCGTCGGAACGACGATGGTAATATTCAAGATCCAAAGTCAGTTTATTGAAAAAGGCGGTTTCAAGCCCGATGTTGAAAGCAGAAATTTTCTCCCACTGAATGTCGGGATTTGGCAACTGTATTGGGCTGATGCCCGAAATGCCGTTGTAATTGGCACCACTGCCATAGAGGCCATAAGAGGCGAAATTACCAATGCTGTTGTTTCCTGAAGTTCCGTAGCTGCTTCGCAGTTTCATATTGCTGATCCAGGAAATATCTTTCATCCATTCCTCTTCAATAAGTCGCCAGGCACCACCGAGGGCATAAAACACCCCAAACTGGTGGTTTCTTCCAAATCGGGAACTGCCGTCGGCACGTACACTTGCGCTCAGAAAGTAGCGGTCGGCAAAATCATATTTCGCTTGCGACAAATAAGACACCATCGCCCAGCTGGTGGTGGAGCTGTAGGCTTGCTGAGGCGTCGCTCCCCAGCCGAGTTCTGGCTGGTTGGGAATCCCGAATCCGGTTACCTCGGCACTCAGGAACTGACTTTGACTGGCGATGGCCTCCTGTCCGGCAAGCACCTCGAGGTGATGATCCTGCCACTCCTGTCGGTAGGTCAGGATATTGGAAAGGTTCCAGGTGAAGAGGTCATAATTGCTTTTGCTCGAACGACCATCAACACCTCGCCCGTTACCATGGAATGGATTGTAATAACTCAGTCCGTTTTCCACCGTTTGGTCAATCCCAAGCGTTGATCTGAAATTGAAATGTTCGAGGAAATCCGCCTGAATAAACATGTTGGCCATCACGGCCTTTGAGGTGTAGCCATACTGATCGAGTTCGGCAAGCCCCAAAGGGTTAAAATCGAAAATGGCTTTATTGTCCCAGTTGTAGCTGCCGTCGGGATTATAAACGGGCGAGGCGGCGTTGATGATCTCTGCTGATCGCACAGGATTTGCGCCCCCAGTACCTCCGGGAGGCTGGGCCGCTTTGGAATAGGATAATTGCGTTCTGATGCCCGAGGTAAAGACATCGTTAATGCGGTGGTTGATATTGATTTTGGAGGTGATCCTGTTGAAGTTGGAAGAGATCACGGTACCATCGTCGGCAAAATAACCAAGAGAAAAGTAAAGTTGTGTTTGGTCGTTTCCGCCAGAGATGGTCAGGTTATGATTTTGGGTGATGCCATTTTTATACACCTGGTCGCGCCAGTCGGTATCGGTAAGTACCTGTGTTCCGGGAATCAGTTTTCCGTTGTTGTCTAACGGTTGGTCTACACCAAAAGGGTTAAAGCCTACGGTTTCCTGAACAGCCCCATGTGCATGCGCCCGTGCGGCATCCACACTGTTGCCATCGAGCAACGAACGGTTGTAAAGTCCGCGCCAGCTGTGCTCATAAATATCCGTGGAGTTCATCAGGCCATAACCGTTGGAAATTCGCTGATTTACCCCCACCTGACTGTTGAAGGAGATGTTGGTTTTTCCCTTTTTCCCTCGCTTTGAGGTAATCATGATGACCCCATTGGCGGCTCTTGAACCATATAGCGAAGAGGCGGAGGCATCTTTAAGGACCGTTACTGTTTCAATATCGTTGGGGTTCAAATCTGACAGGCTGCCACTCATCGGCACGCCATCAAGCACATAAAGCGGGCTACTGCTTGCGCTGAGTGAACCAATTCCACGAATACGGACGGTAGCACTTGCCCCAGGCTGCCCTGAAGAACTGCTGACCATCAGGCCGGGGGTGGTCCCCTGCAGGGCTTTTTCAAAAGAAGTTACTGGCCGGTTTTCAAGTACTTTTTCATCCACAACAGCGGCGGCCCCTGTAAAGGCCTCTTTGGTGGAAGTACCATAGGCCACCACCAGCACATTATCGAGCTCGGTGATGGCACTTTGTAACTGAACATGAATTTCTGACCGCCCGCCAACGGCTACGGTCTGCGGCGCCATCCCTACGAAGGAAAACTGCAACTCCATGCTATTGGAAGGTAGCTGAAGCAGGTATTGGCCATTAACATCGGTAATGGTTCCGTTGTTATTGGCAATATCCAACACATTAACTCCGGGGATCGGGTCACCTACCTCATCGGTAACCACCCCTTTGACCGTAAAGGACTGGGCGTAACTTATACTGCTCAGTAAGCACAAGGCTACCAGCATCAATAAACTTCTCATCAATATCTTTTTTTTAGGTAAACTGAAATTAGGAACACTGCAGAATAAAACGGGGAGGCCTGCTGCACGCTCAGAAACGGTCGCCACAGGCTGTTCCTTGCCTTATTCTTATATGTTTAGTGGGGAAGAGTTGAAAAAATTAGCATTAGGTATTCCCCAGCCCTATGCTCAACATTAGGGGGAAGGGAGTCAGCCTCCCCCTCAGCGTAATCGACTAAAATTAATCGTTACAAGGTGTCAACAACTGTGTGATGGCCTCTTGAGTTTCCATATTCGCCCAGTTGAAAGAGAAGGTGGCCTTTTTGTTTCCACCCTCAAAATCACCATTGTTTATCTTATTAAAAATAGGTTCCATCGAGCAAAGCCCTACGTTTTCATCTTTTGGCATGGTCAGGTACAGGTAATCGCCATAAGAAAGGAATCTGTCGAGTGAACCAAGGGCATTGAATTCGGTAACATCTCCCGCATCAAGGTTCAGGTATCTTACTGTATTCAGGGCCTCGAAACCATCCAGGCGAACATTGGCGGTATTTTGCACACTGCTGATGCCACCACCCAACTGAACAGCTTTAAGTGCCAGGCGAAGGTCGTTCGTTCTTTCAAGCTTGGAGAAACTCTTGAACCAGCTGGCGTAAGCAAAAACCTCCACATCAGCAAAACCATAAGTACTTGCTTTAACTTCTGTCAGTTCATTAAAAACTGAAATCACATCCAGCGTTTTGGGACCCGACGTACTGATAGAAATTTTTTCACCAACAAAAGTGGTTACTGCATTTAAGCCGATGGCTTCTGTCATATTGCCGTTGTTGTTGATAATCACACTACCGTGGATTTCCGTCAGGGCACTGAAGGCCGGCAATTCAGAAAGTCCCGTAGATTCGGTCGCCTCCCAGTCGTAGCTGTTGTCATTACTGCTGATATTCAGCTCGCCATACAATTTTTCAAGCGATTCAAAGTCCACAGTTTCTACGGCAAAATTCCGATCAAGCACCAACCCGCCTTCAAGCATCGTTGTGGCTGAACTGATGGTCGTCAGCCCGGTCATCACACACTCAAAACTGCCACCTACCGTACCAAGCACCAATTCACCGCCCGATACATAACTTACTGCTACATTGTCGGTAACATGGGCACCGCCAAGATCAAGCGCCGACAATACCCCAAGGTGAAGGTAGGTCGGGTCATCCTCGAGGTAACCATCCACCAAAACATCCGATACCTGATCCAGGGAAGGAAGGGTCAGGGAAGTTAGGGCGTCATTCATTTCCGAAGTCAGTCCTCCGTTAATCAACACCAATTCAGGGGCATCTACTGCCGTCAAGCCTGCGCCTTCAGCAATCACCATGTCGCCACCTACGGAAGTCAGCTTGCTGAAAGTAACCTTTCCACCATCCTGAAAAGCAGATACAGAAAGGTGTCCGCCAACGGTTTGCAACATCTCAAAATCAACTTCCGCAAGGCCAGAGATCAACAAATCGCCGCCAACCAGTTTGGCTGCCGCAATTTTTTGATACTGATCCGCCGATTTCAAAACCGCCTTACCCGTAAGGATCGTTGCGCCCTGCGTTGCAAAGGCCTCATAATCGGCATCGGTCAATAGGTTACCGTAATAGATCGCATCAGAATTGTTGGCAACCTCTTCCTGCATCAGGCGCATTTGCTCCATGATCTGCTCGTAATCCGCATCGCGTTCAGAAGACAATGCCGCCATTTTCACTTCCATGGCAGCCATGGCATTAAGTAAGGCTTCCTGCTGACTTTTTTCCAGCTCACCCACTTTGGAATTCAGATCGTCGATCTGCTGCTGCAGTCCATCGATTTTATCGTTTACACAACCTGGCGTTGCTAATACCGACGCCACAAGTCCGAGAATTAAGACCTTTTTTTTCATAGTAATACATTAGGTTAAAGGAGGGTTCTTCCTTGAATCATAGTTTAATGCAAAGCTAATGGGCAGAAGATTACAGGCTGTTTCATTGGAAAAATCATTGTGCCAATGCATGATTTGGCGCAAAGCACGCAATGGCACAGTGGGTTACATTTTGATTATAAAGCTGATTTTCAGCCTCCTGCAACGCCACAGGATATAATCCGCAGTAATGGGCGGCATTTTTTCGGCAATGAAGAGCCGCTGGGGGTTTCTGCTAAAAATGGATTAGTGAATACTTGAAAAAAGGTCAAAAACCGAAAACACCTTCTAATCTATCCCAAAGGAAGGGCGGCAGTAGCGCAAAGTGGTGGACATTAAACTGTTTGAGGGATTGAATAAATCAGAAAAGATGCTTAATTTTAATTAAACAAGACCTCCTTTTTTGTTTTCACTTGTTAAGTTAAGATCAACCCTATGGATAATTACTGGAGCCTGACACTCATTTCAGGAGGAATTCTTGCTTTATTTTTGGCGCTATATTTATTGCTCTACCCTGCCCGGTTTCTTCCCAATAAACTCCTCGGGGGGCTCGTTTTCGCATGGGCACTCACCGTGCTGATGTTTAACTTTAAAGATACGGCCTTCTTTCTGCAGTACCCGAAACTTTATGGTACCGCCGACTTCCTGGTGCTTTGTTGCAGCCCACTGATGTTCCTTTATGTTAAATACTACATTAAGGGCAATCCGCGCATGCACAAAAGGGAACTGGGGCATTTTGTGCCGGCACTTTCCTACCTTTTGGTGATCAGCCCGATGTTTTTTATCGATCCCGCCGAAAAAACCTCCTGGCTCCTTGAAGGCTTCCCGGAATGGTACCTTTGGTGGTCAAACTTCTTCAACCTGTTCATCATTTTTCAGTGGATGCTCTACGCCATCCTGTCGCTCAACCGCCTGCAATCCCTTGGGCAAACCGAGCACGCTCCGCAACGCTCCTTTACTTACAAGTGGCTCAGCGGTTTTCTGGCTGTCAATATCCTGCTGTGGATCATCGGCACCTCGGGGGCAGTGCTTGAACTGATCAAGATTTCTGCCGTGATCAATATGTTTCAGCTCTTTTACAGCGGACTCACCATCTCCGCCCTGGGCCTGAGCATCTTTGCCATTACCAAGCCGAAAATTTTCAACCCCAGCATCCTTCAGCAAAAATCTGCCGCAGCTTCCATAAAAAACCATGAGCATGATTCCCTTGCTGAGCCTGCACAAAACCCGCAGAAAGCACACTATGAAATGCTCCATAAAATCCTGACCGAACAAAAACTCTACCTGAAAACAGACCTCAAAATGCAGGACCTTTGCGCAGAAAGTGGCCTGAGTTACAAAAGAATATCGGAGGCTTTTAATGGCTACAAACAGCAATCTTTTCATGAGATCATCAATCAGCTGCGCCTGCAGGAAGCACTGAGCCTTATTTCCCAGGATTTCCACCGACAGTACACCCTGCCCCACCTCGCCGAAATGGCCGGCTTCAACTCCAAAACCACTTTCAACAGAATCTTTAAAAAACAAACCGGACTCACGCCCACTGAATATATTCAGAACAATGGGGGTTGAGGGGGGCAGGATTTAATGGCATTCCCCGTAAATCCACCTCATTTTTTATCATTCTGTATTTAAGCGTTGCAGCAAAAGTATGGCCGCAAATATCTTTCTTTTCGCTTAAACACTCTCCTTCTTTCAGTGTTGTGGGAGAAGTGCCGATGAAGGCGTTTGCCAACTTATTGAAAGTTTGGGTTACCCGCATCTATGGTTCATTACTCATTCTTAAATTTCAAATTATGGAGTGGATTTATCAGGCGAATGACCCGTTGTGGCCTACTGTGGCGGGGAGTGTTTTGATTTTTTTAGTGGTGGTGATACTAACGCGGATCGTGGGTTTGCGGTCTTTTGCCAAATTTACGGCTTATGATTTTGCTTTCACGATTGCTGTTGGCAGCATTATTTCGTCGATCCTGACTTCCAGCACGACGGTGGTGCATGGTTCTGTGGCTATTGTAACGTTGCTGTTGCTGACCTTCGTTTTTTCGTCCTTACAGCGGCGCTTCCAGTGGGTCAACCAACTGATTTCCAACAAGCCGCTACTGCTGATGAAAGGGCCTGAAATTTTGGACAAAAACCTGGCACATGCACGGGTGGAGCGGAGTCAGTTGATTGCCAAACTGCGGGAGGCAAATGTGATTCATTTTGATCAGGTTCTGGCGGTTGTTCTGGAGTCCACGGGAGACATTTCAGTGCTTCATGTAGGCGATGACGACGACTGCAGCCTGGGGGAAAATATCCTTGAGGGCGTAAGGGAACATCCTTAATTGAACCCTATGCTGTTCTGGCCAGTAACGCATTTCAGCAAACAAGGAATTGAGTGCTGCTATTTTTAAAATTGAAAAATTTCTTATCTTTCAAATGATAGATCTATTTTTAAAGACATGCAGCTACACTTTTCCAAAAAACTTGAGAAAATCATTCCTCCGCACCTTTTTGCAATTCGGCTACCCCATGAAATGCCACCCGAGGGGAAATGGATGGCGACGCTTTTTAACCTGGATCGGAAGAAGTGCCTGCTGGTAACACACCTGCCAACACGATATTCCGTGCTTGTTCCCGAGTATAAAACCAAAGATGCATTGCGCCTGACCGATTTGGTGCTGGAGGCTTTTGCGGCACAACTTCAACATACAGGCACTGACCTTAAAAAAGACCGCCTGTTGGAGGGGCTGTCCTCCGTGAAATTTTTCCGCACGGATAATGACCGCAAGGTGATTGGCACTCAGAATTACTTATTGGGTATCCTGCAGGAGTGGAAAACTGGGCAGCCACGCTTCAGTGCATGGGATTTTTCTGAACGGGCAGCAATCCTTAATAAAATCCCTTATCAGCAATTAAACTGCTCAACGCCACAGCTTGAAATGGAGCAGTTTCTGAAAGAGGTGTTGCAGTTGTGTTAATAAAACACCCATGAATGGTCAGTACTTTTGACGCAACCCCTAATTATTGCGCGGTTTGGTTGTGCACAGATGACACAGATTTCCACAGATTTTATTTAAATGGAAATTTATATTTAACCGGCGCGAGCGTCCCGCTCGTGACCACCTTCTGAATATCAACAGTGGGTTGGTGTTTTATTTATTGTCCACAGATGACACAGATTTCCACAGATTTTGTTTATGTGGAAATTTATATTTAACCGGCGCGAGCGTCCCGCTCGTGACCATGGTCTGAATATCATCAGTGGGTTGGTGTTTTGTTTATTGTCCACAGATGCCACAGATTTTGTTTATATGGAAATTTATATTTAACCCTTTCTGAGGGCTGTATTTTGTGGATTATTTTCCCGTTTATGTACTTCGGGTTAAAACCCGAAGCTGTTACAAAATGTACCTTCGGCACACCAGTCCTGAAGGGACTTTTTGTAATAGACATGGAATTCATTCTATGGTAAAAATAGGCGAGAGCTCAAACGATCTATTATTATATCCCGAAGGGATTACCTATCATAGCGAGGGGTAAAACCCCTCGGATTATCCCCCAAAAACCCTATCACCCTGAAAGGGTGCGACTCGTTATTTATATAGAAATTCATATTTAACCGGCGCGAGCGTCCCGCTCGTGACCACTATCTGCAAATCATCAGTGGGTTGGTGTTTTGTTTATTGTCCACAGATGACACAGATTTCCACAGATTTTTTTAGATGGAAATTTATATTTAACTGGCGCGAGCGTCTCGCTCGTGACCACCTTCTGAATATCATCAGTGGGTTGTTAGACGTTAAAAATAACGTCTCTACAGGGTGATGCGCTGCGCTTGATACTATAGTTTTTTGTAGATCAAATATCAAAACAATAGGGGGCTTGGCGTTTTGCCTGAGCCCCCTGTTGATTTTCAGCTGAAGTGAAAGAATATTATACGCTTCATTGTCTTATTCTTTAATTAATCTTATCCCACCAATGGAAAGTGCATTACCCAAAACCCTAATAGTATTTTCCTGAGCTCGCAAAGCTCTTATTTCTGAATCAACTTTTTGAAGCTGAATAATAGACATTTCTTTAAATGAAGAAACATAAAGATCGGAACTTGTTCTTCCCGAACCTTTTAACCCAAGACCGGAAGTGTTATTTCCTTCAAAAACACCTTCAAATGACCAATATTGCTCATCATCAGTTAACACATCATTGGCTATATTCGGATAATTACTTGCCCAATAACCATCTTCTTCTGCTACCCCACCTAAAGCTACCAACATTTCTCGTGCTTGATCAGCAGTTGGTATTTGCCAATCAGTTCCCTCAAGCGCTACCATCATTGGCACAACGTCATTGTCATAATGATAAGCATGCCCATATTCTTCTACATAATTGTCTATTTCAGAAAGATTGTTTTCATCCTTATACACCTTCCCGCTATTGGTCGCCGTCTCCATCTTCAAATTCTCCGCCATCCAGATTTGCTCACCGATTTTCACGGTTTTGTAGATATGGTCATCGGTATATTCCCCAAAGGTACCGAGGGTCATGGTGCCAAATTTTCCAATCTCGATTTGGGCATCGGTGGTGCTTTCCTGCTCGGTAGCGTTGGCATCGGTGCTTTCCGCTACGGCACGCAAGGCAAATACTTCCAACATTTGGTCTTTGAACAAGTCGGTGATTTCCGCAGAAATATAGTGGTCGCCTTCCTTGGTCAAGGCAATTTCTTTTTCTTCTTCGCCGATGGTCACGAATAATTGAGGATCGTCCATCTCTGCATATTCTTTGCCCTCTTCCATCTCGAAGTGCAATTCGAATTGTACCACATCGCTTTCGGTGAACAAATCGGCTTGCTCATTATCAGCAGGATAAGTAGAACGGACGTAATCTTCGGTCACTTCCAAGTGCAGGCTTGGGGTGATTTTTTCTACGGGCTCTTCAATTGGTGGCTCTGGAATAGGATCTGGCTCGGTGGTTTCGCTGGAGCAGGCCACCATTAAAAGTGATGCCATGAGGAAGGCAAATAGTCGGTTGATTGAGATGATTTTCATCAATAAAAGTTTAAGTTTTAATAGTCATACTTACATCACATATCAAATCAAACCACCTTTCCCCGACACTATTATCATGCTTTTCAATATGATATAAATTGTATTCTGCATGAAGATAGTGAGGATAAATATAAATAAAGAAGTTTATCGCGGTAAAATTCCATCTATTTTACAGATCGCCCCTGCTGATGCTTGAGGAGGGTTGAATATTCTTTTTGATGAACAGGGCTTCCAAAAATAGGGTGGGTTATTGTCGGATTGTACTGCAAACCCTAATTATTGCGCGGTTTTGTATTGTCCACAGATGCCACAGATTTCCACGGATTTTGTTTATATAGAAATTTATATTTAACTGGCGCGAGCGTCTCGCTCGTGACCATGTTCTGAATATCATCAGTGGGTTGGTGTTTTGTTTATTGTCCACAGATGACACAGATTCCCACAGATTTTGTTTGTATGGATATTTATATTATGCCCTTTTCGGAGGGCTGTATTTTGTGGATTATATTCCCGTTTATGTACTTCGGGTTAAAACCCGAAGCTGTTACAAAATGTACCTTCGGCACAACAGTCCTGAAAGGACTTTTTGTAATAGACATGGAATTCATTCCATGGAAAAAATAGGCGAGAGCTCAATCAATCTATTATTATATCCCGAAGGGATTACCTATCATAACGAGGGGTAAAACCCCTCGAATTATCCCCCCAAAACCCTATCACCCTGAAAGGGTGCAATTCTTTGTTTATATAGAAATTAATATTTAACCGGCGCGAGCGTCTCGCTCGTGACCACCTTCTGAATATCATCAGTGGGTTGGTAGACGTTAAAAATAACGTCTCTACGGGGTGGTGCGCTATGCTTGTGTGGTATTTACGGATTGTACCACAATCCCTAATTATTGCGTGATCTTTTATTGTCCACAGATGACACAGATTCCCACAGATTTTGTTTGTATGGATATTTATATTATGCCCTTTTCGGAGGGCTGTATTTTGTGGATTATTCTCCACGGGTTTTCACCCGAGGCTAATGAAAATGTACCTTCGGCACAACAGTCCTGAAAGGACTTTTTGTAATAGCCATGGAATTCATTCCATGGAAAAAATAGGCGAGAGCTCAATCAATCTATTATTATATCCCGAAGGGATTACCTATCATAGCGAGGGGTAAAACCCCTCGGATTATCCCCCAAAAACCCTATCACCCTGAAAGGGTGCGACTCGTTATTTATATAGAAATTCATATTTAACCGGCGCGAGCGTCCCGCTCGTGACCACCTTCTGAATATCAACAGTGGGTTGGTGTTTTATTTATTGTCCACAGATGACACAGATTCCCACAGATTTTGCTTATATGGAAATTTATATTTAACTGGCGCGAGCGTCCCGCTCGTGACCACCTTCTGAATATCATCAGCGGGTTGTTAGACGTTAAAAATAACGTCTCTACGGGATGATGCACTGCACTTGATGCTATAATTTTTTGTAGATCAAATATCAAAACAATAGGGGGCTTGGCATATTGCCTGAGCCCCCTGTTGATTTTCAGCTGAAGTGAAAGAATATTATACGCTTCATAATCTTATTCTTTTATTAACCTGATCCCACCATTATTTGAAGCATTTCCTAATACCCTAATTGTATTTTCTTCTGCACGTATAGATCGAGGCTCTGAATTAACTTGTTGTAAATGAATGGTTAAACGCTGATAAAGCGAATATATTTGAATACGGTTTGGAATGTGTCCTATACCCGATCTTCCATTGCCTTTTAAGCCAAGACCAGAAGAATTATTACCTTCAAAAGGGCTTTCAAAAGCCCAATACTTTTCATCATCAATCAATACATCATTGGCTATATTTGGATAATTGCTTGCCCAATAACCAGGCTCTTCTGCTATTCCGCCTAATGCTTCAAACATTTTTCGTGCTTGATCAGCAGTTGGTACTTGCCAATTAGTTCCTTTAAGTGCCGTCATCAGAGGCACAACGTCATTGTCATAATGATAAGCATGTCCATATGCCTCGGCATAATTGACTATTTCAGCAAAACCATTGTCTCCGTCTTCATATACTATTCCATCATGCGTTTCCGTCTCCATCTTCAAATTCTCCGCCATCCAGATTTGCTCACCGATTTTCACGGTTTTGTAGATGTGGTTATCGGTATATTCCCCGAAGGTATCGAGGGTCATGGAGCCGAATTTTCCAATCTCGATTTGGGCATCGGTGGTGGTTTCCTGCTCGGTGGCGTTGGCATCGGTGCTTTCCGCTACGGCACGCAAGGCAAATACTTCCAACATTTGGTCTTTGAACAAGTCGGTGATCTCCGCAGAAATATAGTGGTCGCCCTCCTTGGTCAGGGCAATTTCTTTTTCTTCCTCGCCCATGGTCACAAACAATTGAGGATCGTCCATTTCTGCATATTCTTTGCCCTCTTCCACCTCGAAGTGCAATTCGAATTGTACCACATCGCTTTCGGTGAACAAATCGGCTTGCTCATTATCAGCAGGATAGGTAGAACGGACGTAATCTTCGACCAGTTCCAAGTGCAGGCTTGGGGTGATTTTTTCTACGGGCTCTTCAATTGGTGGCTCTGGAATAGGATCTGGCTCAGTGGTTTCGCTTGAGCAGGCCACCATAAAAAGTGATGCCATGAGGAAGGCAAATAGTCGGTTGATTGAGATGATTTTCATCAATAAAAGTTTAAGTTTTAATAGTCATACTTACATCACATATCAAATCAAACCACCTTTCCCCGACACTATTATCATGCTTTTCAATATGATATAAATTGTATTCTGCATAAAGATAGTGAGGATAAATATAAATAAAGAAGTTTATCGCGGTAAAATTCCATCTATTTTACAGATCGCCCCTGCTGATGCTTGAGGAGGGTTGAATATTCTTTTTGATGAAAAGGGCTTTCAAAAATTGGGTGGGTTATTGTCGGGTTGTACTGCAATCCCTAATTATTGCGCGGTTTTGTATTGTCCACAGATTTCCACGGATTTTGTTTATATGGATATTTATATTTAACTGGCGCGCGCGTCCCGCTCGTGACCACGTTTTGAAAATCATCAGTGGGTTGATGTTTTATTTATTGTCCACAGATGACACAGATTTCCACAGATTTTGTTTGTATGGATATTTATATTATGCCCTTTTCGGAGGTCTGTATTTTGTGGATTATTCTCCACGGGTTTTCACCCGAGGCTAATGAAAATGTACCTTCGGCACATCAGTCCTGAAAGGACTTTTTGTAATAGCCATGGAATTCATTCCATGGAAAAAATAGGCGAGAGCTCAATCAATCTATTATTATATCCCGAAGGGATTACCTATCATAACGAGGGGTAAAACCCCTCGAATTATCCCCGCAAAACCCTATCACCCTGAAAGGGTGCAATTCTTTGTTTATATAGAAATTTATATTTAACTGGCGCGAGCGTCCCGCTCGTGACCACGTTCTGAAAATCATCAGTGGGTTGGTAGACGTTAAAAATAACGTCTCTACGGGGTGGTGCGCTATGCTTGTGTGGTATTTACGGATTGTACTGCAAACCTTAATTATTGCGCGGTTTTGTATTGTCCACAGATGACACAGATTTCCACGGATTTTGTTTAGATGAATATTTATATTGCGCCCTTTTCAGAGGTCTGTATTTTGTGGATTGTTTTCCCGTTTATGTACTTCGGGTTAAAACCCGAAGCTGTTACAAAATGTACCTTCGGCACATCAGTCCTGAAGGGACTTTTTGGAATAACCATGGAATTCATTCCATGGTAAAAATAGGCGTGAGCTCAAACGATCTATTTTAATACCCCGAAGGGATTACCTATCATAGCGAGGGGTAAAACCCCTCGGATTATCCCCCCAAAACCCTTTCACCCTGAAAGGGTGCAATTCTTTGTTTATGTAGAAATTTATATTTAACCGGCGCGAGCGTCCCGCTCGTGACCACGTTCTGAATATCATCAGTGGGTTGGTAGACGTTAAAAATAACGTCTCTACGGGGTGGTGCGCTATGCTTGTGTGGTATTTACGGATTGTACTGCAAACCTTAATTATTGCGCGGTTTTGTATTGTCCACAGATGACACAGATTTCCACGGATTTTGTTTATATGTAAATTTATATTTAACTGGCGCGAGCGTCTCGCTCGTGCCCACCTTCTGAATGTCATCAGTGGGTTGGTAGACGTTAAAAATAACGTCTCTACGGGATGACGCGCTTGTGTGTATCCAAGGTTGCGCTATTGACGGGTTGCCGCATGGCGGAAATTCTGGGCAAAAAAAAGCCACGAGTGAAATATGCTCGTGGCTCAAATGTAGTGTTACGGTTTGGTATAGTTGATTGATTAGTTCTCTTGTTGAGCGGCCTGCTCTGCTGCTTGCTGCTCTTCCTGACTCATCCAGCCTCCACCCAAAACTTTGTACAGCTCAACATAGCTCGAAAGCAGTTGCTGTGCCGTTTGTGCGTATTCAAGGCGGGCATTAAAATACTGTCGCTGTTGCTCCAGATACTCCAGATAGGAAGTCATTCCTTTGTCGTAACGCTCCCGCGAAAGGTATTCCGCATTGGCCGCAGCCACGACATTGTCCTGACGTGCCTGAATTTCTTCTTTCAGCGTCGAGATCGTGATCAGGGCATCCTCCACTTCACGGAAGGCTCCCAATACTGTCGCCTCGTAGTTCAGCACAGATTCATCACGCTTCAATCTTTCAATATCCGCCTGATTTTTCAGCTGCCCCCATTGGAATAAAGGCGCGGTAAATCCACCACCAACACTCCACAACGGCCCTCCGGCAGTCAGGGAAGTCAGTTCATTGCTTGCCCCGCCGATCAGTCCTGTAAGGCTGATGCTTGGCAGTCGGTTGGCATTGGCTGCCCCCACCAGGGCATGTTGCGCAATCACCTGCTGCTCCGTAGCCAGGATGTCTGGGCGTCGCTGAAGCAAGTCGCTTGGCAATCCTGTAGGGATTTCCATTTGGGCTTTTTGATCCGCCAGCAGTTTCCCAACCTGAATTTCGCCCGGTGCCTGTCCGAGTAAGACACTCAACAGGTTTTCCTGGCGCGCCACACTTCTTTTGAAGACGGGCACCGAAGTGGCTGCAATTGCCCGCTGAATTTCCGCCTGATTGACATCAATCTCAGGGATTAGCCCACGATCGAAACGCTGACGGAGGATGTTCAGGCTGCTGTCCCTGGAGTTCAGGGTGGCCGTTGCAATCTCCAGGCGAGCTTTTTCCTGCAACAGCAGGAAGTAGTTCTGTGCAATATTGGAAACCAGCTGCAACTGAATATTTCTCAGGGTATATTCCGAAGCCAGGTACTGTGCCTTGGCGGCTTCAGAAAGGCTCTGGTATTTCCCCCAGAAATCCAGCTCCCAGCTTGCGTTGCCGGTAATGCTGAAATTATTGTTTACCGAGCCCAAACCGAGCTGGTCAAAACGCAGCCCGCTCACGCTGTTTCCGCGGGTAGCAGTACCATTGGCGCTGAATTTAGGCAGAAATTCCGCATTCTGAATTTTGACGGTTTTCTGCGCCTGCTCCAGTCGTTTTACGGCAATGCGCACATCGTAACTGTTGCCCAGTCCGGTAGCAATGAGGGTATCGAGCTGAGGGTCATCGAAGAGCTCCCACCAGCCGATATTAACCACCGAATCCTGAGGCTGTTGCTGTGCATCGAAACGGAAAGCCGAAGGCATCGGCATCTCCGTTCCTTCAAAAGGTTTCCGCAGCTTACATCCATAAGCCACCATCATCACCAGAAGAAATAAAATTAGAGGTTTTATCGCTTTCATATTTATTAAGATTCAGGGGCTGAAAGTTTATTGTTTTTCGCATCGCGCTTTTCCTCATATTTCCCGAGTCGGCCAATAAGGATAAAGAGCATCGGGTAGAAAAATACCCCAAGCACCGTAGCGAAGGTCATTCCGCCGAGCAGGGTCATGCCCATTACTTTCCGGGATTCTGCCCCTGCCCCGGATGCCAATATCAATGGCAAAATACCGAGGATAAACGAGAAGGCAGTCATCAGGATTGGACGGAAACGCAACCTTGCCGATTCCATTGCGGCATCGTAAAGGCTGAGCCCTTCGTCAAACTTCAGCTTGGCAAACTCGACGATCAGAATGGCATTTTTTGCGGCCATGGCAATCAGCATCACCAGGGAAATCTGCGCAAAGACGTTGTTCTCGTAGGAGCCAGAAAATAGTCGGGCAAACCACAGCAAGAACAGGGCGCCAAATACGGCAAATGGCGTTCCGAGCAAAATACTCATCGGCAGGGTCCAGCTTTCATACTGTGCCGCCAGAATCAGGAATACAAAGAGCAATGAAAAGGCGAATACGCCCATCAGCGACCCTGAAGCCTGTTTTTCCTGATACGACATCCCGTTCCATGCCAGCTGCATATCATCAGAAAGCACTTCTTTTGCCACTTCCTCCACCACTGCCAAAGCTTCCGAAGAAGTAAAGCCAGGTGCCGGAGAACCGGTAATTTCTACTGATCGGTAAAGGTTGAATCGATAGGTAAACTCTGGCCCTGTGATCTCCTTGACAGTCACGAGGGTTGAAAGTGGCACCTGATCGCCATGCTTATTTTTGACATAAAACATCTCCAGCCCTTCCTGATTATTCCTATACTCGGGCTCGGCCTGAATATAAGCTTTATAGAGTCGCCCGAAACGGTTGAAGTCATTCACATAAGCACCACCGAGAAAGGCCCCGAAGGTACTGTAGACATCCTCAAGGGCTACCCCTGTTTTCAGGATTTTATCGGTATCAATATCGACATATTTCTGAGGAACGGCCGCCTGATAAGTGGTAAAGGCCGAAGCAATTTCCGGACGGGCATTCAGTGCCTGAATGAACTTCATGGACTGTGCGGCCAGGAATTCGGGCGTATTCCCCATACGGTCCTGCAACATCACCGAGAAACCGGAACCGTTACCCAGACCAGGAATGGCCGGCGGACCGAAGGCAAAGACCTGCCCCTCGATAATCTGTGACATCAGCAAACCATTAACATGGCGGACAACCTCTGCCGCTGTGCGCTCACGCTGATCCCAGTCTTTGAGGGTAACGAACATGAAACCGGCATTGGAAGACATGGAGCCCGACAGCAGGGAGAATCCCGTGGCGGTGGTCACCATTTCTACTTCCGGCACTTGCGCCACAATTTGTTCCACTTTTTTGGCGACAACATCTGAACGCTGCAAGGAGGCGGCATTGGGCAGCTGCATATTGACGAAGAAATAGCCCATATCTTCTTCAGGGATAAATCCGCCGGGTACCATCTTGCCGAAAATTCCTGCTGCAATCACACTGATGCCAATAAAGACCACCCCACGCTTGATTTTGCGGCCGATGATTCTTGTAAAAGAGGTATACCCTTCGGTAGATTTATCAAATGCGACATTGAATTTATCGAAAAATTTCCCGAGAGGTCCCTTGACTTTTTCTGGCTTCTTCAATAATACTGAACACAAAGCGGGGCTGAGGGTCAGGGCGTTTACAGAAGAAAACAATACCGAAACGGCTACGGTAATGGCAAACTGCTGGTACAGTCGGCCGGTAATACCTGCCATGCCCGCTACGGGAATAAATACGGCAACCAACACGAGGGTGGTGGCAATCACAGGAGCGGTTACTTCTTTCATGGCCTGGCTGGTGGCTGTTTTGGCATCCATACCATTTTCCATGTTTACCTGCACGGTCTCGACCACCACAATGGCATCATCCACCACAATACCAATGGCAAGCACCAGTCCGAGCAACGACAATACGTTGATCGTGAAGCCCAACATTGGGAAAAGAATAAATGCCCCTACCAACGATACCGGAATGGCAATGGTCGGGATCAGGGTAGCACGCCAGTCCTGAATAAAGATATACACCACCAATACCACCAATAGCAAGGCGATAATCAGGGTTTCGATAATCTCATCAATACCTGCTGTAATTGGCTTGGTGGTATCCAGTGAAACGGTGTGTTTCATGCCCGTTGGATAGCGCTCAGAGAGCTTGTCCATAGTAGCATTTACCTGTTCAGCCAAAGTTACGGCATTGGAGCCCGGCGCCTGATAAAGGGCGATAATTCCGGCAGGCGATCCATTAAGTCGGGTGAAAGAGGAGTAGGTTTCTACGCCGAGTTCCACTCTTGCCACATCCTTAATGCGTACTTCACTGCCATCTGGGTTGGTCCGCACTACAATATCACCAAACTCTTCTTCGGTTTGCAGACGGTCTGGCAGGCGGACAGTATAGGTGAATTCCGTACCTGCAGGAGCAGGCTCGGCACCAAATTTACCACCGGGCACAATGATGTTCTGCGAGCGGATGGCGTTGGTAAGCTCAGGAATACTGATCCCCATTTTGGCCAGCAAATCAGGCTTTACCCAGATTCTCATCGAGTAATCCGAGGCACCAAGAATGTTCACACGGCCAATCCCTTTAATTCGGGCCAGCTCATCTTTAATATTGATCAGGGCATAGTTACCCAAAAATTGCTGATCATAACGGTCACCGTCTGAATGCAGGGTGATCAACATCAGAATATTCGGCAAAGATTTTTCAGTGGTTACCCCGTAACGCTTCACATCCTCGGGCAATTTTGCGGTGGCTGCGGAAACACGGTTTTGGGTAAATACGGTGTTCAGGTCGGGATCTGTACCGACATCAAAAGAGACGTCAATCGACATGGTTCCATCATTGGAGTTGGTCGATTTCATGTAGATCATATTATCTACCCCATTGATCTGCTGCTCCAGTGGTGCAGCCACCGAGTTCTCCACACTCAGCGCATTGGCACCAGTGTAAGTTGCTCGTACCTGCACAATCGGAGGGGTCAGGTTGGGGTACTGCTCAACGGGCAGCCCTTGCATAGAAACAAGGCCAACCACGACAATGATGATGGCGATCACCATCGCCATTACCGGTCGCTTTACGAAGAAATGCTGTTCCTTCAAATTCATAGAGGCCTT
Organism: Persicobacter psychrovividus; assembly: GCF_036492425.1. Lineage (NCBI taxonomy): Bacteria > Pseudomonadati > Bacteroidota > Cytophagia > Cytophagales > Persicobacteraceae > Persicobacter > Persicobacter psychrovividus. The sequence continues at coordinate 629,788 of NZ_AP025293.1, forward strand.
ATTTTACTTGAGATTTAAACTCGATTAATGTCGGATTGACGGTCATGCCTTCACGCACTTTCTGAATCCCTTCAAACACGACCTGTTCGCCTTCTTTAAGGCCATCCTCCACGGTATAATAGTCTTTGTAACTAAACCCTGTGTGGATATTTTTCTGAACAATTTTGTTGTCCTTCGTAACGGTGTACACGACCTTCTGCCCCTGAAAATCCGTTACTGCACGCTGAGGAATTACCAGGGCGGTTTTATTACTGGTAACGGTAGTGCGAACACGGGCAAACTGCCCCGGGCGAAGGAATAAGGTGGGGTTAGGGAAAGACGCCTGCACGAGCATGGAGCCTGTGGCAGCATTCACCTGACGGTCAAGAAAGTCAAATTTTCCCTTATGGCTGAAAACACTGCCATCTGCAAGAATCAGTTCAAATTCCGTCTTACGACCAATGTCCTCGGAATGAATCGCCGTATCGGCATCCATTTGATGCAACTGGCGGAACACAGACAGGTATTCCTTTTCATTCAGGAAGAACTGCACAAGAATGGTATCGGTGCGTGAAACACTGTTCAAAATCACCGGGTTGGGTTCGCGCCCAACGTACTCGCCCACTTTGGCTTCTGTACGGCCAATAATTCCGCTGATCGGGGAATGAATTTCTGCATAACCGACATCGAGCTGAGAGATCTTCAGGTTGGCGCGGGCAGCAGAAACACTCGCCATAGCGGCATCATATTCTGCTTTGGCAGCATCGTAATCGGACTGAGAAATGGCTTTAATTTTCACCAAAGGCTCAATACGGTCAAGGTCCTTTTTCGCACGGGCAGCACGAATCTTGGCTTCTGAAAGCTGAGAGTTTTTGGCGGCCTCAGAGGCTTTGAAAGGCTGAGGATCGATAGAGTATAATAACTGTCCCTTTTTGACAAGGTTACCTTCCTGAAAATGCAGGCCTTCGAGGTAGCCATCTACCCGGGCACGGATTGGAATATCACGAACGCCGAAGAGTTGTCCAACGTGTTCTTTGATCAAAGGAACGGCGATTTTCTTGAGTTGAACGGTCTCTACTTTTTGGGCAGGACGCTCAGCAGCTTTTTGCTCCTCGCAGCTCCAAAAGCAAAAACTCGCAAGCACAAAAAAACTAAGCCAGAGGGCTGGTTTAATTTTGGTAATGTAGGTTTTCATTTAGATTGATGTTAATTATAGTCGACCGAATTAATGTCTAATTTTATCTATTATACCCCCAAAAGGGTCAAAAAGATGGATTTTTATTACATTTATTTCATAAAAATACTTCCATTTAAACAAAAACAAAAGCGTTACGTCAAATTGCAACATTATTCAATCTCCCTTATTCAGCACCCCAGCAATTTAACCCATTAAACATCTGCTACTAATCAATTATTTACCACCACATACTGCCCAATTTGACCATTTTGGGCTTGGTTTAACATCAAACATGACGACCATTAAAATAAAATGAGTAAAAATTACAGATTGATGAGAAAACTTGAGTGAAAGAAGAATTAGCCACACATTTCTGCATAGACTCACCAACCGCCCAAACACCCCAATAACAGGGCGGCACAATCTACACCGGTGCTTACGCCTGTAAAAAATATAGATTTTTATGCATTAAAAAAGCCCAGCGGAAATTGCTTCCTCACTGAGCTTTATACCAAGCTCCCCACAATGAAGAGGGAGTAAAAAATGGTAGTGGTTTATCGTGTAATATTTTTAGTGTTTCATGTGTTCTTGAACAAACTGAGAAAGCTCAGCTTCATACAAATTTCTGCCGACAATTTTCCCGTCCTGAATCAGTAAGTTGGCAGGGATTGCCGAAACCTGATAGTTACTCAGATTAACATCTTCAGCCTGCTTTTTCAGGTTAGAAACGTTCGTCCAGTTCAGCTGATCTTTTTGAATGGCTTTTTCCCATTTCCCGCGGTCGGTATCCAAAGAATAACTGACGATCTCAAACCCTTTCGCATGGTACTGCTGATACAGTTTTCGGTACAGTGGATTGGCCAAACGGCAGGGGCCACACCAGGAAGCCCAGAAGTCAAGTAAAATCAATTTCCCTTTGACCTGCTTCAAATTAAACGCCTTCCCGTCAACGGTTTTTGCATTCAAGGCTGGTGGTACATTTCCGATCTTCAATGCCTGCAATTTTTTCAGTTTAAGGGCTAAGGCCTTGCCAAATTCCGACTGCTTGTTCTGCTCATCGAGTTGTTGATACCCCTTTTCTATGGCTGCGAAGCCTTCTTCGCCTGCATTATAGTTCAGCTCATATGCGGGGAAAAAATCTATAATTTCTTTCAGCCGATGCCCGTAATCGGTAGCCATCGCCTGATCTGACAATACTGCGGCATAATTTTCGAAGTTTCCACGATCGAGGACACTTGCGGTCAGCACTTCTTCCAAGGCCAGTGCCGCACTGAGTTCAGCATCCGATATTTTCCCAATGACCTCTACCTTTTGACCTTCGCGGTGTTTGCTCTCCTCCTGTATTTTTTTGAGGCCAGCATCCTTTTCTGGTTGCGTCAGTGTGGTGTCGTTCATCAGGTCCATTACACCAAGCATGGCATCAACCTCCTGCTGCTTGGTCGCCATATAATGGTTGTATTCATTACTGAAAGAGGTGCCAGAATATTCATTTTTGAATTGACCTTTCACCCTGATGACCATCTCATTACCATTACGGATCATAAAGGGTACCCCACCTTTGGATTGGCGGTCGAAGCCCACAAAATAGGAAGATAACCGCGGTGAAGCATTCGTATTTTCGAAAGATACGGAGCCATCGGTAATTTGTGCGGAATCGATCAAACTCTGATGACGGTTAATGTCCATTTTGAACAAGTAAGCCTGCTTCACGGGAAGCTTGGGCAGGTGCAATAAAACAGACCAAGGACTGTTCTCATTAGATTGGCAAGCTTGCGCCAGAAACATGACCCCCAACAGGATTATGAAGTAGGTTTTTTTCATCTGTAATATTTTTATGGTAGTAGGAAAATCGCCCAAAAAAAGTTTAAGCTCATATTCAAGAAGATAAATCCAAAAACCTCTCCAAGAAAGTCTAAAAAACAGGCGAATAGTTCAGAATATATGCAAAATGATTGTGAATTTCACTACTCTTATGTTCAACAAATTGAAAAAGCCGAAGTATGCCAATATTTTCGCTGGTGATTGTTTGGGGGGGAAATCTGAGGGGAATAGATTGACTTTATAACAATTCTAAGTATATATTTATCAGAACATTCCATAATTATCCTTAAATTAGGGAACACTAATTTTTTAAAAATAATGAGTGATGTAATAAAGACGGTAAAGGCAGATTTGAAGCACTCAAATCGCCCAGTTGCGCGGTGTCTTCACAAAGGCAAAGGTTTTAAGGTTTTGGTGGTGGGCATGTATAAAGGCATGAGCATGCATGATCACAAAACGAATGTTTCCACTACGCTGACGGTGCTCGAAGGCAGTCTTTATTATAATAATGGGCATTCCTCCACCCTGCTCCAGCAATACGAGGATTTTGCCATTCCCACGGCAGAAATGCATTCTATAGAATCCGTGGATGATTGCCTGTTTTTGCTTACGCAAGGAAAAAAAATACAGGCTTGGGAAGCAGCAGACGACGAGCTGACCTAAGGGGCGAGCCCATGCTGTAGCTTTTAAATACTGAACGTAAAAAATCAAGTGGTATTTACGGGGCGCACGACCAAAGTCCTTAACGGTCACCTGATATTTTATCCGCAGATGCCGCCTTTCACTGACTTCCTCCTGTTTGGTTTGAAGTGTACCGCACTGACCAATTGCTTCATAAAATAATGCACATTATCCCGTAGGATTTCCGTCATGACTATTTTCAGGCTTCTCCTGAGCAAGCGACAGCTGTGCTTCCCCGAAAGAAAAACCACTTTTGATAAGCAGGAGCTGCTGCACAATAGGGCATGAATTATTGATCAATAATTTTCGTGGCCCACTTTCATGGTCATGCGACAGCTCCTTTTTTAATTATTTATGCTGTTATTGTTCAGCTAAGAATTCCGCACGGTATGGGGAGAAAGTGTCAATCAGTTCTCCCTGCTCAATACACACCACAGCATGAAGCATATTGGAAGGTACATAGAAGGAATCTCCTGCGCTAAGGGTTTTCACCTCTTCGCCTATGGTTACCTCAAACTTGCCTGCCGAAACATGCGAAATCTGTGAATGTTTATGAAGGTGAGGAATGGCCATACTGTTTTCTTCGTATCGCATTTTCACGGCCATTACGGCGTTGTCATAGCCCATTATTTTACGAGAAATGCCTTCTCCCAAATCTTCCCACGCCTGCTCTTGATCTACATAAAATTTATTGCCCTGAACTTTTTTCATCGTCTTCCTATTTAGCCTTTGCCCACACGCCAACGGTATGCCAGTGCGGGGGCTCATGGTTCCAAATGTACAAAACTTTAACAAAACAAAAACAGGATATCATTGGGCATCATACATGACCAATGTGGTGAATCGACCTGCGATTTCTCCCGCTTATGTGCACTCGCCAATAAAATCTACTTGAAGCGCAATAGCTTCCCCAAGGTCACAACAGCCAAACACTACCCTTGCGGCTCTGTTAAGCGCTCTTTTTATCTCCGAGAGGACCGATAATTAACTTCTGATTTAAGAAATGAAACCCTTTGTACTGACGCAGCAGCTATATTCGACCTATCAAAGATTTTTTTATATCCTATGAAGAAGACAATTTCTACGCTACTGCTTTGCTTTTTAAGCTGCTGGGCAATCGCCCAGGCACCGCATCACCAACGGGTACAAGTCCCTGCCAAAACCCTCGACTATATTAACCGCGCGGCCGATGGCGACCACCTCGCGCTTGAGGGGGGCCACCTTGCCCTTGATGGCCACGTGATGCCCTATCCTTTTTTTCAGTCGCACGAAGTGCTGTACCTCTACCGATTGAGTCAGCTGCGCCACCAGACCATCTGGAAAGCGGACAGTGTGATTTTTGATGAAGACTGGAAAGCGGGCAATGAAAAAAATAACGGATCGGCCACAGCAAGAACCATCGCTCCTTCTGAGCTGGTTGGCGGGCGCCATACCACAAACACCTATTGGTTTCAACTCCCCGAACTCCCTGAAAGCAAAACAGGCTTCGAGCGGTTTTTCTGCCTGCGCCCCGTAGAATTAACACTGATCGGCTGGCCAGAAACCACCATTTACGTGAACGGGGAATCCCGCGCAGCATTGCCCCGCCAGCATTTTTACTGGTCGCTGAACCAAATCCTTGATCAGCAGGGCCCACAGCAGATTTGTATGAAAAGCTTCGGTGTATATGACATGCCCCGTGGATATAAGGAAATCAGCGTGGTGGAGCGTAACCCTGAACTGGACGAGCTGTACTGGTACACCCGTGTGCTTATCGAGGCAGTATCCATCATGTACCCCGAGGAAAAAGGGTATCAGGAAATGCGTGACCTTGCAGACCATATTATGGCGGCCATCGACCTTGACCTTGCGGGAACTGTCGGCTTCAATAAAAAAGTTACCGAAAGCCTGAAAACCATCAAGGCCTCTTTTGAGAAGATCGAAAAAATGGCTGATCACCAGTCAACACTTTATATGTTGGTGCATGGGCACCTTGACAGTGCCTGGCGATGGACCCTCGGCCATACAGACGATAAAATTGAGCGCCTTGTACTCAACAACCTCTACCTGATGGACCGCTATCCTGAGTACAAATATGTGTTCACCACGCCTTACCATTATGAGCGACTGAAGGAGTTTCACCCACACCTGTATGAGCGGGTGCTGGAGAAAATTCAGCAGGGACAGTGGATCGCCAAAGGCAGCACCTATGTGGAAACAGACATGAATATGCCTGGCGGGGAAAGTATCGTCCGACAATTTTTGTATGGCCTCGATTACTACAAACATGCCCTCAAAACCAAAGAGTTTGCCCTCTTTTTGCCAGATACTTTCGGCTATCCGCCCTACCTGCCGCAAATTGCCAATAGCTTCGGCCTCGACCACCTCGTGGCCATGCGTGTAAATGTCCCTCAGCTCGACCATACCATCTTTAATTTTAAAGGCATCGATGGTTCGAAAATTCTTGTCAACGGATTAAGCACCCCAGCATGGGAATACCCTTTTGTGGACGCCATACATGGGCACCATATTCAGAACCCAGACTCATACACCACTTACAATGCGCCAGACCCTGGACCAAGAAGAGCGCGTGGCACCTGGGAGCGATTCAAAGATCAGGACATTACCGACAAACAGCTGATGCTTATCGGTTGGGGTGATGGAGGTGGCGGCGGTACCGAGGATCAGCTCGAATTGATGCGCCTTGGGAAAAGCCTGCCTTCCTTCCCAAAAATTGAGTGGACGAATATGAATGATTATATCGACCTTCAGCTGGCCAAAAAAGACGAATTCCCTACTTATGACCGTCGACTACTCGATCGGCCGTTTATTCAGCGGACTTTCCTGATGGCCAACGGGATCAAGATGAACAACCGTGCGGCAGAACAACGCCTGCGTGAAGCCGAAGCGCTCGGAACATGGGCCACGCAATATGGTTACGAGTACCCTGCCGAAGCACTGAAAGCCACCTGGAAAAAACTGCTCGTGATGCACTTCCACGACATCATTACTGGCATGGCTGTGCCTGAGGTTCTGATGGAAGCCAATGTAACCATTCAGGAGGTGGAAGCCGCTGCCCGCAAACATCGGGATGCAGCGCTAACAGTCATTAAAGCCAATATTCAGGCAGAGGAAGACGGCCTGTTGCTTTTCAATCCTTCCGCCGTAAATAAGAAAGGACTGGTGAAACTGAATGCCCCAAAAGTGGCGGGTAAATTTCATTTGGTGGATGAAGATTTTCAGGAGTTGCCTTTTGAAAAAGACCAGAAACAGCTTTTGGTCGCGATCGATGATTTTGCACCGATGTCCTTTAAGAAAATATATGTTCGCAAGGGAAAATCAACCCTAAAATCGGCGCCTCTGACGGCCAAAAACCGAACGCTGGAAAATGAACTGGTAAAAGTTTCCTTCAATGAGCAGGGAGAGATTATCAGCTATTTTGATAAGCAAGCGCAACGCGAGCTGGTTCCTGCTGGCAAGGTTCAAAATCGTCTGCTGGAAGTTGTACACCCTGGCACCACTATGGCCAAGGTGAAGAACGATGGCTCGATTACCGACCCAAAGCAGGTGGCTCAAACCATTACTGCCAAGGCGAAATTCAGTCAGTATAAACAAAATTCTCTGATGGCCAGCCTGACCATCGAACGCCAGGTTGCTGCCTCATCGATCAAGCAACGGGTGGTGTTGCATAAAGATGACAAACAACTGACCTTTGAAACGGATATGGACTGGAATGAGGAACAACACCTTGAGGTGGATTTCCCGATGGATTTTGCCACCAAAGTAGCCAACCACGGGATTCAGTGGGGAAGCATGGAGGTAACAAGGAGCAGTTATGCCGATTACGATACGCTTGAAAAACCGACCTGTGCACATCAGTGGGCCGATATTTCTGATGAAGGTTACGGTATGGCCGTGCTGGACAATACCCGCTATGGTTACAATGTGAAAGAAGGAGGCATTCGCCTTGTGCTGAGTTATGGCCAGCATAAACATGGCTACTCAGAGCTAAAAAATGTGGCCTGGGGAAAGAAAGAATCTGGTGAATACGGTGGGGAAAAGTTCAAATATGCCCTTCTGCCACACGAGGGGAACCACATCAGCGGACGGGTGATTCAGAAAGCCAAACAGTTTAATACCGAGATTATTACGGAAAGCCTGAACAAGCAAAATGGTACCGCAAATGAATCCTTCCTGACGGGGATGCCTGAAAATATTATGCTGCAGACCATCAAAAAAGCCGAAAATGGTGAAGACTGGATCGTCCGTCTTTATGAAACGGAACAAAAACATACATCGTGTAAGCTGGTCATCGAAGGTCAGGCAACGGCCAAGGTGTTTTCGGCAAACATGAATGAAGGCATTGGGGAACCGATTACCGTCAATGATTCCGCTATCGGACTTTCTTTCCGCCCATTTGAAATCAAGACGCTGATCATCAAACCATCACAAAAACAATTGGTACAGGGTAAATAGCACCCGACACTTCATTAATGGACAATATTTATCCATAACGAACAGCTGCCTGAAGGGCTGAAACCATAAGCCCTCCGCCCTGCTGTTCACAACTAAAAAAGCCCCGCAAGTGCTCAATTTGCGGGGCTTTTGATTTTTAAATTTTTGAGGCATTAAAACACAAAACGGTCAATAACTTCTGCCACACCATGGTCGTTATTGCTCGCCACAATCACATCGGCACGGTCACGGAGCGCAGGATCAACATTTTCAACCCATACCCCAAGTCCAGCATATTCCACCATCGAAAGGTCATTTCCTGCATTTCCTACCGCAATCACTTCCTCAGCACCAATATTCAATGATTTTGCCAGTCGGTCAATGCTTGCCGCTTTATCAATGCCCTGCTGAGTAACCTCAAGGAAAAAAGGCTTAGAGATCGCGACACTCTTGTCGGGATGCGCCATCCGCAATAAAGGAGCCGTAGCCTTCAGGCGGTCGGGTTCACCAACAATAATACACTTAACAGCTGGCTGCTGCACAAAAGCTTTGAAATCCTCCACTACATGAACGCGCATATTGGTCAGCTCCTGCTCCACAGTAACATACTGGCAATGGTTTGGCGTAATAATGTCCGTCGCCGTATAGGTCATGATGTTCAAACCCGCCTCTTGCGCATAATCATACAACTGATGAATCTGCGCCACCGTAAGCTGCTGCGCAAAAACCTCCTGCTCATTGGCCATGTCCAGAATCACCCCACCATTATAAGCCACCAGGTGAGATTGATATTTACCCAGCTTGAGATCGCGACCATACTGAAGCATCGCAGGCGTAGGGCGACCAGAGGCCAGCACCACCCGTAATCCTGCCCTTTGGGCTTCCATCAATTTTTCATGATTTACCACCGAAATCTGATGTTCATCATTCAGTAGCGTGTCGTCCATATCCAAGACCAGCATTTTATATTTCCCTTGCATCTTCATACCGCTGCACAAGCAATAATGATGCTAAGCGCACGTTTCTAAAGTCGCAATGCGATACACTCCGTAATAGGCTGTCGAATATTTCTCCACCTCACGGAATAACGGCAGGCGGCAGCATCTTCATGATCGGCATCATTGCTCATTCTCAACAAGCTACGCTAAAATCAGCAAGCACATAAAATAACAGCAATGAGCATTCGGAATAGGAGATCTTGTGGTTATGGGTGGTGCCTAAATAAGTATTCTAAAAAGAATAAAAATCAGGAAGTGATCATAGTGATTAAATGTCTTAAAAAAACAAAGTATATATAAACGTGAAAAACATTTACATTCTTCATCAATTCGAAATCACAATTATTGACTGTCAGAAAAATTAATCAAAATAAAATTATGACACTATTGAAAAACACATCATTTATCTTCATATACAACACTCGAATGAAGTCAAAATGCACTTAACGACATTCTAACTTTTATTAGCTATTATTGATTCAAATCCAATAATACCACAAACAAACCACCAATATAGATAAAATTCAACCAAAATATTTTGCCAGAAAATACAATTTAAAGAATGATAACTGAAATAACTATAGTGATACAATCACCTACATTTGTTGAAATATTTATTTATCATATAGATAACCTACAAAATGAAAAAAGTATTTATTGCACTTAGCTTATTTGCAGCAGTCGCTATGACTTCATGTTCTGACAAAGCAAATGATCCACAACCTAAACAAGAACAAGTAACTCCTGTAGCGCAAACAGGAACCTTAAAAATCAATCTTGAATCAGCAGAGAACCAAAGAGCTGATTTTTCTGATGTAAAAACAGTTACCTTCAAAATTGACAAGAAGGAATATACTATGCCTATAGATAAGTTATTGGTATTGAAGGTTGGAGCCCATACCTTAACAGACTTTAACTTCACCTCTCATGGTGTGAAATTCACTCAAAATGAAGCCCAGGATTTTACAATATCAGCAGATCTGACCACTAACCTAACAATTAAAGTTACTCCAGAAGTAACCAATACTGAACAATTTGGAGGGCTCGGACTTAATGTTGTAACCGATTTCGCTAAAGCTCTTGAAACACACGATTATGTTCAGTTCGTTTCAAAGGATGCTACAACATCAAAAGTAGCTTCGAAAGTATATCCTTCATTAGGATTAGTGGTAAGAGTTATGAATTCATCAGCTACAACACAAAGATTAGTTATTACAAAGGGTGGTATTCAGGAATTCTCAGGGGAAATCAATGGAAATTCAGAAGGCTATGTGAAAATTGCTAATGCGAAAGACAAAGATAATCTTATTGTTACATTGAATGAAGTAGCAATCTAATCATTCATAGAACAGATACAAAGACAGGGTGTTATATTATATAGCACCCTGTTTTTTTATGAAAAATTTATATTTAATCCAGCCCTATAAACCAAAAAAAGCTGACCACAAATAATATTTTCCTCCAAAAAAGAATAATACTATTAATGGGTCAGCTTTACTACCATTACAAAAAAAATCGACTAAACTTTTTAATATTTACCTACATATGAGGCTGAAAAAAAATATTATTAATTTATAGCTCCTTTAGAACCTTTAGGGTGTTTCTTCAAAGAGTGAACATCCTCTTTATAACTCTGCTTAAGGTAAGCATTGGTATTGAAATGAGCAGGCGTCAGAGTAGACTGTTCAATAATTTTTTTACCTCCTTTGGAAATCACGCCTTTCACATCTTGATGATAAGACTGAAGCATATAAGCATCGGTAAACTCCTGAGTACCTGACTTCAACCGTCCTGTTTGTGATGGTAGTGTTGGGTTCTTTTGCTCTATCTTTGTTGGTGTTGCCATCGGTATACTTTGTGTCGTATTTTGCGGTTCTACCATTGCTTGTGGTGACTGATAAGGCGCTTTATGTCGGAGGGGTGGTACCATCTGCTCAGTATGAGGTGGAGTCGCTAACGGGACTACCTGTTTCGTATGAGGTGGAGTCGCTAACGGAACTACCTGCTTCGTATGAGGAGGAATCGCTAACGGAACTACCTGTTTCGTATGAGGTGGAGTCACTAACGGAACTACCTGTTTCGTATGAGGTGGAATCGCTAACGGAACTACCTGTTTCGTATGAGGTGGAATCGCTAACGGAACTACCTGTTTCGTATGAGGTGGAATCGCTAACGGAACTACCTGTTTCGTATGAGGTGGAGTCACCATGACAGGACGAGGCGTCATTTGCACCGTCCTAACTGGCACAACTTGTACTCCGTGAGATTGACCGCCATGAATGCCATAAGTCGATTCTATTACCGGACCTTTGTTCGTGCCGCTGAAACCACTTTGAACGCCTTCAACTACCTTTTGCGATACTACAGGTACCATATTCCCACTTGATGGCGGCGTTACCAATGGTGAGGGGTGAGCTATGGGTGTTGAATTACCAACCGATTTAGGAAGTAGCAAAGGAGCTTCTAATGGAGAAGGAGTAGATTGACTTTTTGAAGGGCCAACAAGTTTATTCGGGATTTCATTCCCGAAAATCGGTTTTGGTGTTTTTTGCGTTGGAAGTTCAGGCGTCAAATACGCTGGAATTTCAGGGCTAACCATTACCGTGGTGGTGGCATTCGTCGATATAGAATCAACAACCACAGGAATATGGTCTGTACTATCAACTGCAGTGATCGCCTTATCAACATTTTTCTCAATGTTTACAGGTTGAGGATCATCAGAATGGTCTTTGTTACAAGCAGTAACACCGAGTATGGCAAAAGCCATTAAAGAAATTAATGTTCTCTTCATCAAAAAGTAGGTTTGGTATTAAATAATGCACAAAACTACATGAGTAATGACAATAAATGATATACATTTTTATCACCCAAATTGATGTTTTATCATGATGTAAAATTACATAAATCATCTACATAATAGATAAAATCAATATGTCGGACTATGTAAAAATAGCCCAAACCAGCAGAGAAGGCATACCTCTTAAAAAAATACCATAAATATCTTCTTAGACCATTTGAAAATATTTGGCATGATAAAAAAATGAGTGGTACTACAATCCTTAAAAAATGCCCACTTTTCTTAAAGTCACCTTCATCAAAAAGAATAGTAAAGTGTCTTTGGGTTGGCGGTATCCGATTTACGAAATAAAATAATCTGTATAATCCGTGGGCAATATAAAATGGTGTAATCATTGGGGGTTGCGCCAGTAGTGCGAATACAGGCTGCAAATACCAGGGGTAAAACTTCATAGCTCCTTAAACAGTCAATCCTTTCACCACTATTTACAAGAAGGTTTTCCATGTAAAAGCGTATTTTCATTCAACATTTCGATTTGCAACAGCACTTCCTATTTTGTAACCAATCGCTGAACACAAAAAACAGGTCCTTCAGAAAAGTAGGGACAAAAAAAAATGCCCTTAAAAGGCATTATGGCTCCTCGATATTCGAGGTTTTTTTAAGAATTTTTCACTGATGATCCATCGGGTTGAATCGCCGAGGGCAATACACCATTGCCCTTGCGTCAACCTTCACCGATGAATCAATTAGTGTGATGGGTAGTGCTCGAAAGATTTTCGGGTTACACCAAAACCATCGTTTACAATTACGGTGTAAGTTCCCTCAGGCATGTGCTCGAAACGGAATGGTTTCATGAAGTTGTCTTTGTCTTTTACAGTAGTCTTGGCAACCAGTGAGCCCGCTTCATTATATAGAGAAACCACTACTTTAGACTCCATATTAGCCATGTATAACACTTTGTAAGTTTCAGAATTCGAGTTAGGAATCACTCGAACAAATGACTTTCCTTTGGCAGCTTCATTGTCGTTGGTACCTGCAAAAGCGAAAGATGCTGTCAATAATAGGGCGAAGGCAATAGATAAGAATTTTTTCATCGTTGTCATTGATTTGTGTTATTTGCTAATTGATTACATTACAAATATACGGGGCTATTTTTATTAAATTCACACGATTACGATCTTTTTAATCGCACAAACCACAGCGACAAAGTCCATTGATTACCAAATTCACAAAACACACTAAAAAAACAACGACATCTTGCCAACTTACCGAAAAAGCATATTTCATTATCAAAAGCCTTGATTGAAACAGCTCAAAATTAATTTTCAATGATAAAGAGCCTAAAATACAAGTTTCAAAATCTGCCCACCTTTTTCACCGCACTTTTACACAATCTTCAAAATGAAAGCGCCCGAAAATGATCATTTCGGCAAAAACGAATCCTCAGCCACAAGCCAAATACGTTCACCCAACCAAATTAATTCCGCGACATTAAATTTCAGCGCAAAAAAGGCGATTATTTTTTCACCATATTAAAGAGTTGGCACATGATTTGATTATTGTATAGCATAGGTTGATGTTGGGTAGAAAGGGAGCTCAACCGCACGGTTAAGCTCCCTTCTTTTTTACCTTCGATGTCCCTGATTAAAAATAGCATTAAAGTATATCATAGTGGTATAAGGTTATAGTTTGGTATTAGTATGAAGCTCGGAGTGGTTCCCGAGCTTTTTTTTGCCCAAAAATTACCTTTTCGCCACCAATGCCGCAGATTCCAGCGGCAAAATCCAGTCATTACCCCACAACAAATCCTTCGTCTCCATCAAGTTCACCTGTGGATCAATCAACAGCCTCGAACGCCGCCCATTCAGCGAAGCATATGCTTCCACGGTAACAACAGGCTCCCTGACGCCCTTCTTTCGATACACTTCCCCAAGAAAATGCGCAAATTCCAAAATCATATCAGGCTGAAAAGCCATCTGTTGCTCCTGTGCAGGCAATAAATACTGGCGGGGCAACACCTCCCAGCGGGCATCGGTCTCCTCGTCCTTAACTATAAAAGTACAATGCCCATTCTTCTCCATCAGCATCACATGCCACGCATACCGATACCCCTGCTCCGTCCAAAGTACATTTCCGCTCGTCAAAAAATGCCTTAAAGGAAGGAATATTTGCAGGGCAAAAAAAGGCAGTAAAATTGCTACCATCCACTGTTGCCTTCCTTTCAATGGCTGAGCTTGGCTGTTTTTAGGAATGAAACGACAAATATTTGACCATGCGGCCCAATCTTCAGCAGTAAAAAAAATCAGTGTCGAGGCGATCATCACCCACGGGAAAACACCAATATTAAACAGTAACCACGTCATGACATGAAAAACCACCACCGCCACATAAGCAAACGGTCGGCTCTTGCGATTGCTGAGACCAAAAGGAATCAATAGATCATAAAACATGCCTGCCCAGCAAAAAAAATAAGGCACCCAAAACCAGTCAAAAGCCCCACCAATTACAGGCAGGTCGGTACGTGCTTGCAACCAAATTTTCAGCGGTTGTGCCTCCCAAAGCCAGTCTCCTTTAATTTTAGCTACGCCAGCAAAAAAATACACCATCCCAAGCATCAGCCGAAGGCTATTCACCTGCCACGACTGTACGAGATGATCAGGCTGAACCCGTCTGAAATAAACATCAAGGGAACAAAAATGATGAGGCGAAATCAGCATCAATATAAAGCTGACCAAACTGACAAAATAATAATGGTTCAGGTACCATGTTTTATCAATCAATGACAGATAAGTCCAACTGACGAAAAACAATATTGCGCTTAACCGATACTGAAATCCCGATGCGATGCCCAGGGCGGCAAGTACGCCCATTGCCACCAAACCATGAGTCCCCCAATAGCCCAAAGGCTGAACCCATTCAAATCCCCAATAAGAAAAATGAAATTCAGGGTTGATCAAATGGGCATCAATCCAACCGAAATATTCCATGCGCAAAAGTGCAAAAGCCATCAGCAGGCCAAAAATAATTCGGAAAACCACCAATGGAAAAACATTGATGGTTGCCCACTGCTGTTGCCACCCATTTTTCAACGCCTTAATCACCATCGTTATCATCAAATGTACTGGTAATACTTAAATGGTGTGTCAGGTCAACTTTCAGCAAAATCAATAAGACTTTCATTTCCTGATATAATGATTCAACCGCTTCAGGAGATTGCTCAATCGCCAAGTGTAATGGTTGCTCGAGCCCATCAATATGCTGAATAACCAAGTTAAACTGTCCGTCAATCACCTGCCCCAAAGGCTGATTGTCCGCAATAGCATTCAAAAATATCAGGTAACTGTTCAGCCCGTTCCCTTCTGTTGCTGAAAAATCAAATAATGACTGATGCGCCAAAAGTGCACTTTTCAAAGCCATTAAATCATCATGGGCATAGCGCTCATAAGCAGCTTCAGCATTGGCCACTCCGCCATTTGATTTCCCCAATGGGTTGCCCACCATTGCGGTGATGAGAAACTCCATATTGGAAATCTGTGCATTCACCATCTGATTCAGGGAACTGTTAATTCCATAGCCCGCAGCAGTTTTAAAAGTTGGAAGATAGCTTTGCCATGCCGCATCAAACGTCTGACTGTCAGCTTTAAGTTTCGCGCTCAGCAAACCTGTAAGCTGATGTTTCTTTTCCAAGATCGACGGATCCTGATCAGCAGTAAAAATAAGGTACTCCAGCGCCATCATCCCTGTGGTTGAGCTCCCCATTTTCTTATTAACAAATTCCTGATCTAAAATATCCTCAGAAGCCAAAAACTGATCCATCAGCTCCTGATCAAAAGGCGGCCGATGCAAAGGGTGTTGTAAAAACTGACTTGCAATAGGGCCAATATCAAAAATATTTATTGCCTGCCATGCACGGTTGAGCGTCTTCCATTCTTCCTGAACAGCCAAATACTGCTCCTCGGTAGGAGTCACTATCAATGACTGCACACGCTGATCGAACTGCAAAACTGCCGCCTGATATAATTCAAGATGCCTTCGGATATGATTTTCTGCCAACTGATCAAGCATTGCTGATCGGTCAAAGGAAGGTCGTTCTGCCGTATCACCACAAGCTGACAAGCCCAAAAACAAGCAGCACAGGGTAATCCATTTTATATGATGCATCATTATAAAGAATTTAAGAATTGAAGTAAAGACTGACGGTCATCAGAGGACATGGCAACAAACTGATTTTTGGATTCTTCCGCTTCTCCCCCATGCCAAAGGATCGCCTCTGAAAGGTTTCTTGCTCGACCATCATGCAGGTAAAAGGTATGATCGTTCACCGCTGCAAACAAGCCAATTCCCCAAAGGGGCGGCGTTCGCCATTCCTGCCCATTGGCTTCGTGATCGGGGCGACCGTCGGCCAACCCCTCCCCCATATCATGCAAAAGTAAATCGGTAAATGGGCGGATAACCTGATGAGAAAGCCCATCGATGGTAGGGTGTGTGCCCGTTTTAAATTTTGGGATATGACAACCCGCACAACCTGCATCCATAAAAATTTGTTTCCCCTTCAGCACCTCAGGATCCTGCCAGTTTCTTCGAGCAGGAACCGCAAGTGTTGCGGAATATAAAACCACCTTTTGAAGGTCATCGGCATCAATCTCAGGCTCTCCCCCATTGGGGATATTTTCGGTGTCAATTCCAAAAGGCCAATTTTGTGATGGCTTTAAATCAGAGGTAATTCCCATATCTCCCAAAAAAGCGCCTGCCACCTGATGTTCTAAATCCTGCTGATTGGCTTTCCAACCGAAACGGCCAATGGCCTTCTGTCCATCTTGCTGAAGAATGTAATTTGGTCGCCCAGAAATGCCATCATTATCACGGTCCTCGGGGTCTGCCAAAGCCAAAAGATCTGCTTCGGGAATGGCTTCAAGAAATCCAAGTCCTACCATTTGAGGAGCCACCCGTGGGGAAGTCATTACTTTGGCATCCATCGGACCATATTTCAGGTTGACAAAAGAGATCATGGGCTTCCGAAGCTCATAGGACGAACCATCGGCAAATTTCCCTTCCATCATTAAATAGTCCACTTCGTAGCCCCCTTCCACAGGCACGCCAAAACCGTTGATCGCCTGGTCTTGTAACTGCCCGCCATAATGAGGATCTGGTAATGTTCTTGAAGGATTAAAAGGGTCTGGTATTGACAATCGGATCAGGTGCCCAGCATTTAATTCCCCATGAAACTCAGGGGCACGACCGCGCCCATCCTTAAAATGACAACCACTGCAGGAACGCGCATTAAACAGCGGACCCAGCCCATCGCGGGCGGTGGTAGAGGCGGGGGCGGTCACCCAATTTTGATTAAATAGAGAATTCCCCACAAAAAACAACAAGCCTTCCTCATTGGAAAGCGTGGGTATTTGTAAAGAAAAGGCATTCTCTGAGGTATCAAAGATTGTCCCCTGCCCCGCAGAAAGTTCTTCCCCTTCTTCGGCCTGAAATTGCACTTCAGAAAGATGATTGCAGGAAAACATAAAGACGCAGGCCAAGACCCAAAGGAACCGTTTGGAAGTTGTCATGAATTCAAAAGTAGGTTGATATAGAAAATGGGAAAGGTTTTCACCTTTCCCCAAATGGTCTATTATATGTTCATTTATTGTTATTCAGGCAATGCCGTATTGATCGTGATGTCAAGTGCACTTGCGGCAGCAGCAAACTCATCGCCAAGCTGCTGAAGTTCCACAACCGCTTCAAGAACTTTCGGGCGGGAAGCCTCATCGGAAATTGCGAAATCAAATGGTACAGGCATCGCATTTACTTTTTCCAAAGCGGTGGTTACCTGCGTACTCACCTGTTCTGCCAAAGCAGGATCTGTTATTTTCAGTAAATCATAAATCCCTTTTCCGCTGATTTCTTTACCATCCGTCCCTTTGTATTTTCCATAGAATACATTGCTCAGGCCTTCCGCATTCAGAATAATGTCGCGGTGGGTATTATCACTGAAGCAAGAATGCTCATCTTCCTGGTTTTTATTATCATAGGCGGTGAAAATTCGCTCCCCAGCCAACTCAGCTTTAGCCAGGATACCAATCCCAGTAAAGATATTTTTAAGCGAAGTAGCAGGCAATTCACTCACAAAGCTGGCGTAATAATTACCGCCACTTGTAGGCGACCAGTCAGCCACCAAGCCCTGGAGGTCAGCGATTAAAATCTCCGTGGTTACTTTCAAATAATCCAATCTTCTCGAAGCAAATTGATCGGTCGTAAAATCTGTCAGTGGACGCTGTCCTGCCAATTTTTCTTCAGGAGCAGTTAAATCCTGTCCCCAAAGTAAAAACTCCAGTGCATGATACCCCAGGGAAACATTTTCTTCCCCGCCGTCCTCATTCAAATCTGTCAATAATTGCGCTGTAATAGTAGGGTACTCCTCTGGCATATTTACAATCCCATTGGCGTAAACTGTTTCTCCTTCCACTACATAGTCGATATAGGCCTCATCAAGTGGCCAGGCATTTAAATTACCCTCAGGCCCATTGTCATCATCAATTGGCCCAGCATAGAAACGGAATGCTTCCGACGGCCCGTATGATTCCCGAGAAGCCAACCAGGCAGTCTTCGCTGCATCGAGATGCGCTTGTGTAGGATCCATCACAAATGTGTTAATTGCCGTTTGCAAGGCGAGGGCATCCTGTAGTGCATTGTCATAATTGGCGTGCACCAATTTGGCATAATCCTCAACAACGGTTAACTGTAATTTATCCAATTCTTCATTGGCAGGAATTTCAACATTATCGGAACAAGAAAAGGTCAGCATTGCCGTTGAAAGCATCAGGCACAAAGCCCCCTTTCGAGTAAAAGTCTTCAGCGTAAACATGGTAGGTTAATGATGTTATTTAGATTTGTTTTAAATAATAATCGAATATAACACCAGCTTAATCAGAATGTCAAATTTTATTTAGATTAATTACAAATAAAGACAGAAATCAATCTAATCATAACGATGGCTGCTTGCAAAAGCCTTAATTTTAGCCACAAACCAATCATAGTATTATCTCATGAAAATTCTGATCGTCGATAACTCCTTTTTGCCCTTCAACAAATATGGTGGAACAGAACGCGTTATTTGGTATTTGGGGAAAAGCCTAAGCCAAATGGGGCATGAGGTTGGTTACCTGGTCAAGCAAGGGTCCTCGTGCCCTTTTGCCAAAATTCATGAGATTAACCCAACGGAAGAGATTACAGCACAAATTCCTGAAGGTTATGATATGGTTCATTTTCAGTTTCAGGTAAAGGACTACCCCCATCCGCACGTGATGACCTTCCACGGTAATCAAAACCACCAAAGTCCTTTTGCGCAAAATACCATCTTTATCTCGGCCAATCACGCCCAAAGGTATGGCGCTGACACCTTTGTACACAATGGTTTGGATTTTTCGGATTATGGCAGTGTAGAACTGCACAACCCTAAAAATTATTTCCACTTTATTGGCAAGGCGGCATGGCGACTAAAAAATGTAAAAGGGGCCATTAATATTATCAAGCAGGTACCACAGGCCAAGCTGAAAGTCCTCGGAGGCAATCGCCTGAATCTAAAAATGGGATTCAGGTTTACAACAACACCCAAAGCGCAATTCCATGGAATGGTGGGTGGTGATGAAAAAAACAATTATTTAAGATACTCTAAAGGACTGATCTTTCCTGTATTATGGCACGAGCCTTTTGGTCTTGCCATCACGGAAAGTTTATACTATGGTAATCCCGTTTTTGGGACTCCATACGGCTCCCTGCCTGAATTAGTACCCACAGAATTCGGCTTTCTAAGCCACCGATCCTCAGAAATTGTTGAGGCCGTAAAAAATGTTGACCAATTCAGCAGAAAAGCCTGCCATGAGTATGCCGTAGAAATGTTTAATGCTGATAAAATGGCGGAAGGCTATTTAAAATGCTATGAGCGCGTTTTAAATCATGAGCCCCTCAATGCCCAGGCTCCACAATTGAAGAAGGTACAGGAAGAGAAATTCCTTCCCTGGGAAGCATAAACCGAAGATCTAAATGCGCCATTGATGACCTTGGAAAGGTACTGAATGGCGAAAAAATAATCTTTAAAAAACCACATTTACCTCTGCCACGAAATTTTCACTGTTGATAATGTTTCCGTATCCAGTCGATCGTCCAAATCAACGGAGAAGCCATTCTTGTGATAAAAAGCTAAAGGAGGCAGGTAAGGTTTTCCATTGCCTTTGATGTATTGATCAGTGGTAACCACCCAACCCTGAAGCGCACAGCGTTCTGCCTGTGCGAGCTTCAAAAGCTGACTGCCAAATCCTTGCCGCTGCACCCCACTATCGATAATCATGGCAAAATACCGCTGGCCATCACGTAAAAAATCACAATACCAGCCTACCATCAGGTCGTTTTGATCAAGAATCACACGATGCCTTCGTGCCAGCAAGCTGTTGAGGTATTGTTTAAAATCTGAAATTTTCTGCCACTGAATTTGCCTGGGATACTCCTTGTTCCACAAATCGTGGGCTTGTGCTTTCAGGTGATCAGAAAGACTGTCTATGGTAATAATCCTATACGCCACCTTATTTCAGCTTTTTTTCATACACAAAATCATCCATAATATATCCGCTGCCAATATCAGCAATCATGGCCTTTTTACGTTCAAATCCAAGCTTTTCATAAACGGCCATCGTCTTGCTGTTGTATTTATTGACGGTCAAACGGATGATTTCACAACCTTTTGCCAGTGCAAAATCCTCGACGAAAGTCATCATTTTCCGACCGTAGCCCTTCCCCCGGGCGTGGTCTACCAAATAAAATTTACTGAGAAAAAGTACCTCCTCACGCACCTGAACGGCCAAATATCCCAATAATTGCCCCTCATGCTCCAGCATAAAATAAGCGTAGCCTTCTTGCTGTTGCTGTGCAATTGCTTCCGCCGACTGAAACTTCTCCAACATATAAGCCACCTGCGCCTCACCGATAATTGGTGTGTAATGCTGCTCCCAGATTTGCTTGCCTACCTTTGCTACCGCCGCTCGTTGTTCGGCTGTAGCCACATTGATCATCATCTTATGCTACTGTTAAAATCAAGGTCCTACCATCGGACCATCATCTTCAAATATAAGAAGATTGATATAAGACAGCTAAAAGAGTGAAAAATTTAACTATTTTTCCGACAGAGAACTTCAAGGGACATTTCGTCCTGTAAAAATATAAGCGTATGACAACAGTAATTGAAAATGATTTTTTAAAGGCCAAAATCAAGCACGATGGCGCCGAATTATGTTCACTGATCAATAAAACCACTGGAAAAGAATTGATCTGGCAAGCCGACCCGAAAGTCTGGCGGCGCCATGCACCGATTTTGTTCCCCTTTGTAGGTCGCATGAAAGATGACCAATATACCCATGAAGGAAAAACCTATAAAATGGGGCAACATGGTTTTGCCCGTGATCGCCAGTTCGATGTTAAATCGGCCTCGGCGGAGAAGGTGCTGTTCACCCTTACCGCTGATGAAGAGAGCCTGAAAATTTATCCGTTTGCCTTTGAGCTTCGTGTTCAGTATGCTTTGGAAGAGAAGAAATTGGTGATTGGCTATCAGGTGGTCAATACCGACCAAAAAGAGATTCTCTTCTCAATTGGTGCGCATCCTGGTTTTAATGTTCCTTTGAATGAGGGAGAACATTTCAACGATCATAGTCTGTGTTTCGAGCAGGAAGAGCAACTTGATCGACATATGCTTGCTGAAAATGGTCTTTTCGATGGCCGCGTAGACATGGGTTACCTTTCGGGAAAACGCCATTTGACACTAAATTTCGACAAATTTGATGAAGACGCATTGGTTTTTGAAGATTACCAATCGGCGCATGTTGACCTGGTGAATCTTAAAGAAAAAACAGCCCTTCTGCGCTTCCATTTCAAGAATTTCCCTTATTTGGGCATCTGGACTAAACCAAAGGCGCATGCCAATTATATCTGTATAGAGCCCTGGTTTGGCATTGCAGATTATACTTCAGGCAATGAAGAGCTTGCCGACAAAGCGGGTATTCAAAGACTCCCTGAAGGGCATTCTTTCGGCTGTCAGTACGCCGTTGAAATCCCATAAATTCCCCTTTGAACCTTAAATAATGACTGATGATTTGTGATCGATGCCCGATAATTTTCGCCTCGATCACAATTGATCAGTCTTTTTTTTAAACGATTATTGATCGAATTAATCACCGTTAGATACTTCCTTGTAACTGGTTTTACCCACTTGAATACAGCCCAAATTCCCGACACTAAAGGGCGCCTCAATCACACATAAGAATGATCCAATTTTGACAACCGAATTTACTTAAACAAAGGAATTTGAGATTTAGGACAACATAACATCCTCAATCGGCTGAATTCGAATGTCTAAAATTTACTACATCAAGGGGTTGCTGCTGAAATAAAATCGTTATAAAAAGATAACCGATTTATATTTATGAAACAGTTTTCAGCAGTCCTTCCACATTTGCCACACCTGATCATGACCCATCATGCCGAGCGCAGGTGCATACAACGCAACATCCACATTTCTGACTTGCAGCATATTATCGATTACGGACATGGTTCGCATCGGCAGAATATGCGATTTTTTACCGTCAAGAAAAGTGAACTCCCCCATGAGCTCGACCACAAATCCGCCGATAAACTCAGTCGGCTGGTGGTGGTCATGGATTTGGTTCAGCCTTTGATCATTACCGCCTATTATCAAGCAAGGCCCTACAAGCATATCCGCAAAAAGAATAAAAAAATTAACCTTGATCATGTGAGTGGGACGCAGAAAACACAGTATTTAAAGCACCGACATTTCAGATAACTTACCGTAATAAATATCCCCCCTTTTTTCGGTCAGTACAATTTTGTGTCCGCGGGTTTTATGGGCATAGATCAGCAACTGTTTCTTTGTGTATCATCATTTTAGACTACTGCTGAAGGTCGGAGATGCTCAATATTTCGTTCAGTAGAAGTGCATAATTTTCATCCTGCCTCACTTTCAGACAGTGCCTATTTCAATTCAATCGATCAGTATCGGTTTTGAAATGGGCATTTTTTTATCTTAAATCCCTCACTATTTTACAGTTGAACGGAATAATTTCGGTAGTAAAAAATCCTCTATAATGAGGACCATTTTACAGTTCCCCGCAAGCGGCAGGTTTAGTCATTTTTGTGAATCAATGATTCTTCCCCTCGATTTACCATTGATCAAAACCTCAACCTTTTACCACTACTCCTTCTCCAAAATCAATAAATACAACTGCTACATCATAGCAAATTTCTAACATTACTATAAATAACAATACATAAACTGATTATTAGCACATAATTTCGGCTATATATGTGCTATCTTTGTTTCGGAACGTTAGCAGATTAACCTATTAATCAATAATTTACTGTAATCATTTTTCAGAAAGCTAAAGCTTCGTTTTCATGATGAATGATCAGCAAATTTTTCATTATTTCCGCCATTCATTAGCATCAAATCTTTTTTGTAAATGAGGCACACACGGAAGATCTGCGATGGTACCAATGCATAATTTAGAATTCACCATATTTTTATGAGACAAGAAGACTACAATGACTTCACCCGACAGGGCAATGAGTTAATGGACCAACTTAGAGGCAAAGGCAGGTATATTTTACCGATCATTCTCCTGGTGGTTCTTTCGGTTTCGAGCACCTTTCAAATCGGGCCAGAAGAAATCGGTGTCATTACCCGTTTCGGGAAATACACCAAATCTGTGGAATCAGGGCTGAACTTTAAAATCCCCTTCATTGAGTCGGTGTATAAAGTACCTGTTGAACGCCAGCAAAAACTCGAATTTGGGTTCCGCACGGCAGAAGCAGGCGTGCAGTCCTATTATGAAGACCGCAGCCAAACCACCGCTGATGAGTCCCTGATGCTTACAGGAGATTTGAACCTTGCTGATGTAGAGTGGGTAATTCAGTACCGAATTTCCGATGCCTACAAATTTTTGTTCAAAGTGCGAAATCCTGAGGCGACCCTTCGCGACTTAACGGAGGCAGCCATGCGCGAAATTGTAGGAGACCGAACGGTAAACGAGGTGTTGACTATCGGACGTTCGGAAATTTCCAGCCAGCTAAAAATTACAACGCAGGCGTTGTGTGATGAATACCAACTGGGGATAAAAGTAGAGCAGGTCGTACTTCAGGATGTTAACCCTCCTGAGCCAGTAAAAAAGGCTTTTAACGCAGTAAATGAGGCGCAACAACAGAAAGAAACGCTGATTAACCAGGCCAAGTCGGAATATAATAAAGTGATTCCGAGAGCCAAAGGGGAAGCGGAAGAGACCATTCAGAAGGCAGAAGGTTACGCCACGGAACGGATCAATAAAGCTTTGGGGGAAGCCCGTCGATTTACAGATTTGTACAACGAATATGTAAAAGCGCCAGAAGTCACTAAGCAGCGGATTTACCTCGAAACGATGCAGGAAGTGATGCCTAAACTGGGCAACAAAATCATTACTGATGAACAGGGGCAGAATGTGCTTCCGTTACTTCAGATGAGCTTAGACAAACACGCCACCACGCCTAAAAAATAAGACCATGTCCACAGCAAAATATACCATAATATTTATATTCCTGATCTTGATCGGCCTGCTTTTGAGCCAATCGATGTTCATTGTAAATGAAACTGAGCAGGTGGTCATCACCCAGTTTGGAAAGCCTGTTGGTCAGGCCATTACAAGCCCTGGTATTCAGTTCAAAGTCCCTTTTATTCAAACTACCAATTATTTCGATAAGCGATATTTGGAGTGGGATGGCGACCCAAATCAGGTGCCTACAAAAGACAAAAAGTTTATTTATGTTGATACCTATGCCCGTTGGCAAATCACAGATCCATTGCAGTTCTTCAAGCGATTGACCAACGAACGTGGAGCGCAATCTCGTCTGGATGATATTCTTGATGGGGAAACCCGCGACTTTATTGCCAATCACGATTTGGAAGAGGCCATCCGAAGCACCAACCGAGAGCCCATGGTGGCGGATTCCCTTGGCGATGGTGTAGGAGATAAACTCCGAAAAATTCGCGTGGGGCGGGAAAAAATTCAGCAGATGATTCAAGAAAGTTCCAACCGCCAGGCACAGGATTTGGGAATCAAGGTATTGGATTTCCGTTTTAAACGCATCAATTATATCAGCGATGTAAGAAAGCAGGTGTATGAGCGTATGAAATCCGAACGATTCAGAATTGCTGACAAGTTTAAATCTGAAGGATCGGGTGCTGCCTCAAAAATTAATGGGGAGAAAGAAAGGGAGCTGAAGCGAATTCAGTCGGAAGCCTTCCGTAAAGCGGAGGAGATTAAAGGACAGGCAGATGCTAAAGCCGCGGCAATTTACGCCAATGCCTACAACAAAAATGCACAGTCGAGGGATTTGTACAGCTTCATGAAATCTATGGAGACTTTCGAAAATACCTTTGATGGACAAACATCGGTTATTTTATCGACCAAAAGTGATCTTTATAAATACCTGAAAAGTTACTAACAAAACTTTGTAAACCGTTCAAAAGCCTGCAGACATTGCAGGCTTTTTGTGTTTAGCACCTTTAATTTATGACTTGCAGGAAGAAAATGCCCACGCGCTGATCAAAAGATAAAATCGCTTATCTTTACGCTAAATCAATCCTCAAATCATGCTTTACACACGAAAACAACGCACCAAGCTTCATTTTTTCCATTACTATTTTGGCCATGGCCGCCTGTTGGCATTATTGCGAATTGCTGGTGGCCCACTGTTGATGATCATGGCCATGAAACTGCGCTTTGCCCCTCAGCAATACGATCTTGTGCTGCTCAATATGCTCTTTATTCTTGGGGTATATGCCCTTGGCCGACCCGTAGTTACCATGATGACGAGCTGGAAAAATCTCCGCACCATTGAACTGAAAACGGAAGTAAAAGAAGACGCTTTATATATCAATGAAAATGGCTACGAACTGAAAATCCCTCTTCAGGAATTCAAATCAATAAAAAAACAAATTAGCTATTTTCGGTTCAATCTCAATAAATGGCAAGGATTCTCAATCCCTGACTCTTTCTTTAGTTCAAAAGATTTTGATAATATTTATAATTTCACTAAAAAAAGAAAGTAATAAGCCTAATTTTCTATCCCTTAAACGCATAAGCGGACAGGCGCTATTTAGAGGTTGATCTTACAAATATTGCCAAGGGTGCATGAACCACTTATATCAATACGGATAAATTAGTTTACTTTGAGGAAAATATATTTCAAATATTCACCACTTTTCAAAAAACCTGCCGCCACTGACTGGGGCATTTACCCATAGCTACATAGCTATATTCATATAAAGATGTCATTGACATTTTTGTACTCAAATTCATTAACAAATATACATAATATACCCTGCAGCCCTCCTTTAACGATCTTTTCACCTTGTCAAAAATAATATGAAGGCATTCACTGAGAATGAAAAATTTACGGGATTAACCACTCTAAAAGCGAATAGTACATTTGAGGATTGTGAATTCCGACAGTGTAATTTTCAGTCCTGTAAAATCACCGACATCAATTTTATTAATGTCCATTTTATTGATTGCGATTTAAGCCTTGCAGTATTCCGTCATGTAAAGTGGCAGCAAGTAAGCTTTACAAACTGTAAACTTATGGGCGTGAAACAGCCCGAGATCAGTAAAATGTTATTATCTGTAAAGTTTATTAATTGTAATCTGATGATGATGCATTTGGAAGGGCTCGCACTACAGCGGGCGGTATTCAAATCGTGTAATTTGAAAGAAGCGATTTTAATTGACTGTGACTTAAGGGAAAGCAATTTCGAGGACAGTCATTTAGCAGGTGCCTTGATTCATAACTGCGACTTGCGCAAGGCGGACTTTCAGTGGGCTACCGCCTACCAGATTGATCCAGGCCATAATCAACTGAAAGGGGCGGTATTCAGCGAATCGGGGCTCTCAGGCTTACTGCAACACTTGGATATAAAAATTAACCCATAAAAAAAAGGAGCAATTTGCTCCTTTCTTTATGCTTAGTTTAATTAAGCAATAAGGTCTTGCATGTAGGCAATCTTATCTTTACAGATTTTATCAATAGCGACTAATAACTCTCTGATTTCATTGATCTTCATTGAATGTGGATCTTTCATCTTTTTCAAGATGGTCTGATATGTCGTCCCCATTTCTGTTCCAATTTCGGCATAAGAAATGTTTAGACCTTTAATCAATTCATCGATTTGAGTTAAAGTGATATCGATGTTATCTAAGCTTTGATTGATCTCTTTTAGAGAGATTTTTCCTCCTTTTTTTCCCATGATTGATATAATTGTTAATAGGGTTAATTTCTATTATTAAAGATATTTAAAAAATTGACTTAAAAAAACCATTCATAAAATTAATTAACATTTCTTAACAAATATTATATAATTAGTGGGGAGAAAATAATGCTCAAATAAAGTATGTACATTTATTTGGTGTTTTATTACTAAAAAATTAATTAATTATTCATCCTTCTTTTACTTCTCATTAAATGTATGGGCGTAAATAGGAGGTTTAAGAAGCCTAAAAACAAAAAAAGTGTAAGGAAACCTTACACTTTAAAAATATGGGGTGAGCAAATCACTATTTTTTCTTTTTCTTCTTTTTGTCCTTCCAGCTCTTTTTAGGTGCCTTTTTAGGTTTTTCAAATACGTCGCCAGTCATATCATCAAGATTGGTCATTTTCATTAATGATTGCCAGTTCTCTTCATCATGACCAGAAAAATCAACGGTGGTAGAGTAATCTTTAGGGTCAATATCAAAAACCTTGATTTCTTTATTCAAGAAAGACTCTATTTCTTTCAGCGTTGCTTCCTCTTCAGGGGCACAGAAAGAAATGGCATATCCTTTTTCCTTGGCACGTCCCGTACGTCCTACACGGTGAACGTAGTTCTCTGAAAGCTCAGGCAAATCATAATTAACGACATATTCTACACCAGCGACATCAATACCACGGGCAGAAATGTCGGTAGCGATTAAAATTTTAAGTTCCCCGCTGCGGTAACTTTTCATTGTTTCTTCGCGCTCTTTCTGGTCTTTCCCTCCGTGCAGCGTCGCTGATTTGATGCCCACACGTTCCATGGCTTTCATGACCCTTTCAGCCCTTACCTTGGTACGTACAAACACCAACATCTTCTCCCCTTCGTGCTCTTTGATCAAACGCTCCAAAAAGAATCGTTTATCATCCATTGCGACAAATGCCACAGAATGGGTCACATTTTTAGAAACAGGATCTTTGGGAGAGATCTGAATTCTTACTGCTTTGTTCACCAAGCCATAGGCCAGGTCTTTGATTTTTTCATTGATGGTTGCCGAGAAGAACAGGGTCTGTCGTCTTTTAGGAATTCGGCTGATGACATCACGCATATCCTTGATAAATCCTAAATCAAGCATGTGATCGGCCTCGTCCAACACAAGGATTTCCACCCTTCTTAAATCCAAATGACGCTGTGCCTGCAAATCGAAAAAACGACCTGGAGTAGCAACAACGACATCCACCCCCTGGGCTAATTGTTCTACTTGCGCTTCTTGCTCTACACCACCGAAAAGGCACATAGTTTTCACCCTTGTATGGCGACCAATCTCTGTAAATACAGCAGCCACCTGCTGGGCCAATTCGCGGGTAGGCACCATCACGACGCATCGCACGCCGTCTGGGCGGCCATTGATTTTTCGGTCCTGTAACATGTTAATTACTGGGATAGCGAAAGCTGCCGTTTTACCTGTACCCGTTTGGGCAATGGCCAAAATATCCTCGCCTCTTAAAATTGGTGGGATTGATTTATATTGAATATCCGTTGGGCGCTTATAGCCCATTTTGCTCAAGCTTTTCTTAAGCAATGGAGAAATATGATAGTTTTCAAACTTCATGTATAGGGTATTTAATCGGTCCATTTGACCGAACTCATAATATTGACAAAGGTAATATCAAATATCAGACCGTCCACTAAACGAACCGAATAACTCTATAAAACTTCACGATTGTGGGCCTTTGTATTGATAAAATTAAATATGACCCAATTTAGTTTACAAAAATCGGCTGCAGTAGCCATTTCTATCTTAATGCTGTGAAGAAAGCGTATAAAATTGAATATTTCATCAAAAAAGAAACAGCAGGGGAATTGTGGCGCAGTATTTGAAAAATAGCTACCGACCGTAGTTCATTTTGAGCTAATTACTATTGAGGTCTTTTAGGTATCATTAAATTACTGAGTATGATTGTTTTAATTTCAATTTCCCTCATAATGACTACCCTTTTCTTCCTATATATCCTATTTCAAGACAGAAATCAGGATGAAGTTCCTTCTGCAAATATGCCGATTGAACAAAAGACTCCAAAGCGTAAAACCACTCCATAAAAGCAAATAACAGCCTGTAAAAAGGTGTAATGAGGCTTGCCACTTGCGCGTTCCGACGCCCAAGTCCAATGCCGATAAGTTAGTTATAAAGCGCTGAAAAAGCATTTACCTTAAAAAAAGCCCCTGACATTGATTTGTCAGGGGCTTTTTGTGATAGGGGCCGTTGCATAAGCCTGATTTGAAATCACCTTACAAAATGATATTCTGTTGGGTTCGGGCGAACCCAATGTCATTAATTTAAGGGTTTTGAGGGACACAAATTACAATCACTATTGTGCAACAGCCTTTTGACCGTGCTGAAAATAGACGTTTAACGATAAGCACTCGGGCAACTTAATAAATGTGCCCCAGTGCTTAGCTCCCCTAAAATGATGCTCAGCTATTTATTTTTGCTTACTGTCTGACATTTCCTTCGGAACAATTTCTGGCTGCATGGATTGTCCGTCCCAGCCGCCACCAAGCGCCTTGTAAAGATCCACCATAGACACCAGCTGTTCCTTGATTGCCGCAGACTCCGAGATTTCCGCTTCAAACAAACGACGCTGCGCATCAAGTACATCAAGGTAATTGACGATACCATTCAGGTACTGCAATTGTGCCAGGCGCAAGTATTCCTGCGAGGCCGTCAGTAACTCGGTTTGCGCATCACGGGTTTGGGCCGTTTTCTGGAAAGTTACCAAACCATCAGAGACCTCTTTCAGTGCCACGTTAACTGTTTGTTTATACTGATTGAGTACCTGATTGTATTGAGCCTTCTTGGCTTCCACATTTCCCTTGATTCGCCCTGCTGAGAATAAAGGTGCCGTAATATCTCCAATGTACTCCCAGTAATTGAAACCGTTGGCCACAAAATTATTCAGGCTCGGGCTCTGATATCCAAATTTTCCAGTCAGGGTCAGGTTCGGAAAATAATCTGCCTTGGCAGCACCAATCTGAGCATTGGCCGCTACAAGCTGATCTTCCGCCTGACGAATATCAGGGCGGCGTTCCAGTAGCTCCGAAGAAAGTCCTACGGGAATTGCTGGTACCACTGGCTGATCTGAAATCGAATTGCTTCGGGCCAACTCCTGCGGAGGTCGACCAAGCAAAATGGCCAGCTCATTGGTATTGATCTTCACCTGTCGCTCCAGCTCCGGGATCAGCGATTTGGTCTGTGCCAATTCTACCGTCGCCTGCTGATATTCAATCTCAGACACCAAACCGCCTTTAAAACGCAATTCAGCAATACGCTGTGCTTCCTGCCGGGCAATGAGTGTTCGGCGGGTAATCCGCAAGCGGTTATCAATATCCTGCAGGCTGAAATAGGTTTTGGCAACCTCGGCCACAAGGGAAATACTCATCGAACGATAAGCCTCGTAAGTGCCCAGGTACTCCGCATTGGCGGCCTCTACCTGTCGTCTGATTTTCCCCCAAAGGTCAAGCTCCCAGCTCAGGGTACCAATGCCACGGTACTTCTCATTGTTTTTCGTAACGCCAGTGGCGGCATTATGCCCAGCTTCCCCTTCAGCAAAGGTATTAACCCCAATTTGAGGGAACAGCGCCGATTTGGTCGTTTTGCGGAAAGCCTGAAGTTCCTGAATTTTTGCCGCAGCAACACGCAGGTTATAGTTCTCCTTCAGTGCTTCGGAAATATAGCTCTCCAGCAGGGAATCCTGATACAGGTCCCACCACTTGATTTGCGCCACCTGATCGCCCTTTACGGCCGTAGAATCCCAGTCCACATCAACGTTTAAATCCGGACGGCTATAATTCGGTCCCATTTTACAGGCCTGAATACCTAAAATAATCAGGCACAGCAACAGACTTGATTTTATCGTTTTATGCTTCATTACTTCGACTGATTTTTATCTTTAGAAAATCGTGCACTTACCTTTTCCTGAAACTCCACAATGGTTTTGAAAAACAGCGGAATGTAAACAATCCCTACGGTGGTCGCGAGGATCATCCCGGTAAATACACCTGTACCGATCGAGTGACGTGCTGCCGCTCCGGCGCCGGAAGCCATTACCAAAGGAATCATTCCAAGCACAAAAGCCAGGGAGGTCATCAGGATCGGACGGAAACGCAAGGAAGCCGCCTGTAATGCCGCTTCTCCGGCGGTCAACCCTTCTTTGGTCATCTTTTCCTTGGCAAACTCTACAATCAGAATCGCATTTTTTGCCGACAGACCAATCAGGGAGATCATCCCGATCTGAAAGTAAATATCATTCTCGAGTCCACGGAACCACACCCCGAGGAAAGCCCCGAATATGGCAATAGGCAAGGTAATCAGTACGGCGATAGGAATGATCCAGCTTTCGTACTGTGCCGCCAGGAAGAGGAAGACGAAGATCACCACAATGGCAATCATCGGCCCTAATTGGCCTTCAGCTTGTTTCTCTTCATACGACATCCCACTCCACTCAAAGCCCATACCTTCCGGCAGTACTTTGGCCGCCACTTCTTCCATGGCTTTCATCGCCTGCCCAGAGGAATAACCTGGCGCGGCAGTACCGTGAATGGTGGTCGAGAGGAACATATTAAACCTGTTCAAACTTCCAGGCCCGGTGGTCATGCTTACTGCTCCCAGCGCACTTACCGGCACCATTGTACCATTACTTGTTCTTACAAAAAACAGGTTCAGGTCGCTCAGGTTCTTCCGGTAGGCCTGTTCCGCCATAATATTTACCCGATAAACCCGGTTAAACTTATTGAAATCATTGACATACTGCGAGCCGAGGAAGGCGTTCATGGTAGAGAACACATCCGCAATAGGTACCCCGAGAAATTTGGCGCGGTCACGATCAAGATCGAAATACAGCTGCGGAATTTTAGGCTGCATACTGGCATTCACGCCCGAAAGCTCCTTGCGTTTCGATGCCGCAGCCACAAGGGAGTCGGCAGCATCCACGAGCTTGTCGAGAGAATTTCCCGACTTGGATTGCAGCTGAAATTCAAAACCACCCCCATCACCAAGTCCAGGGATTTCCGAAGGTTTGGTGATGAACACATTGGCTTCAGGGTACTTGTAAAACTCCTTCCGCAGATCAGCAATCACATGGTCAATGCTCATGTTGTCGCCCTTACGTTCGTCCCAGGGTTTCAGGATAACCGTCAATACCCCGCGGGATTCCGTCCCACCAACACGGTGGCTCAAACCTTTAACCGTCTGAATATTGGCCACAGCAGGATTCTTCAGAATAAACTGCTGAGCACGGTTCACCACTTCCGAAGTACGGGTCAATGAAGCGCCATCAGGCAAGGCAATTTCCACATCGAAATAGCCCTGATCCTCTCCCGGGATAAAACTCGTCGGGATAATATAAGCCAGTAATCCGGTGAAAATAATCGCCATTCCGAAGCCGGCAAACATCCGTTTTCGGTGCTCAAAACCCCAGCGCACATATTGGGTATATTTGCTGTTTCCGGCATTTACCCAATGGTCAATCTTCTTGAATATCTTGGACTGATTCCCAGATTTGGGTTTCAGCAAAATAGCACATAAGGCCGGTGAGAGTGTCAGGGCCACAACGGTTGAAAGCAATACCGATACTGCAATGGTGATCGAGAACTGTTTGAAGAGCGTTCCTGTGATTCCGCCAAGGAAACTCACCGGCACAAATACCGCCGCCAAAACCAAGGAGGTGGTGATCAGTGCTCCGACCAGTTCGCCCATTGCCTTGTGGGTAGCCGGCCGTGCTTCGAGGCCCTCTTCTTCCATAATCCG
This sequence comes from Persicobacter psychrovividus, assembly GCF_036492425.1. Taxonomy (NCBI): domain Bacteria; kingdom Pseudomonadati; phylum Bacteroidota; class Cytophagia; order Cytophagales; family Persicobacteraceae; genus Persicobacter; species Persicobacter psychrovividus. The sequence continues at coordinate 662,791 of NZ_AP025293.1, forward strand.
CTCCACATTCTCGACCACCACAATGGCGTCATCCACCACTATACCAATCGCGAGGATAAGTCCAAGCAGGGTCAGGATGTTAAGGGAAAAGCCGAAGACGAGCATCACGGCAAAAGTACCAATCAAGGAAATCGGTACGGCGATCGTTGGTACCAAAGCAGAACGCCAGGATTGCAACGACAGGTAAACCACCAAAATCACCAGAATGATGGCTTCGATCAGCGTTACATAAACTTCATCAATAGACGCAGAGATGAACTGAGTGGCATCAAAAGAGAATTTATAGTCAATCCCTTCGGGGAAGCTTTTCTTCAGTTCTTTCAGCGCCGAGCGCACGTTGTTCGCTACCTGAAGGGCATTGGCGCCTTCGAGCAGGTAGATCTCCATCATGGCGGCATTTTTCCCGTTCAGCTCCGAAGACTGTCGATAACTTGAAGCAGCCAGCTCCACCCTTGCCACATCACGGATTCGGATAAACGAGCCGTCAAGGTTGGCACGGACAATGATATTCTCAAACTCCTCTTTGGTGGACATCCGCCCACGAGCAGTAATCGGCAAAGTAACATCGATATGATCCAGCGGCTGAATCCCGAGCTCCCCTGCAGCGGACTCCCTGTTCTGTTCTTTGATGGCATCGGAAAGGTCGCGAACGGTCAAGCCATAGGCGGCCAGACGGTCGGGCTGAATCCAGATACGCATTGAATAATAACGGGAACCAACGTTCCAAATACCCGCAACACCGGGCACCCTTTTTAGCGGGTCAAGGACGTTGATCGTTGCAAAGTTGGAGAGGTAAATTTCATCGAACTTTGGATCGGAGGACGTTAAACTGAGGGTAAGAATTTTGGATACTGCCTGCTTTTCAACAGTGATCCCCCCTTGCATCACCTCGGCAGGCATTTTGGATTCTGCCCGCTTCACACGGTTACGCACCTCAATTGCGCTCAGATCGGCATCTGTTCCCGCCCTGAAAGTCAGCTGGATATTCAGTCCACCGGTATTGCTACTTTTTGATTTCATCGAAATCATATTCGGTGTACCGTTGAGCTGCTGTTCGAGCTCCGAAGCAATGGCATCGTTCACTACTTTGGCATTGGCGCCAGGGTAGTTGGTCGATACCCGCACTACTGGAGGGGTAATATCGGGGTACTGTGCCACGGGCAATTGCGTGATGGCCAGCACGCCCAGCAGTACTATCAGGATTGATATTACTGCCGAGAAAATCGGTCGGTCAATAAAGAAAGAAGGCTTCATTATTTTACTACCCCTTCCTCCGAAACTGAGTCCCGATCAAATTGTGTTTTATAATCTTCAAAGCTGCTTACTGCCACCACTTTCTTCCCTGGCATTGCTTTCTGGATTCCTTCAGAAACGAAAACTTCATTTTGCCACAAACCACGGGTGATCACCACTTCCTGATCCAGCTCCTGTCCTGTTTCCACAAGTCGTTTTTCTACCGTTTGATCTTTGCGAAGCACATAAACATAAGCTCCTCCGTCTTCAATCACTAAAGCTTTACGGGGAACCACCACGGCGTCTTCCAACACCTGCAACAGCAAAGAAACCTTGGTAAACTGACCAGGCAAAATCACTCGCTCGGGGTTGGCCACAAGTGCCTGCACCTCGAAAGTTCCCGTTTTAGGATTTACTTTCGGCTCCACAAAGTTCAATCGCCCTTCATAATTGTATTCGGAATTATCTGGCAGTGTAATTTTTACTTTTGGTGTCCAGCCTCTGGTGCTGTCACTCACCTGCGCAAGCGAACTTGTCGCTTTCTTGCGCTGCGCATTCAGGTAATCAATCACCGAAATGTTGAAGTTTACGCGTACCGGGTCAAGCTGAAGGACCGTCGCCAGCAACGAATTGCTTCCACTCCCCACCAGTGTCCCGATATCTACATTGGACTTCGAGATGTAGCCATCCAAAGGAGAGCGGATCTCAGTATATTCAAGCTCCAGCTGGGCTTGTTTCAGCTCGGCCAAATTCATCTGATATTTTGCCTGTGCCGACTCCAGGGCCGACTGTGCATTATCAAGATCGAGCTGCGAGGCGGCATTCTGCGCATAAAGCGGCTTCAAACGCGCCACATCCCTTTTGGCTTTTTGCATTTCTACTTCCGACTGATTTAAAGCGGCCTTATTTTTATTCACATTAGCGATATAAGGTCGTTGGTCAATCAAATACAATAGGTCTCCTTTATGGACATAAGTTCCCTCGCGGAAATTCCTTTTCTCCAGGAAGCCATCTACCCTCGCGCGGATCTCCACATTCAACGAGGCTTCAATTCTTCCGACATAATCGCCGTAAATCTCAACATCACGCGTTTTCACGGTGTCCACTCCCACAACAGGGCGTGGTGGTTCTGAAACTTTTTTATCACAAGCACTAATTGCAAAAATCAGCGCCATAAAGAGGAAAAGTAAAGTCTGAGAATAAAATTGTTTTCTCATTTGCATATCATTGATTATTGATTGATCCTAAAGAAATGATGAAGGGTGTTTTTAGCTTCCAAATCATTAAAACCTAACAACCTCATTTAAAATAGGTTAGGTGAATTTTAATTAATAAAATTGGATAGTCTGACCACTTCACAAGCCAAAAAGATCAAAAACTGAACCAATCAATAAAAATAATGCTATTTGCAATGGAAAGAAAGCGTTTTGGAGTAGCCTGAAGTGATATTTTTGAATATTATTTTAATAACAATCAAAGCCTCTATCAATTTAGGACAACGCTAAACATTGAAAAAAATGTATCTTGCAGGCGAAAGCGAAAAATCAAAATCAGTCAATAAATCATAACTCATTGCGTCAGCAGGATCCCGATAACGAAAATCTTTTGTTGTTTCTGAAAGGAGACATTAAGGCCTATGAGACGATCTTCAGAGCCTACTACGAGCCATTGTGCCAATTCTCCATGCGCTACCTTGCTGATCCCCAACAGTCTGAAGAGGTTGTTCAGGAGCTGTTCACCACGCTATGGGAAAAAAGAGCCTCTTTGAATATTTCAACAAGCCTGAAAAGCTACCTCTTTGGTGCCACAAGAAATAACTGCCTTCAGCTGATCCGAAAGCAAAAAGTCCGTGATAAATATCAAAATGAAGTGGCGGCCATGCATCAAAATCAACATTTCGAGGATCTTGACGTGATGGTAGAACTGGAGTTGAGCGAAAAAATTCAGCAAATTATCGCTCAGTTACCCGACCAACGAAGAAAAATCTTTATGATGAGCAGATTTGAGGGCAAAAAGTACCAGGAGATTGCCGATGAGTTGGGGCTTTCAGTAAAAACGATCGAAAATCAGATGAGCAGCGCATTGAAAAGCCTACGGCTTGCCCTTCACGAATATTTGCCACTGCTGCTATTTATAATTTGGCAACAATACAAAAAATAATCCCGACCGAATAGGGGTAAATGCCTGACAAAGCAACTTAACTGTATGGAAATGACCAATCGTTTTCTAAAATCATGACACAAGATACCATTGATCAATATATTGCCAAAGCACTTGGGCAAACTGCCACTGCCCAGGAACAAGCGCATTTAGACGCCTGGCGAAAAGCCGATGCCCAAAATGAAAAATACTACCGACAGTTTGAGCATTTGTGGCGACTCGGACTTCTGGCCAAGGACAAGCCTGCTTTCCACCCTAATGTCGATCGGGCATGGCAGAATGTGCGCCCTGCAGTTCCCCTCCAGCAAAGGTCCCAAATTCCTGCTTATGCTTTCTTCACCGCCATTGCGAGTGTACTGCTGGTGGCGATGGTATTTTTGTACCCTTATGTATTCCCCGAAAAGGTAAAGCATATTCACCTTGTGGCTCAAAACCTGCAGGAGGTAACATTGCCCGACGGGACATCGGTTACTTTGAGAAAGGGAGCTACGCTGGAATACCCAGAAGCTTTCGGCGAAGACCAGAGAAAAGTCAATTTCAGTGGGCAGGCGTATTTCGATGTGCACCACGATCCCGATCATCAGTTCATCATCGATATGAAAGAAACGCAGGTCAGGGTGTTGGGTACCGCCTTTAATATTGATGAAGAAGCTCACCACACCGTAACGGTCAGTGTCAGCCGTGGTAAAGTGGCTTTTGAAACTAAAACAAAAAAACCTCAGCGGGTGGTGCTCGCCAAAGGTAAGCAGGCCACTTATCAGCATCAGCAAAAAAAGATCAGTGCACTGACTGCCCAAGCACCAAATGCTTTGGCATGGAAAACGAAAATCTTCAGTTTCAATGATACCCCACTGCCGGAAGTGGTAAAAACCCTCAACGATGCCTATGGGGCAGATATCCGTTTGGAATCCCCAGAATTATTCAACTGCTCGCTCTCGATGGTCAATCATCGATCACAAAGCATCGAATCAGTATTGGCTACGATAAGTACTATTCTTAATGTTGAGGTGAAGCAGCAAAACAATAGCTACCGAATCTTTGGAAAGTGCCAATAGTAATGAAAAGAGTTTTCTACATTAAAATGCTTTTGTTGCTGCTGTTTATGTTCGCAACTAAAGTCGCAAAATCACAAAGTTGGACACAGCAGCAAATCAGTATTCAGGCTCAGCAATTACCCTTAGCCACTTTCATCGATCAGCTGAGTAAAAAAGCAGGATTTGATTATGCCTACAACGCCAAAATCATTTCAGCGAAAGCAGCAGTCGATTATCAAACCACTGATGCCCCACTGATCAGCGTACTCAATGAAATTCTACCGCCGAGGAATCTCGACTACAAAATACAAGGCGATCAGCTGTTGATCATTCCGAAAAAGAAAATTAAACAAAGAAAAACAAGTCTGACCCTTACCGCCACACTAATGTATAAAGGGCAGTATCTGGATGGGGTCGCGGTGCTTGATAAGTTTACTGGAGCTTTGGGTAAAACCAATTCCGAAGGAACACTCCGAATTCCCATCAATAATCCACAGGCGAACCTAAGCTTGACCTTCAGCAAGGAAGGCTATCAGAGCAAATCACTGAAAGTAAAAATGAATGGAGACAAAAGTATTCAGGTGTACCTGGACTCCTTGCAGCTCCCCATGAAAAAGACCTCTGCTCCTGTCGCCTTTTTACCCTCCGTTCAGCTGAAAGAAAAAGAAATTGAGGACATCAATTTGGTGAAATTCTTTGTCTCGGAGGCAAAAACAGCACAAATAACGACCCTTGACAGCCTCATTTACAGTCCTTTTCAGGTCAGTCTGCTACCTATGCTCAGCAGTAATTTCACTAAAAATGCGCAATCGGTCAATAACTTTTCACTGAACCTGATCGCTGGTTATTCCGCAGGAACTGATGGTGCAGAAATGGGTACTGCGGCCAATATCAACAGGTATAATATGCGCGGACTGCAGCTTGCTGGCCTCACTAATATTGTCGGGGGACATGTTCACGGTTTGCAAATTGCAGGGGTAAACAACCTCAGCAAGCGGAAAATGATCGGACTGCAAGTTGCGGGAATTAACAATGTCGCACAACACAGCATGTCGGGGGGGCAAATTGCGGGAATTAACAATGTGATGAATGGCCAGATGAATGGTTTTCAGATAAGTGCCGTATCCAATTCCCTGTTAAATCATGGACAAGGGCTACAGCTTGCCGCATTTGGGAACTTTGCCCGCCAAAACTTCAAGGGCGTTCAGTTTTCTGCGGTATTGAATAAGATCAAGGGAACATCAAGCGCCTTGCAAGTTTCAGCACTGTTGAATATTGCCAAAGACAGCCTTAAAGGAGTACAATTAAGTGCTTTCTATAATGGTGCTTACGGCCACAGCTCGGGCGTTCAAATCAGCCCATTTTTAAACCATAGCCGCGCAACATTTAATGGCTTGCAGCTCGGTATCTTAAACCATGCCGCACAAGCACTCCATGGTGTTCAGTTGGGTGTAATAAACAGCACAGACACGCTCAGCGGGCTTCAATTAGGCATTATCAATAAAACCGACCATTTAGCAAGTGGCACACCAATAGGCTTCATTAGCGTGGTAAAAGATGGCTGCAATGCTTTGGAACTGAGTTATCAGGATCGGCATTTTATTACTGCTGCCTACAAAACAGGATCACGGTATTTTTATAATATCATTAATTATGGTATCGATGTTCAGCAGGCCGAACAGATGTACTTTGGTTATGGATTTGGTACCGCCCCGCGTCTGTATCGCACGATCAGCCTCAACGCTGACCTTACCGCAAATTATGTACAAAACACGCCACACTGGTTCAAGGATAAGAATTTCCTCGGTCAGGCCAAAGCTCAGATCAGTTACCAGTTTGGCCGATCGCTGGGCCTGTTTGCTGGGGCAAGTTATAATGTACAGGTGATTGATCAGCAGGCGGAAAATAAAACGTTTATTCACCCCCGTACCGCCTGGACATCCCAGAATTCAGGATGGATTACCGCAGGATGGTGGAGCTTTCAGGCAGGGATAAGAATCGGCCGACTCGGAAGGTGAAAAACAAAAAAATTGTCGCAAAATAAATACCTCCTCAGCAGTTACGCTTCTTGATCCCTCTAAAGTTTGCCTTTATCAAGCTGAATTTAGACCAAAATGAGGCCTGAACCACCTGCAAATTCAAGATCTCGTCTATATTGTATTGCATCAATATTTGTCGTAAAACAATTATTGGATAGGATGGTCAATTTTGGCGTAATTGCTGGTTGCTTTTGCTAATATTTTACCATCGGTATTGTAAAGTCGCCCCTCGATATGGATGATATTTTTCCCCTGGCGAATAACCTGTGTTTTAACAATCACCGCCTCCCCTTCTGCTGCAGATGACAGAAAATCAACATTAAGATTTACCGTAGGATAAAAGTTCTGAACATCCAAAGTATAGATCGTCAATCCCATCACTTCGTCCAACATGGTACAGATAGCGCCACCGTGCAACATCCCCGCAGGGTTCGTTAATTCCTTTCGCACAAAATACTCGCCTTCCAGACGGCCTCCTTCTACGGCCAGCACTTTACCTTTGAAAAGATTGCCAAAAGGTGATGGTGATTCAATGTCTTGCTTACCAATTAAATTCTTTAGCCGAGCGATTCGTTCTTCAGAAAATTTCATACAAATGTTATTTATTGAATAGAAGGATTCTCAAATATAAAGCCAAAAAAAAAGGCGCCAAACAGCGCCATTAAATGATTTTAGGATCATCGTTTATTTCAAAAATTCCAATACGGTCTTTTGCTCATAACGCTCGCCACGTGCTAAAACAGCCGATGGGAACACCGTCTGATTAATGGCGTCTGGAGCGTTTTGCGTTTCAATACAAAAGGCCTGACGCGCCTCAAACTTCTCCCCCAAATAGTTTCCTGTGTACAACTGAAAGCCTGGCATGGTAGAATAAACCTTCATGCGCAGTTGACCATCAGCAGATTTTGCTTCCGCATTCAGACGAGGCTTAGCGGTAAAATCACCCATAATATAGTGGTGATCATAACCGTTACCGAACTTAATTTGCTCATCATCGGCAGCAATATCCTGTCCCAATTTTTTGAAAGAAGAAAAATCAAATGGCGTACCTGCCACCTCACGTTGCTCCCCTGTAGGAATGGCGGTTTCATCTGCTACTGCAAAAGTTTTAGCCTCCAGCTTCAACTCATGGTCAAGACAAGATTTACTGCTTCTGCCATCAAGGTTAAAATAACTGTGGTTGGTCAGGTTAATCACCGTGTCCGCTGAAGCCGTTGCATGGTACTCAATCACCAACTGATCGTCCTCACGCAGCTCAAAAGTCACATTAATTACCATATCTCCAGGGTAACCTTCATCGCCATCTTTAGAAAGTACGCTCATTTTTACTGTATTTTCAGCAAAAACCTCTGCTTCCCATACCTTTTGATTGAACCCTACAAGTCCGCCATGCAAGTGGTTGGGTCCGTTATTGACCGCCAATTCGTACGTTTTACCCCCCAATGTAAATGACCCGTTAGCGATACGGTTAGCCACACGCCCAACCGTAGACCCCAGGTAGAAGTTGTCTTCCTCATAAGCAGCCAAATCGTCATAACCAATCACTACGTTACGCACTGATCCGTCCGCCATAGGAATATGAATTCCTGAAATAATAGCACCGTAAGTCAATAACGTTACCTTAGCCCCGTTTTGATTCTCAAGTGTGAATTCCTTGATAGTCTGACCAGATTTGGTCTTTCCGAAAATTGTTGAAGAAACACTCATATTTTTAGTCTGAAAATTATCATTTAAGTATGTTTACAATTTACAAAAATAACAATTACCACCTACACAAAAGCCTAAAAGTCCATCAATACATACAATGCTCCATGTTCTTTTAGCTGCCCGAAGGTCGTAAAATTGACCTCTATATTAAAAAATTAATGTTGCTGACTTATAATTGATCAGAAAAAGCCAACCTCATATTGTAATAATTTGTTTTAACAATATGCGTTCTCCAAATTTTATTACATCGATTGAGAGCTTTATTGAAAATGAAATTCTCACACAATACGATACCCACATCGAACATCATTTAATGAAAGCCGATGATCGGATTTATGTATGGATCAAAAATGGACCCGAGCCCCTTTCCGAAATTCTCAATGAGCGTGATTGTGCTTATCAATTCTTCAAAAAAGGAATCTCGCTCGCCTTTGATGTTAATATCCCCAACAAGCGGCAACTTCCTGCTGTTTATAACACCATTGAGTTCCGCCTCCTGCCTGCATTCAGTTTTGTATGGATTGCCGACATCAATGATCTGCGAGATTTCTGGGACATGACAGGGCTGCCCTACGATCATTTTGCTCACTACGAGGAAGCACAAATAAAAAAGGCACTGCCATATATGTCCAGAATTGATATTCTGAAATTTCTTCAGTGGTACCAGCCGCAAAATTTTTTCACCGACTGGGTACGTTATTCCAGTGATGAATTTGCACTGCCACTTTCAAGGGAAGCTGCAGAAGAAGCCTTGCTGGGAATTTTACTCCGAAATGAACCACTGATCGAGCCCTGACACCCGAAAACTTATGTTAAATAGGCTTCGCGCAGAAAATTTTATCCGCCTATTGGTTCGAAATAATTATGGCCCATTTTCACGGAAATTTGGCCAAAAAAATAAGGGACAATTTGTCCCTTATTTTTTTTGACTGTTTTTTTTTAGAAAGGATAACCAATCGCGAAGTTCAGCAGCAAATTATTTCTTCGCCATGTACCACTCAATGGGTTCACCTGATTGAGCATCCATTCACTGCCATTTCCTTTTGGAGACAGCACGGTGGTGGCAAAATCAAAACGAATCACAAAAAGTCCCTGAATATCGGCACGTAGACCGAAGCCAGCACTCATCCCTATTTGCTTGTAAAAGTGGTCGAAGGTAAATTCTCCAAAAGGAAAGCTATCCTGTTTTTCGAGTGTCCAGATATTTCCAGCATCAACAAACCATGCCCCCTTAATTACGGAGATCATCGGGAACCTGTATTCGGCATTGAAGCCCAGCTTCAGTTCCCCACTACGATCAAGGCTCACGGAGTTGTTTTCATCTGGCCGGTAACCACCAGGACCAATCCCCCACGATCGGAAAGAGCGGAGGTCATTGGGCCCACCACCATAAAATTGCTTTACAAAAGGCACCGATGAGGAGTTCCCGTAAGGCTGTGCTATGCCTCCGAAAGCCCGAAGAATCCATTGCCTGTCGTGGCGAAGGTTGAAATACAGCCTGAAATCGGGGGCAAATTTCACATACTGTGAATAGGGAACATCAAAAATTTTCATTGGATTGTCGGCCTTATCAGCCCCTAATGTTCCCGTATTGAGCAGGTGCAGCAGATTGCCAGCCATCTCAAAATTCAGTGACATATAAAACTGAATTGGTTTTTTCCGACTTTTCAGCAACTCATTATAGGTATAATTGAAGCGTGTCCCGAGGATCAGCTGATTCTGTAAACTCCGTTTAAGCCTGATATTATTATCGAGGACTTCTTCAAATTCTGGCGATGTTCTGAACTTGATAATGTAGTTGACAAACATCGGATCCCACTCAAAAAACTTCCATGCTTTCGATCTCCACTTGTAACCGTAGGAGGTTTCTGCGGAGAATAACAGCACCTGACTCTGAATACTTTTAGCTTTCAGGTTGGCGCCAATCTTTGTTTTTGGCAGAAAAGCAGACTTGGAGGCGATCGGAAAAGGCGCCCAGATTTGGGGGACTTCCAGCGAAGCATCCAATTGCAAATCATAAGAAACCGTAGAGCTGTCGGTGCCATATTGCGATTCAAAACTGAAACGCGGACGAATTTTCAGCAATTCAGCGCCACCAAAAGCATTGCGATTGATGTAATTCAGATTCAATCCAGGGCCAATAAAGTTGTTACTTTTACTGGTCCCTTCCAGCTCCAGCTGTAAGGATTTTTTATAACGAGGAGTCAGGTAGATATTGGCATCCAAAAGCATAGAATCCTGAGGATTGGGTTCGTAGCGAATATTGACAAAACGATACGTTCCCAGGCCCATCAAACGCTGCGATGACATCACACTTGCTTCATAATTGTATGTGGTGTCAGGGCGAATCAGGATGCCTTTTTCAAGCACTTTAGGGTTCACATAGTTCTTAAAGTTCACATATTTGAAGGGACCGATTTGTTGCGCACCCTCCCGATTTACGGAATCTTTGGCATTGTGATAATCATAGATATAAACATTGCTGATTCGGTACTTCTTATAGGCGTAATCAGGAATGTTCTGACTCAGTTCAAAATCGAGATCCATCACCTTATTTTCACGGAGTGTATCGGCAACATAATGGATATACTCCGGAGAAAAGTAATAGAAACCACGGTTTTTAAGCGAATCTGCCAAGCGAGAACGTTCCAGTTCGAGGTCCTCATAATGATAAACCTTGGCGCTGTCAACGGCTGTTCGCCCAGCAATAGGACGCAGTAAACTGTGCTTTATTTCCTGGTCGGCACTTAGCCTTTCGATCTTCCCCAAGCGTGTCGCTTTGCCCAGCTGAATCGAATACTTAACGGTGGTCGTTTTCTTTTTGACCACAGAATCCCTGCTTACCGTATGGTTGAAAAAGCCTCGATCCTGCAATTGATAATTGATTTTTTTATCAATAATCGCCCAGTCGATGTCACTCACGTAAACTGGTTTTTCGCCCAGCCGGTATTTAAGAAAGTACTTTAACCCTTTCTCTTTCTTGGGTTCCTTGACAATATAATGCAGCCAAAGTGCGGGCCGCGAGATCCCGAATTTAGTGTTCGGCTCCAGTGGTACAAGCCCCTGTAAAATCCCTTCAAGATCTTTATCTGAATCCGCACGATTCTTGAAATGGATGTCAAAATCTGTCGATTCATACAGCTTCTGCCCTTTCGGAACATACTTCAAACCTGAACAGGCGGAGAAGAAGAACAGCGCGATAATTGCCGTGAGTCCTATATTACTTCTGATCATTTTTCTTCTCTTTATCGTTATCCTTACCAAATAATTTCAGCACGCCATTATAGTCTTTAGAAAAGACGATCGACAAGCCCTGCGTTAATAGATCCTGCGTCAGCAAATCATCATTATCCCGATACCTAAAGCCCCGCAAACGGTACCTTCCGTCCTGTGTCAGCATATACTCTATTTCAATGTCTTCGTTGATCTGTGAGCTCCCAGATTGCTGTTCATTATCGAGTGTCATGTTTCCTCCTACCGATACTTGCAAACGATCATTATACAAGGATTTGGAAACATTCAGCCCCACTTCCGTAGCACTCGACGCTAAATCATCGCCATAATTATCGATCGCAAAATTAATATCGACCCCTTTCACCAGGTTATTTGAAAGCCTGTTCAGCGAACTTTCCACCAGTTGCGACACACTCGAACGGGCAACGTTCTCCATCACATTACCACCACCTGAAGCGTTTTCATCAGGCAGAAAACTATTGGTGATCAGGACCGCTACCGCCTGTTTGTTTCTCAGCACTTCATCTCTGTTGATTTCCGTAATGCGGGCATAAACATCGCCACTGAAAATCCCCTGATCGCGCTCAGGCATCCCAAGGGAAAAACTGATTTTTGGGTCTGCTATCTGATTCCCAATATTGATATCAATGTAAAAATTCTGTTTCTTCTTCAGCGCTTTCTCCTGCCCTGCGGCACCAAGATCAATACGCTGCACCATGATGGGGTACGGCGCCGTGCTGATATTATACCGTGCTGTCAGGTCAAGTAAACCACTCTCGGGCGTCCCTGTAAAAGTGATCCGCGATCCTTTCACAAAATCGAAGCGTTTCTTCACCAGACCATAAAAAGACAACTGATAGAAGCCTGATTCCACCTCAAAATTACCATTCAGTCCCGTGGTTCCATTCGGGAGATAATTTAAAGAAAGGTCCGATCTACCTGAGATTTCCAGCCGATCACCAGAGTATTCGTCCACCAAAACGGTAAACTTCGCCTTGGGATCGATGCCGATACTCATATGAACTTCGGGCCCGAGGAAGCCCATATCGAGGGAATCTTCCACCGCCTCCGTGAGCATTTGCTCAAGCTCCTCATCGGGTTTAACAAAGCGGATCACCTTATCGTGTCCACTCGGTGCCCCCTGACTTTCGGGCGTCCTGACGAACAAATCTGTTTTATCAAGCACGTTGAATTCGCCTTCAATTTTCGGTTCAAAAGCAGAGCCTTGAATACTGAGGTCCGTGGAAATATTCAGCTGACCAAACGCTTGTGCTTGTTTGGTTTTTGGGGCATCGAGTGCCAAAAACGGATCCGCCTCAATCTTCAAATCCATTGGGTAATTATCCGTCAGTCCAATGTCCCCCTTCAATTCAAGGCGCTTACCGTTATGATCTGTCAGTCCAAAATGCTTAAAAATGACGGCACTTTTAGTCAATTTAACCGACTCATTTTTCAGTAGCAGGTCCATCGGGTATTCTTTCAATCGCGTAAACACATCAATAAAATTCAGTGCTCCATCCACAATCGGCTTTTCATTTTTATACTCAAAATCCACCTTCCCCTGAATAATTCCTGACAGTGAATCAAGGGTCGATTTCATCATCGGTTGATAGGTGTGAAGATCCACCGTATCCAGATCAATAAACCCTTTGGCATATAACGGTGATTTATTCAGATCGATATGCGCCTCTCCCTTGAGTCGTTGCTTCCCTTTGATCAACAGTTTGGCATCATAAATTTCAGGCTTTTGGGAGATCACATCTAAAAAGATATTGCCAATAAGCATCTTATTGTACTGCAGATTTTCAAAAGCAAAGCCGGCTTTCTTATCATCAACTTTCAGTAAATCGCGGTAACAATCAAAACCCGTTTTTATGGTGTCGTTATTATACCTGACATTAATTTTACTGACCAGTGAATCGGCAAAAATCTGTCCGTCCCACAAGGTTTGAACCCGCGAGCCGTCGGCAAGAAAAGCACTGTCAAGCTGTACCTTGAAACCAAGCTCCTTGGATTCCCGCTCTGTGGAATCATTGAGGATCGCACCATTGAATCCATAAACCTGCAGGCTGTCCATTTTCAGTTCAGGCATATCAATCTTCAGGTTAAACTTACTTTGCCTGTCGTCCCAAACAAATAACAATCCACCACGCTCCAAATTCAGCAAACCAGGTATAAGTCCCGAGGTGTAGAGGTCGTGCTTTTTCCAGTTTACCTTCAGTGAAATCCACGGGATAATATTTCGATCCCTCGCTTTATCGAGCGTCCCTGTGGCGAGGGTTTTAAAATAATTTTGCCATTTATCGGGATCAACCACCCCCTCCATATGCAAATCAAGTGGATCACCAGAAACATCCGTATGCACAGAATCCCCATCATAATAAGCCTGAATGCTGAGGTGATCGAAGCCAGTATCAACCGTCTTTTGCTGAATGCTGAGGTCGTCAATATTGCCATCGACATTGATTTTTTCACCAACCATCTTGGCCTTTCCATCAGAATTAAAACCGAGTTTAAACATCTGATCCATGACGCCAAAATTGGACAGATCAAGAGGGTCCAAATGTATTTTCCATTGCACATCAATTTGGTCGCCATAGTGGCCGTCGGCTTTCACCATCAAGGGAAGATCACTCAGCTCACTATCAATATTAATCTCAAAGATGCCATCTTTCCACTGCCCATTTCCTTCAATTCCTCGGTAGGATTTCTGAAGATAATCAAAGCCGAAATGTTCAATGGTAAATGCGGTAGTCAATTGCGGAAATTCAGTGCCTTGCCCGTGGGCAGTTATATGTCCGTTAAGGTGGTCAGGCACCTGCTCACCAACGATACGCTGCACGCGAAAATCATCAAACTTGAGATCAGCATCATACTTCAAGCGGGGCAAATCATCAATATTAAGCAAGTCGGCCACAAGGCTCATCTTTCCCCAGTCGGAATTGACCTGCCCGTTCACCGAAACTCCATGCTCATCAAGCCAACCGTGCGTAGCAATATAAATTGAGTCTGGATGTGGATTGGCATTCCACTCCTGCTCCGTCATCAGCCAGGTTGCCTCCTTAAAGTGCGATTTCACGAGCAGGCTATCCATGTACAGGCGAGGCGCTCCATTGTGTGTCTTGAATGCGCCGTTGAGCGTCAGCTGACTCTCCCGCGAAGTATTCAGCTGAAGAAATATTTTCCCCTTTCCGCCTTTGATATCAGACGTCCCATACCCTTGAATATAATCTTCAGGAGTCAGTCGCAAGCCCGCCGTTTTTGCGCCCCAATAATTGATGTCATGCGCCCCGAGGTAGAAGTCCTCGAGCTTCAGGTCAAATATATTCTGCGCCAGCTTTCCTCGCTCCACTCCTTTATATCGAAGGTGTGCATCAAGGTCCATTTTCGAGTCGTCGGATCGAAAGGCCAGCGCAATTAAATATAAGTCCTCGCCTTTCATCCGCAGTCGGGAGCTCAGCTTTTTCATATGAAAGCCATTGTGCTCATAAAATGACAAACCATTTAGCTTGGCATACATTTCCTCGCTTCGGTATCCAATGCTGTCCACCGATAATTCCAGTTGCTGAATACCAATATTGTCAGGATCGAATACGGTTCCCTTTCTCAGGTTTCCCCGATGCGTGGCATAAGTAATCATATGCCTTTTCAGGCCGAGGTGCCCAAGATAAAACTGCAAGCGAGAGGGCGAATCAGTGTTGGTGCTATCTGTTGGTTCAGGTGCCTGCGCCACCGAGTCGGAAGGGATCATCACCACATGCGCATTCAGTGAATCAGAATCAACGGAGGCAATGCGGTAAATCTCATCCGCCAAATTAACCTTCACCGCCTTAACCTGCCCCTCGTGCCAATAAGCATTCACCGCAGTGGTGCTGTCTTCAAAATCAAGCCACAAACGGCTAAACGCAATATCGTCGAGTGCCAGCCTGAGCGTGCTCGCGGTCGTATCTACTGGTGCATTGGGATCTTCCACAACACCAAAAGCATCCATCAGGTACTGATAGTTCGGTTGCTCCTTGCTCATGTCCACATGCGCAATGACCGAATCGAGCCGAATCTTTTCTATGGTTTTTTCGCTTTGAACAAGCCCAGAGAAATCCCAGGCAACCTGCAGTTCCCCTACATAAGCAAGGGTGTCTTTTTGTGGATCCTGCAAGAGCAGCTCATCAATGGTCAGACCAGAAAGTGGGCTGAAGCTGACCTTCCCCACCCGACTGTGCGCCCCAGTGGTTTGATCGATATGCGTGGTGATTTGTTGGACAATCGCAGTTTGCACTGCGGGAACAAATAATACCACGCCAGAAAAAAGAAGCACCAACAGCAATACTAAAAGTACGCCGAGGCCGATATATTTCAGAATTTTCAAGAGTCAAATAAGTTTGTGATAGTGGTCGGGAATCGTTCGCTTTTGCCACGAGGATTCTCCTTTAAACCAACACAAAAAAAGGGAACTATATCCTCAATTCCCAATGAAATTATGACAGGTGGTTTTAATAAATGATTACTTCACGGAAGGCTTTTGAAGATGAAAAAAATATAAAGGACAAAATGTCCTTTATTGCACGAAAAAAGATACTAAATGAAGTTATTTTTTAATAAATCGTGAAAAAATGCGCTTAAAAAGCTGTACATTGCACCAAATATGATACAATCATGACACAGGAACTCATTATAAAATTTTTATCCAGCCGTCCAGGTCTAAACGTAAAAAGTTTGGAAATTGAGGCGGGGATATCTCGACAAACACTGGCAAAAGTTCTTCGTGGAGAGACTGGTCGCCGTTTGAATGAAGCCCACATCAACCGCTTGATCCCGACACTGAACAATTATGGCTTTTCCACCTTTCTGGAAAATATACAGAAAAAGGACAAGGCGGAAGTCATAGCCGTATTTAACCACAAGGGAGGCGTAGGAAAAACCACCACGACGATCAACTTGGCGCGTGGCCTGCACCGAAATGGTTACCGAGTGCTGATGCTTGACCTCGACGGTCAGGCGAACTTATCCACCTGCTTTTTCAGTTCAGAAGAATACCCTGAAAAAAATGAATTGCTGTTATCAGCCCTCAATGATGAGATCGATCCGAAAGATGCCATTTATCAGGCAATGGATGAGGATGCTTTCGATATCATTGCCACTGATGAAAACCTGATCGAAAGCAAACTCAAAGCCGTGGAAGGTGTGAAGGATGTTTTGCTGAAAAAACGGGTGCTCGATAAGGTCGATATGGATTACGATTATATCGTCCTAGACTGCCCGCCTTCTTTGGGCTTCTTCACCAATTGCGCATTGAACAGTGCCGATTCGGTTGTCATTCCCGTGATTCCCGAGGAGATGAGTATTCAGGGGCTTTCAAAAATGATTCGGGCCATTTCAGAAATCCGAGAGCTTAAAGACCACGAAATTGATATTGATGGTGTGCTGATCACGATGAAAGACAGCCGCTATGCGACGCATGAGGAATATGAACTTGCCATCCGAAACTTTTTAAGTTCGGCGGGTATCCGTGTTTTCAGCAATGTGATCCGAAAAAATGCGCAGGTTGCAGA
Source organism: Persicobacter psychrovividus (assembly GCF_036492425.1). NCBI lineage: Bacteria > Pseudomonadati > Bacteroidota > Cytophagia > Cytophagales > Persicobacteraceae > Persicobacter > Persicobacter psychrovividus. The sequence continues at coordinate 679,747 of NZ_AP025293.1, forward strand.
AGCACCCGCCCATAAACTTCCCGTGCTCGACTACAAGCCGAACTCAAACGGAAGCAAGGATTATCACGATTTCATTCAAGAATATATAGATATTAAAGAGCAGGAGACGGTATAAGATGGCAAAGAAGAAAAATTCCGCAAGAGCAAATTTAGATACGCTCAACAATTTAAATATCAATGCTCAAAAGTTCTCGCAAACCAAGGTGGTGAGCGATGGCAGTTTGGCCGATGAAATCAAGAAGAATATTACCATTCATCCTGATTTGCAGAAATACATCCGTCCGCTGACCCCTGCCGAATACCAGATTCTGGAACAGAATATCTTGGCTAATCAGCGAATTTTTGATCCTATTATCGTCTGGAAATTGAATGATCAATACTTTCTGGTAGATGGTCATCATCGTTTTTCAATTGCGCAACGACATAAAATTGATTTTAATATCGCCTTGCTTGATAACCATCCCGACATGGAGGCGGTCAAGCAATTTATGGATCAAAAGCAACTTGGGCAACGAAACATGACCTCTGAAGAAATTGCTTTTCTTCGTGGGGCCACTTATGAAAACCGAAAAATTAAAGACCCCGCACTCAAAAGACAAGGTGGTGGCGACACCGCTGAGGAATTGGCGGAGGTATTTCATGTGAATGCAAAAACGATCAAAAGAGATGCTTCCTTTTACCGAGGTGCAATAAAGTTACCAGAGGAGCAGCGACAATTGCTCATTCAGGGATTATTGCCCTTCACCAAAAAGCAAATTGAAGATCTTGGCAAATCGGAGCTCAGTGGAGAAGCTTTCCTGAAACAGTTTGAAACTGCTGAAAAGGAAAATACCGCTGACATCGAAGAAGCACCACAACCGAAAATGCCTGTGCCTGCAAAACTGACCCCTATCCAAAAGCAGGAAAGCATGGTGCGAAAAAGCTTGAGTAAACTGATGATCGACCGCAACCGGAAAAGTTTCCTTCGGGCATTGGACAAAAGTAATCCTGATGAAAAGACGGCACTCAAGCACAGCCTTGAAGAATTGAAACATGAAATTGACCAATATTTAAATATTTTGGACTGATTTCATTCAAAAAATAAGATTACCACCAACCGCCCCTGATCGGGCGGTTTTTTTTGTACCTTTTTTTACGACAATTAATTGATTTTCAAGTGAATAATCTAAACGATCGGACCATCAAATTTTTTTTACTACAAACGTTGACTTTATCAGATGAGAAAACCAACTAATACGACAAACGTTGCATCGGCGCAACATTTGTCTTAAAAGGTTATAACTGAGGATTATGCTCAAAAAGCTTTTTGGTCGCAAAATCAGCTCATTTAAATTGATTTCAGTAAAAATCGACCCGCAGAAACGGCCTTTAAAACGACGATCTCCTTTTGGTTGATACTTGATGTCATAACAATCGAAGATCACAGCAGAGCCTTTTAAAATGAGAAATTGAAAAATGAACGACAACAAATTAAAGAAGCTTTGCGCGCTTAAACTTTACTTAATGAATAATAATAAATATTTATTTAAAGATTAGTTATTATTATTAATTATAGCTGAAGATGTAAACATTTGTGGTATTTACCTATTCCTTTGATTGTCAACGGATTAAATTTTTTTTCACGCTGCAACATTTGTAGTGTTATATTTACGCCGTGAATAGCTGACGGCTACATTACTGTGCTGATTTCGTATGATTGTCGCTAAATCATTGATTTTCTACTATTTATTAAAACGACAAACGTTTGTCGTGGAAAAGGTCCTGTTTTTCTGTAAGACAAATATTGTTAGTGAATGCTGTTTATACTACAAATATTGCGGTAGTATTTCAGTATTACGACAAATGTTTCCTCTATTTTTCTTTAAAATACTTGTAGTGAAGTTTAAATGATAAGCAAATCCTTGATTATACCACAAACGTTTGTCGTGATACTGCAACGATTGTCTTCATATGGTATTTTACTACAAATGTTGCCACAGTTTCCAGCAACGTTTGTAGTGGTATGGATTTTCGGAATCGGTTATAACGACAAACGTTTGTTGTTATGAGTGTGCCTTGCTTTGTTTCCTGTTTTGAACGACAAATGTTTGTCGTAGTAAATAATGAAGGTCTATTTTCAGCAGTATTTTTATTAAAACGACAAACGTTTATCGCTTTAGGAGCTAAAAAGGCAACATTTGTCTTTCAATTATATTACGACAAACGTTTCAAAATCAATTCCCATCAATGAATGTTGTGTAAAGTGCTAAAGGTGATTATCTTTGGAGAAGAATAACGAAAGATGAGTCAAAAATAAGTCTATGTCAATAAAGGGTACGCAAGGCACACTTGATATTTTTTCGAGGGAAATTACGCATTCCGTCGGTGAGATCGAGAAAAGTGGCGGATTGATGGGGGATAATAAGCGCAATAAGCGTGGTGATAGTTTGGTGTTGCGTAACAAAGCCATACAGATCATCTATTTTGCCGTTACAGAAGCGCAGGATGAAATTTTCAAGCATTTTGAGCGTATTCGTGACCAGCTTGATATGGTGCCTTCTGAAGATGCCAAGCACATGCTCATTAATCGGGAAATCTGGCAACGTGCGTACACCGTGCGGCTAAAGCGCAAGGACTTCCTGAATGAATATGACAGCTTCAAAACGCAGAAACAGCGTTATGATCAGGCCATTTTTGACTTGTATCAGGCGAAAATTCAGCGGTGGGAATATAGCCATGAAGAGCAAAAAATGACGCCCCGATTCATTAATGCCATCACTGAGATTGAACCCGTAAAATTTGATCTTGTAGAGGTGGATGGGCAGGAAATGCCTGTGAATATTGAAGAGGTAAAGATCCACTTTTCTGGCGCCTTTTTGCGTACATTTTATGGCTTCAATAAAGATGAGAAAGTCATCAAGTATAAGTATGAAACCATTTTTCGTCTGAAACAGACTTATTCCGTGTTCTATTACACGCTGTTCAGGAGTTTTATTTCGCAATCGGAATCGTCTTTCAATACTGGCGACTGGATTGAGGTGGAAATGGATATTGAGCAACTGAAGAAAAAAGTCGGAGTGGCTTTTGAGGTGGACCTTAAATCGGAGCTTGATTATGAGCGTGTTACAGGTGATATTTCAAAAAATAAAATCGGTAAACGTGTTCCTGAAGATGCTTATCCTTGCCGATTAACCATCGACGATTACCCTCGATTCAATGATTTTAAAAAACGTTCCCTTGATCCTGCCATTAAGGATATTGTCAATAATACCAATATTGAAATTGAGTATGATTTGATGCGCAGTGGGCGTGGAAACAAAGTGCAATCGGTGGTTTTCCGCATCAGGCATCAGGCGAGTCAGTTGGTCCTTGATCCTGTCGCTTCAGCCACGGGCGAAGTGATTCAGGAGGCGCAGGTTATCCAGCCGTCTGCTTATGATGAGTACTCCCCTGCCGAGGTGAATTTGGTGTTGCGCGAGTTGAATTTGCTGGGCTCTAACAAAAAACAACTTGGAAAATGGACTTCTCAACTGATCGATGCCATTAAGCGATATGGCATGGAAGCGATCAAGAGTTTCCTGCCAGCTGCACTGAATTCAAGAGCACGCGACAAGGTGAGTTTCCTACTGAAAGCACTTGAAATGAATCAGGTGAAAGAGGATGCTTTTAATGCCAAACCTGCCACGGCTTCTATTTATAAGGCGAGTAATTTTCGTCCGCGTACCAAGTCGCAATTTGCAGATGTTTTCAATCGTCTGGAAGAATTGATCCTTGGTTATGAGGAGCTGTTAACCCATGAACAAATGGAGGCAGTCGCTCAGCGTATGGGAAGTTTTGCCAGTCGTCCTTCAGTGCAATATTTACAAACTTGTCTGGACAATGAGTTGAAGGAAATTGCCAAAGCTCCTTTGCCTGTTCCTGATAAGGATGCAGGTAAGCCAGTGGCTATGCCGCAAAAGGCAAGCGGTCAAAATCCTCAGCAGGCCAACGAGCAAAGTTATTGGAATAACAATTTGCGTCGTAAGGCTGAAGATGATCAAAAATCGGCTAACCGAGAGCTTAAAGCCCAGATTTCTCTTGAATTTCAGGAGCTTTGGGATACGCTGAGAAACAAGTATTTGATGTTCTTTGGGCCTGCCAAAATTGGTGATTATACCCATTATTTGGATACGGACGCGCCGAGTCTTGAGCGTAAAGATGTTGGTGACCTGTCGAATTTGCCTTTTGAAAAATTCAGTGACAACACCCTGAAATGGTACGGACGTTTCTTGGTTCGTCGTTTCTTCTTAACGGAGGAAGATAAGGATTTTGCTGAAAATGGTGCGCCTGCGTATGCGGAGCGGAAACACCAAATCAGCCGTGAGCAATTCAGAAGAATGTAAATTTATTGCTATATTTATAAAATGAAAGCCCCTGTTTATGGGGCTTTTTTTTACCTAAATTTTGAATGAAAATGATGACCTGGGGCGAGTGGTGGATAAAAAATTTGGAAGGAATTGATGACCGAAACCGATTGGCTGGCGGACGGGAATGGGCTGAAAAAGGGGCTGTTCTGGATTGGATGATTAAGGAGGGAACGGTCTACGCGAAGGTTGGTGGACATTTCAATCAGTCCTTTAAAGTAGCCCTTCAGTTTCCATCGATGTCGTCCTCTGATCAGGAGAAAATGCAGGCGTATTTTTCTGCAGACAGCTACCGATTGTTGCAGCTTCAAAACAACATTATTCCTGCGGACATCAAACCCTTTATCCGTGAGAATATTCAGTTGGCTATTCCAACACATTTTGCTGATATCAGAATGCAGTGCAGCTGTGAACAAAGTGCACGCCCCTGCCGACATGTCAGTGCGTTGTTTTACCATTTGGCCAAGGAGATTGATCAGGATGCGCTCCTGTTTTTTCAACTACAATCGTTGGTTATAACGACAAACGTTGATCAATCAGATACTTTAGCACGACAAACGTTTGTCGCACCTTTCTTTTCGTGGTTGCAGGAGCGACTTAAAGGAGATGCCGTGATTGCGGGGCATGGTAATTTGGTGGATTTTAGTAACCTTCCTTTTTTTAACGACAAACGTTTGTCGTTTTTAAAAAATCGTGCGACTAACAGCACCACTGACGATAAATTATTACTGCTTAAAGGGTTGGCTAAGCTTAAAAAGCGAACTTCTTTCTTTGAGGATGAACTTTGTGATTCCGTTCGTGATTTTCGGGGAATTTTCAGCAAATCGGATCAGATCTCTTTGATTTTTAATGATTTGGGTGTGTTATCCTCTGTACTTCTGGAAACCAATGGGGAGTTTCAGCCCGTAAATTCGACCGCGCCGATCGCTTTGTTGATTCAGTTGTTGGTTGATTATGACGAAGCACAGTTTAGGGGGATTTCCGAAATATGGAAATGGAAGCGACAAATGTTGCGCTTTTGTGATTTGCTTTTAACACGACAAATGTTGCAGCCAAAGGTGGTCGCTAACAGCGAGCAATGGTGTTTGCAGTGGTTTCCAGCGACCTACGACCCTGTTATACGACAAGTGTTGGATGACCTAACCGCAGCTCTTCCGTGTCCAATTGCCTTTATTAAGACAAATGTTGGTATTTCGGCCTTAAGTTCAAAACAACAAACGTTGCTTGTGGCGCAGTGTATCCTGACCGACCGTATGCGCCAGCTGACGGCCACCCTTGGGCATTCTGCCAATGCGAGCGTAATGGCCAAAGCGCTGTATAGCGACCACTGTTTTTCTTTGAATGATCAGCGAGAGATGGCTTTGGCATCAAATATTGAGCAGTGGCTGGCACCTCTTCAGCAGCATGATTTTGAAACGATAATCGTCTTGCAAATGGAGGAGTCGGAGATTGAAGGACATTTTGTCCTTAGATTATTGGCGCGTGATTCCGATGCTCCTCTCGGAAGCGAGCAATCTATACGGGCATTCCTGTTGAGTGCACCAAATAGTGTACAACAGAAATTATTTCAGCGGATAGAACCACTGTGGGCACATTTTCCGGTCATGAAAACCCTCATGACGGTCGATCAGGAGGTATTAAGCTTTAATCAGCAGGAATTGAGTAATGTGTTGGTTTTTCTGTTTCCTCAACTTGAAGCGATCGGAATTGATGTTCGACTGGATAAACGCTTGCGTAAATTGGTACAACCCAAGCTCAGTTTTAAGATTACGGCAAAAGCGGAAGATGGAGAAGAGGATGGAAAGCAGCAGAAAGGACAGCTCGATATTAAATCGTTATTCAAATATGAGTGGCAAGTGGCGATCGGTGATCAGCAGGTGAGTGCTGAAGAATTTGAAAACTATCTCGAGGACATTGAAGGGGTCGTAAAAATAAAAGATCAGTATGTTCATCTTATAGCAACAGATGTCGCAAAACTGATGGCTCGCCTTCAGGATGAGCATCAAAAATTACCTTCCCATGAACTTTTTCAGGCGATTTATACCCAAAAGTATGAATCGGCACCTGTATTTATGGCGCAGGATGCTTCACAACGTTTGTCGTTATTTAATAAAGTACGACAAGTGTTGCCGCCAAAAGGATTAAAGGCCACCCTCCGCCCCTACCAGCTTGTAGGTTTTGAGTGGCTTATGCGAAATGCATCGATTGGTATGGGGGCTATTCTTGCTGATGATATGGGCCTCGGTAAAACACTACAAACGTTGGCATTTTTGTTGAAGCTGAAAGAAGAGCAACGATTGTCGTATAATAAACCGGCCATTGTCGTTGTACCGACAAGTCTGCTAACCAACTGGCAGGCAGAGATTAACAAATTCACCCCAGATATCACGACAAACGTTTATCATGGGCAGATGAATTCATTATCACCAACGTTTGACGTACTTATTACCACCTATGGTAAGGTACGGACGAGTTTTGATCAGTTGAAAAAAATCAGTTGGGAGGTGATGATTATTGATGAGGCACAACATATCAAGAATGCAGACACCAAGCAAAGTCAGTTGATAAAGTCTTTACCTTCAGTGATTAAGGTTGCTTTGAGTGGTACGCCTGTGGAGAATCGACTGATGGAATATTGGAGTATCATGGATTTTGTCAATCCATCAATTTTGGGCTCAGCTTCAGAATTTCAGCGAAAATTTGTCAAACCGATTGAAGATCAGGATTTGCAACGTTTGTCTGACTTTCACAACATTTGTCGTCCTTTCCTGATGCGTCGATTGAAATCCGATCGGTCGATTATTGCTGATCTGCCCGAAAAGATTGAGCAAAACCATTTCTGTTCATTGGCGCCTGAGCAATCTGCTTTATATCAGTCGGTAATGGAACAGGCGATGTTTAAAATGGAGGCTACAGAGCAGAAGAAGCGTTCTTCGATCATTTTGCAGCTCATCACCACCCTTAAGCAGGTTTGCAATCATCCTTTTCAATATTTGGCAAGTGGTGAACAAGCACCGTGGCTGTCGGGCAAAGCTACGGCCCTGATGGAGTTGCTGGAAAAAATTCAGCCTACGGGAGAAAAAGTGCTCATTTTCACCCAATATCGACAGATGGGGGAATTATTGCGTCGATGGATTTATCAGTTTATGGAAAGTGAAGCGATGTTTCTGCATGGTGGTTGTAGCCGAAAGGAAAGGGATGAAATGGTGACCCAATTCCAGACTTCGGCTTCGAAGCAATTTTTTATTTTGTCGCTGAAAGCTGCAGGTACAGGCCTGAACCTGGTGCAAGCAACACATGTCGTACATTATGACCTTTGGTGGAATCCTGCGGTAGAGGCACAGGCGACAGACCGTGCCTATCGAATTGGGCAACAGAAGAATGTGATGGTTCACCGACTGATCAGTAAAGGTACTTTTGAGGAACAGATCAATCAGTTGATTCAGAAGAAAAAAGTGCTTGCTGATGAGGTTGTACAGGCGGGGGGAGAATGGATAGGAAATTTGCCCGATGAGGAATTAAAACAAATATTTAGCTTGAAAGAGGAGTAATATGGAGCGACGAAAAATAGAACAAATTCATCCCGTGTTATGCTGGCGAATCCGTCAGGAGGTGATGTATCCGCAGGAAGAATTATCTTTTGTGGCCATTGAAGGTGATGAGGAGGCGATTCATCACGGTTATTTTCTGAATAATGAACTGCTGGGCGTACTCTCGTGGTTCATTGATGGGGAAGAGGCGCAATTCCGAAAATTCGCTGTCAAAGAAAAAGTGCAGGGGCAGGGAATTGGAACTGAAATGCTGCAATATGGCTTGGCGGAAATGCGAACGCTCGGCATTCGGAAAGTGTGGTGTAATGCCCGCTTGGAAAAACGGGCTTTTTACGAACGTTTCGGACTCAGCTGTACCGACCAACAATTTGTGAGGCACGGCATTTCTTATGTGATCATGGAGTTAAAAACCTGACCACGGTTGCCACTGGGGTGATCTGTGACGGCATTGCGTGGTGCTTTAGTATTTTATCGGACTATCAAACACGAGTGATTTCATCGCCCCTGAACGAGCAATATTATACTCCCGCCTTATTCCTTTTGGAGATTGGTACAGGGATTGATTACCTTTGGTGCAGGCCATTCCAATTTAACGAATGGTGATTTAGGCAAAAAGATAAGTGTGAGATGTTAAAGTTCTTTATGAAAACGAAGGCCCCACTCGAGGAGGCAAAGGTGAAATCTTTTTTGGAGAAAAAAGGCTATGAGCTGACGTCGGATTTCGGGATCACCTGGCATGTAAAAGGACAGGATTTCTCTGCGCAGGATAAAGCGGACTTACAAGAATTTTTGCAGCAAGACGAGCTGGCCATTGAATGGATTGGGCAGCAATCTTTTGTCATTAAGCAATAGTTAATTTGCCCACCACAATAAACATTGTCGTGACGATCTGCTTGTATTCATATGTGGATGTTGCGAATTTTATGTTTGTTTTTTTCTGTGGCAATGATGACTGATGATATCGCTTTTGAGGCGCCTTTAAATGAGTGGAAACTCCCCAAATCCCTGAAGGAGTTTTCAGGAATGACGATTCTTCCCAACGGCCAAATAGCCATGGTACAAGATGAAAAAGGGGTGATTTATTTCTTTGATCCTGACACGGGAGAGGTGGTGGATGAGCTGAAGTTCAAGAAAAAGGGGGATTTTGAAGGGATTACTTTCCTTTCAGGTCATTTCTATGTGTTGCAAAGTGATGGCCACCTGTTCGAGGTGAACGCCACCAGCAAACAGGAGCGTTCCTATCGCCTGCCTTTTGATGCCGACAATGACCTGGAAGGCATTACAAGCGATGGCCGTTATCTGTATGTTTGCCCCAAAGAAAATAGCGGCCTTTATGGTGCCGAAGCAAATAACAAGATCATTTGGCGATTAGATCCACGGGATTTTTTTCTGCCGCCCAAAGCGGTCATCAGCCTGTCTAAATCAGCATATCTTAAAAATACCAACAAAGATCACTGGAAGTCGATCGGCTTTTCGGGCATTGCTGTGCACCCCACCTCGGGGATGTTTTATGTCCTTTCCCATAGAAGCCATGAGGTGATGGTTTTTTCTCCTGATGGTGAAATAACGACCGTGTGGAGTTATCCCAAGAAATTATTGCCACAGGCTGAGGCGATCACCTTCGACCATCAGGGGCATTTGCTGATAGGATCAGAGGCAGGGAAGAAGAAGCATGGTCGCCTGTACCGTTTCAGCATAAAAAAACGGTAGCATAAAATGCTACCGCGAGGTTAGGTTGATTGGGTTATTTGTCGATTGTTGTGTTGTCTATTTTCCCTTGATAACTGATCGGGTCTTTGCGCAGAAAGCTGATATTTAAAGTCGCATTTCCGTTATCGAAGACCGTCATTTTACAGTCGTATTTTTCATTTTTATCTTTGATCGTGAAGCTGTAAGTGGTGCGGTTTTTTTTCTGGTCATAACTAATTTCCTCATCGGTCATGGGCTGATCAAACTTCACGCCTCCTTCACTACTCCCATAATCTGCACTGAAAGCACGCCCAAAATAGGGCAAATAGGCCTTGACCTGCTGTTGATCAATTTCCATGGTATAGCCATCAGTGTTTACATTGAGCACGCGCCCGCCTCGTTGTGGATTCACCTGATCCACCTTAAAGGTAAAGGCTTTTTGCTCGAGGAGTTCTTTCACTTTCATTTGCTGCTGTTGAGCTTCAAGCTTGCGCTTTTCTTTTTTGCTCACAGGTGCTTGAGCCATTAAATTACCAATCATAAAGAGTAACATTCCTGAAATTAAGATGACTTTCTTCATTTGAATAATTTTTGGTGTCTATAATTAAGAAGTGGATATTTATGCCTGTTTCCGCAGGCTTTTGGGATATTTTTTTTAGGTTCGATAATTCAACCAACCATTTTAAATTAAATAATGCGTCATCTCAAATCAACCTTTTTCATGCTGTGCCTTGTACTATGTTGTGGTATTCAGGGGCAGGCACAATATTACAGTGAAGATTTTTCAGGGCAGTGGCAACGCAGCAAAGCGTACACTTTAGCGATGTTGGATTCCTTGGCGAAAGATGAACTCGACTACCGACCGACGGCTGAAGTGATGAGCCTCAGGGAAGAATTTAATCACCTGATGAATAATTTTGGATTTTTACAATATTACGTGACAGGGGAGAAAGCCAATGAACTCACTGATTATTTGAGAAATAACCCACCGAAAAGTAAACAGGAGCTTCGTGAGGCGTTAATTTATGCTTTTGATTATGTGGGGAGTCTTGCGGAGAAATACAGCGATGAGCAGATGCAGCAAGCGGTTCCTTTCTTTAAGGAGGAGGTACAAATGCATCGCTTAGGGGTCTTTTTATTGATGCGCAACCATGTTACGCATCATCGGGGGCGAATCAGTTTAATGTTGCGTATGTTGGGGCATCAGCCTCCTAAATATGTGGGTTGGTGATCTGAAAGCCGATTTTTATCGGTTTTTTGATAAAAAAATCAGCTTTTAGCGCGAATAATAGGTTTTTACACTTTGATTATTGAGTAAGATTTATGATTATTAAGTGTAAACTTTTAAGGATATGGATATTTACAATAAGATTAAAGAGATCATCGCTGAAGGCGAGAAAGATGCTCAAGACTTCTACGAGAAGAACAACAAGGCTGCGGGTACACGTACTCGTAAGCGCATGATGGAAATTAAGAACCTTGCTCAGGATTTGAGAAAAGATGTTCTTGACAAATCTAAAGGATAGTTAAAAGACAACTGAAAAAGCCACATTTAATAATGTGGCTTTTTTTATTATATTATTTTTAGAAAACGCTCAGGCTTTCATCGCCTTATCTCTTGTATATTTTTTGTTTTCAATCCGTGATACTGCTTCCATATCGGGGTAAATTTTAGTTTCAACCCTAACGGCTCAATTGCTGAATCAGTGCCTGATGTTGTGGATATTTCTTGGAAAGAGTACGGGCGTCGGCTATTTCGAAATCTTCAAATTCAAATCCAGGAGCCACAGTGCAGCCCACCAGGGCAAAATTCCCAGATTCCTGCTCTTCCAAATTGGCGGCAAACCACGAGCCTGCATTAATCATTGAAAAAAATTGACCTCGTTCAAGGTCATTGCTGAGGCGGTGGGCAATATAAGTGCCGTCTTCCTGAATTTCATGAACAATCAGGCAGCTATTGCCCTGATAGAAATGCCAGCCTTCGTCGGAAGTGATCCTGTGGAAGGTGGAAAAGTCGGTACTTTCGAGTAAATAATAAATGGCCGTTGAAGCCACTTTCTTTTGCCCCAGCCCATTGCTGATAGGTATATCAGACCTGAAAATTTCTTTGTAATAGCCCCCTTCAGGGTGCGGAGCCAGCTCAAGTTGTTCGATCAGGGTTTTGCTGTTCATGGTAGGATTCAGTTTCTGGGTGCCCCATTTGCTCTATCAGCTGCTCTTTTCGGTAGGCTGACGGCGAGGTTCCGATGGTTTTTTTGAAAATTCTTGAAAAATAATACGGGTCATTATACCCAATATGTGCGGCGACCTGCTTGATAGTCATGTCTGAAAATGATAACAGGTCACAGGCCTTCTGCATTTTCAGACGGATATAATAGTCCACAGGGGCAAAGCCTGTTCTGGTTCGGAAAAGTTTACTGAAATAGGGGACCGACAAATTGTTTTTGTGTGCCAACTCTTCAAGCGTGATGTTATCACTGATACCAGATTTTAAAATACTGATCGCCTGATGGACCACATCGTGGCTTTTGGCATATTTTGTCCCGCGGAACTGATGCGTCCAAATAAAGCTCGAAAGGTAATTTTTAAACACCTGATTGACGTAGATCAAACTCTCCCAGCTATCTCCCATCCGCAGGATTTTGTAAATCTCCTCAAACATCGCATTGCGTTGCTCTTTACGCTCAAAGTGGGTATTGATAATAAAGAAGTCTTCTTTTTTATATTGCCCATACCAGTCGTCGGCCAATGCGCCAGAAAAGTGAATCCAATACACCGACCACGGATCTTTCGGATTAGCACCATAAGCATGTGGCTGCCCCGCAGGTAAAATACAGAAATCATTGATACTCATTTGGTACTGCTGTTGCTCATATTCTACCCACCCAGTGCCATTGTTACAATACAGCACAACATACTCATTGACCCCTTTGGCCCGCTGGCAAAAATGGTAATCAGCTCGTGGGTAATAACCTAAATCTGTCAGGAACAAATCTCTGGTCAGTGGAGCCGAACGCAGCGCATCAAAAAGATCTCGGGCAAGGTTGATTTTTCGTTTTCCTTCAGGTATCTGCGTTCCCGTATTCATCTGATCTAATTTTGTGAATTGCTAAATTACAAAATTATCTGGTATTCATTGGGAGGTAAGTTTGATGTAATGAAAACGTTTGTGGAAAAAGAGTATTACATAATTGTTAATTTTCTGTGTTTTTGTTGCTTTTTATTCAATATTAGCCTAATTTCTATATTAAATTTTACATATTGTATGATCGAAATGGATCACACGAAAAAAAACAAAGTAAATTTGATACCTTTTTTTTAAGATGAAGGCTTTTTTTAGCCATAGCAAAATTGTAAATGAAAACGTATGTAATTGAGTTTTGGAACTCGCCAGAGCGAGTAACCTTACAAGCCACAGGTGTAGAGCAGGCAGCGATTGTTGCCGCAGCAGAGATGATTAAAAAAAATACAAGATGTTATATTAAGTCGGTTTTGGATGAAGCCACTGGCAAGCAACATTTTGGATTGGTACGTTTCAGTAATTAAAAAAAGCCTCCAAAATTGGAGGCCCTAACATTTCGAATGATGAGTCAATGATTGTCTGTCTTGTCGGTAAATTTCAGACCACTATTCCCTTGATTCTAAAGAGTTTTAGGCTTAGTTGTTGGGTTCATTCAAGAACCCATCATGGTCAGCCTTAATGGTGATAAAAAGGAATTTGTAGACAAAAAACAGCCATTATTCAATTGACAGATAGAATTACTATGATTGTTGTGGGGTCTGATTTTTCAGTAATTCCATTTTTTCCCGTTCGAGCTGTTCCTGGGTAGCCCTGAGTTCTTCAAGGTTTTGTTGCAGCTCTTCTTCTTTTTCTTTAAGCTGGGTGGCTTGTATTCTCGAATCTTCGAGCAGGCTCTGGGTTTTTATATTTCCTTTGATGTTAAAAATACTCGAAGCGATCGTTTCGGAAACTTTCTCGATGAAAGCTTTCTGATGCTCCTTGTAAACATTGAAACTTGCCAGCTCAAGAACACCAAAAATCTGGTCGTTAATAATCAGTGGGGAGATCAACACACAGGTTGGTGATGCTTCCCCAAGGCCAGAGGTGATTTTCATATAGCTTTCGGGCACATCGGTCAGGAAGATGATCTTTGATTCCAGAAAGCACTGTCCCACCAGGCCATCGCCAATTTCTATGCGTTGATGCAGGTGCTTTTTACGGTCGTAGGCATAGCAGGAGATCATGTCGAGGTACTGTTCTTGTGTTTGGTGATCTTCCTCCAGTAAAAATATAGCCCCCTGATTGGATTCCGTGTATTTACAAATAAAGCTGATCACCTGATCATAAAGCTCTTCGAGTGACCTGCCCTGGTTGCGTAATACTTCGGCGATTTCTGCCTGTCCGGTGGCCGCCCAGGTGCGTTTGCTGCTTTCTTCATCGTTTTGCTTCAGGCTGTCGCGCATTTTAATCAGGGCAATTCCCATGGAGTCTTTTTCACTGAGTTGTTCAAATTCCTGGTGATAATTCCCCTTTCCTATTTCATAAGCAAAGTTTATTTTCTTCTCCAGCCCGGCGGTAAGGCTCTGCATGGCCTCGATCATTTCATGGATCTCATCCCGGTTTTTTCGACTTTCCACCGTTACAATTTCTCCCTGCGCAAGTGCGTAAAGGGTGCGCTTGAGGTTGATGATCGGTTTCACGACCTGCCTTTTGGTATATACCGAAGCAATCACACTCACCACGGCGGTCAGCAGAAAGGTGGTCAGCAGCACGAAAAAAATCACGCTATTGGCATTGGCCTTTTCCTCCTGAGCAGCACGAAGCTCGACTTTACGGTCTTCAATAAACTTTATGAGCAGGGCATCGACATTGTCTTTTTTCTCGGTGAGGTCTGTTTCATAAAGCGTGATGGCTTCTTCCACCTTCATGTCATCAATATAATCGTCTTCGGTTTGCAGTAAGCTGACGATCTTCTTTTCCAGCCAGAAAAGGCTGTCCACTCGGGCAAAGGTGCTCATCACAGGCTCCCGCAGCGAGGGCAGCTTGAGGGCAATATTATTGATGTTGTTTTTATTGTCGTCCACCTCTTTATCAAGAATGAATCGGAGCCGCTTTTTTGCCGCCAAATTCGGATTGAAAATCCAGTTGTTGGTCAGGTCAAAAGAGTTATCGACAAGTGCCTGATATTGTACGAGCTGTTCCTGAAGCGGAAAATTCACTTCCACAATCTGCTTGTCGAGTTGGTTGTTACGGTGAATGAGGAAAATGGCGAAAGCCCCGGCACCAAATACAGTGATCATGATAAATAGATAGCTGTACTGGATTTGGGAGCTGATACCAAAATATTTTTTGGTTTTCATTATTGATTCATTTTAAAGACCACTTTTACTTTTTTTGCATCCTGAATATCCTTCACAGCAACAAAACCTATCGCCCCCTCATTTTTACTCACAAAATCGATGACTTCCTTAGCACTGCCGAATTTGTCTTGTGGTTTTTCAGCATTCTGATACTGGCGGGTCATAAAGTACTTCTCCACTTTATCGGAATTCATCTTCAGTATTTTACTGTAAAACTCCTGCTGTTCCGGGCATTCAAAGTTGTAGTCCGCAGGGCGGATAAACTTATTGTTATTGGGCCATCGTTTCTTGATGCGCCGTAGCCAGAACAAGCGGACCTTTCCGGCATCGAGGCTCGTGACGGGATTATTGGGATTGACAATGACGGCCACCTGCGTCTGGGCATAAGCAGGCTGGGCGGGCGACAATAGGGCGACTGATGCGAACAGGGCCACTATAAAAGAGAGATATAATGTATTCTTCATGGTGTGCGTTGATTAAAATCCGACTGCAATCTGAAATCCTGCCCAATGGTTGAAATTGGAACTTGGAACGGGCTGATTCCCCGAAAACGGCGCCTGGTAGTCTGCGCTGTATTTGTACTCGAGTTTCACAATGGCATTAGGGGTGAAGCTATATCGCATCCCGACACCATAGGCATTGACGTACTCATTGACAAGCCTTGTGGTAGGGTAGTCGACAATAAATTGCTCATAAGAGTAGGTCAGATATGGGGTCAGTTTTTTGATGTGATATCCTGCATAGAGGAAAAAATCATCCTGAATAACACCCTGCTTTACCGGGTGGTCAGGGTCGTTGGCCTCCCAGTTCGACATATGATACTCTGTGATCAGTTCCAATGGGAGCATCCCATCCATATATACCACAGAGAAAGCACTGGTTTTAATGTCATGATTCTGAAAAATCGCCCGATAAATTCCTTCTCTGTTGGTGGTAATTCCGAGGCCCGTACTGGCGGGGTCGATGATGGCGAGCACCATGCCGTTCTCTCCGAGTGTGCTCAGGGCTTGCGCATGTAAAGGGTCGGCGGGAATAGGATCATGCTTATAGGAGTAGCCAATTCTCAGACTCTCGATAGGCTCAGCATGCAAATCAAGACCAAAACCAACACCTTTTAAAGTATTAAGGTACTGACTCGCCCGGCCGGTGAAAGCATAAGCTGAGTACCCCATATTGAACCGTGAAATTCCCCCACCTTCGAGCATAACAGTGTAGTCGGTGATGTGCGTATAGGAATTTTCCTGCAAAAAGGATGGTCGGCCGATGGTCGGTTGGGTAATTTCCCCACCACGATAAAAATTATTATTCCAGTAACCGACCGGCAGGGTCGATTTCCCGACCATCACAGCAAGGTAATCACTGAAATTGTATTTCATGAACAAGCGGTGCAGGTTAGGCTTAAACTCCAGTTCCTTTTCAGTAGCATTAAAGGAGTTCTCCAAGGTGAATTCGCCCAGGAAGGTCAGTTTTTCACCAAACGATGCGGTACTCATGATGGTAAAGACTGCCTGATCAAACTTGACGTCGGTATCATGATTGCCCTGCTGGATATTGTTGCTGTAAGTCCCGCCAGTATGTGCAAAATAGCGAATATTATAGCTGGACGAAGACTGGGCGCTCAGTGGTTGATAGTCAGCGAGCCAAATCAGGGCTAAAAGCAAGGGGAAAGTAAAAGTTTTGTTCATATAGGATAACGTTTAGGATAGGCGAAAAATGTTCAACAGTATATACGACTGATGTCTGTCAGAAAAACTGGACGAAGTAGGGGTTACTTTTTTGTCGGGTACTTTTTAGGGAGCATAGATGAATTACTGCCTGAAATTTGTATCGGGGCAAAATTAAAGTACACGCAAGCCTGTACCATTGGTGTTGTTAAAAATGGGGATAGTGGCTGTTTTGAGCTTTTTTATCGGGCTCAAACTTGGAGAGTGTCTGTCCGACCTTACATTTAAGTAAAAAGAGGCGAAGTCTATAAATAGGGGGTATAAGGCTGAACGCTCATCAAAATAGTAATATTTCAATACTGATAAGCATTACTGATTCCGAATATGACATTTATTTTTCGCATCATATCTTACATGATCTCGCTTGACCTTTGGTCTTTATTTCTTCCTGAAATGGGTTTGTTCATTGGGGCTGAAATTCATTTATCCGTCTTTAGGGCTGTTTCATGGGCTATTCCTGCTTTTTGTGGGTAAAGGAATAGTTTACAAATAAATAAAAAACTTACATGGATTTTCTGCTGTTATCATCTTGAGAAAACTAATACCAAGACGACGATGAGAAAAAACTTACTAACCAAGAAGCTGTGGGCGATAGTCTATTTGCTTCTTTTGACCACAAGTGCCTGGGCACAAAATGTTTCTTTTAATAAATCAAATCTAAAGAACCTCAACATCAGCAGTCCTACAAGCCTTAAGTTTGGGCCCGACGGTAAACTGTATGTTGCTGAAGTTTCCGGAAAGATCAAAGTACTGACCATTAACCGCAATGGAACGAACAGTTATACGGTAACCAATGAGCAGGTTATTAACTCGGTACAGAGCATTACCAACCATAACGATGACGGTACCAGTATTGGGTCGTCGGCGCGTTTGGTAACGGGCATCACCGTGAGTGGGTCCGCCGCCAATCCGGAAGTATATGTAACGTCTTCTGATATTCGCTTTGGGGCAGGAAATGCCGGCGATGTTAATTTGGACACCAACTCCGGCATTATTAGCCGCCTGACGAAAAATGGTAATGGAAGTTGGAACAAAGTGGACATTGTACGAGGCTTGCCCCGTTCAGAGGAAAACCACTCTACCAACAACCTTGAGGTGGTGAATATGAATGGCAAACCTTATTTGCTGGTCTGTTCCGGCGGAAATACCAATGCAGGGGCGCCTTCTCCGAATTTTGCCTATATCACTGAATATGCACTTGCAGCAGCGATTTTGTCCGTAGATTTAAATCAGATTAATGCGATGCCGATTAAAGGCAGCGGCAATAATCAGTATATTTATGATATTCCTACACTCGATGACCCGACAAGAAACAATGCCAATGGGATTAACAGTCCGACAGCACCAGGGTATAATGGGATTGATGTCGGTGACCCTTTTGGTGGAAACGATGGACTGAATCAGGCCAAAGTAGTAGCAGGTGGCCCTGTGCAGGTTTTTGCACCAGGTTTTCGTAATACTTTTGATCTGGTACTTACGGAATCAGGACGATTGTATGCCACAGATAATGGCGCCAACGGTGGCTGGGGCGGTTACCCGAAAAATGAAGGTCCGCAGGGAAATGCGACCAACGAATTTCAGCCTTCGCAACCAGGTTTTGTGAATAATAAAGATCACCTGCATTTGATTACGGGTGTCGGCAGTGGAAAAACATTGCAGAATTATGTGCCCGGAACGTTTTATGGAGGACACCCTTGTCCGGTACGGGCCAACCCGACGGGCGCAGGGCTCTACACCCACGATTCAGAAAATGGTGGAAATAACGGCGTAGCAGGTGGTGTTTTCCGAAACAAATGGGAAGGACTGAGCAAGAAGAACACAACACTTCCTTTTGACTGGCCTCCTGTACCTGCCAATATGGCGAATCCTATTGAAGGGGACTACAAAAACCCGACAGACGATGGTGCTGTGACGATACTGGAAAACAACACGAATCCTGTTGAAGAATATACAGCGTCCAATTTTGGCGGTAAAATGAAAGGGAAATTATTGGCAGGACGTAACCAGGGCGGAACATTACACGAAATCACCCTGAATGCAAATGGTTCTGTGAATAAGGTGGAGTCCAACAAATATAGTGTGGACGGTTATCCTTTGGGCATCGAATGTCTGTCGGATAATGAAAAATTCCCGGGTACAATATGGGTCGCTACTTTTGGTTCATCGATCGTTATTTTGGAGCCGTCAGATTATGGTGGAACCAACAACAACGACGAATGTGTGGCGCAGAATGATGCCAGCTTCAACCCGAATGCCGATTACGATAAAGATGGTTTCACAAACCAGGATGAGATTGACAACGGTAAGGATTACTGCTCTGGAGCATCGACTCCACTTGATTTCGACGGAGATAAAATCTCTGACTTAAATGACCCTGATGATGATAATGATGGTATTCCAGATTTTCAGGATCCCTTCCAAATGGGGCAGCCTTTTGATCTTCCCGTTACCAATGAATTATTCTCGGGAAATCAGCAACTCGGTGGTTTTCTAGGGCTCGGGCTTACTGGCCTGATGACCAACAACGACCCCAATGATGATTACCTGAACTGGCAAGACAAACCCAATGCCAGCAATTCAGATATTGATGATATTCTTGGAGGGGCAATTGGCGCTACAACCATGTATCAGACCACTGGCGATGCAGTATATAACAATCAGGAAAAAGCCTATCAGTATGGTTTGAAAGTAACTGCTTCCACGCCTAAATTCTTGGTACATGCCAGCGCAATTGAACCGTTATTTGACCACAAAAATTCAGAATCACAAGGGATTTTTATTGGTACTGGAGATCAGGACAACTACCTGAAGCTGGTGAAAAAAGCGGGAGGATTTCAGGTCTTGGTCGAGAACAATGGCCAAATAGCATTCCAGCAATTTTATGCTTCAGGCAAGGGGAATTCCAATATGGACTTTATGTTTGAGGTGGATCCTGCCACGGCCAAGATTGTTGTAAAATATAAATTTGACAATGAGGCAGAAAACATCCTGACCACTTATACTGCCGTAGGAAACCTCAAAACAGCTTTACAGTCTTCGGCCAAGCCCGTAGCGATTGGTTTTATCGGGACGAGTTTTGGCTCTGGGCAAGAGTTCCCAGCTACTTTCGACTTCCTGAACGCGACTTATCTGGATGGGACTCCTCCGCCAGCACCTGAGGGCAATGTGTTATACCGTGTGAATGCAGGTGGTGGGCAGATCAATGCCATTGATGGTGGAAAAGCCTGGTCTGCTGATACGAAAACGGCAAAAAGCACTTACCTGTCCAACGCAGGCTCTAACAGCACCGCAAGTTTCTCAGGAACATCATTGCACAGCAGTGTGGATGCCTCCAAAGTACCAGCAGGGATTTTCAATACCGAGCGATGGGATGCCGCAGGTGGTTCAGCAATGAAATATAGCTTTCCTGTCAGCAATGGAGAATATCAGGTGGCCTTATACCTGGGCAATAATTATTCGGGAACGGATAATGTTGGCGACCGCGTGTACTCCGTGAAAGCGGAAGGCAATACGGTGATCAGTAACTTTGACCCAGTGGCTTCTTTCGGACATAAAAAAGGAGGCGTGAAATTGCTGACCATCAACGTCAGTGACGGCGCTCTTGATCTTGAATTTATCCATAATCAGGAAAATCCACTCGTGAACGGTATCGAGGTACTGGGCGCAGGAACGGTTACTGAAAATACCTATTATCAGGACAGCGATCAGGATGGTTACGGAAACCCTTCGGTCAGTCAATCGGCCGCTTTAGCACCACAAGGATATGTGGCCAACAGCGATGACTGTGATGACACCAATAAAAATGTTAATCCTTTGGCTACTGAAGTTGCTGACGGCATCGACAATAATTGTAATGGGCAGATCGATGAAGGACTAACCGCTACAGGCGCAATTTACCGTGTGAATGCTGGTGGGCCAACAGTAGCAGCAAAAGATGGCGGCATCAGCTGGTTTGCCGATACCAAAGCCAACCCAAGCGCTTACCTGTCTTCTGCGGGAAGCAATGGCGTATACGCTGGGAAAATTACCAGCCTGCACAGCTCTGTCAATAGCGCGAAGGTGCCGACTTCAATCTTTACCAATGAGCGTTGGGATATGGCAGGAGGTGCACCAATGGAATATACCTTCCCAGTGAGCAACGGCAGCTATGTGGTCAATCTTTATATGGGTACAAAATACTCAGGAACAAATGACCCCGGTGAACGTGTTTTTGACATCATCATTAACGGTCAGGTGGTTTCGAATAACTTTGACCTGATCCCAGCTTTCGGATTTGGAAACGGGGGAGCGGTCAGCTATACGGTCAATGTTACCAACGGAAATATCAAGATTGCTTTCGGTCACGAGGTGGAGAACCCGCTGATCTGCGGTATTGAAATCCTTGGCGACGATGACGGGCAGCAAACAACCAGCACTTATTATCTGGATGCTGACGGTGATGGGTTTGGTACAGATGATAACACCATTCAGTCAAGCACAACACCTGCAGGTTACTCCATCAATGGCGGTGACTGCGACGATGGCGACAACTCGATTTACCCTAATGCTCCTGAGATTTTCGACGGACTGGACAATAACTGTAACGGTCAAGTGGATGAAGGAACCAATAACGGTGGCGGATCAAATATCCTCTATCGGGTGAATGCTGGTGGACCTGCCGTGAACGCCATTGACGGCGGACCGAACTGGGCAGCTGATACCAAAGGCGCACCTTACACTTTCATGAACAGCAGCGGCAGTAACAGCACCTATTTTGGTAATATTAGCAGTTTACACCCTTCGGTGGATGCCAACAGAGTACCTGCGGCTATTTTCAAACATGAGCGATGGGATGCTGCCGGAGGCAATGAAATTACCTACAACTTCCCAGTGCAGAATGGCACTTATACGGTGGTCTTCTATCTTGGGAATGCCTACGGCGGAACGAAAAATGCTGGCGACAGAATTTTTGATATCGAGGCTGAAGGAGTTACCGTGGTCAATGATTTAGACCTGATCACCTCTTTCGGGCACCAAAAAGGAGGCAAGAAAGTCGCTGTGGTTAATGTTAATGATGGCAACCTCAATATTAAGCTTGAGCATGTGACAGAGAACCCGCTGATCAACGGTATTGAGGTGATTGCAGGAGCGCAAAATCTACGAACATTTGCCGAAGAAGAGGCGCTGAATCAACCACCATTACAGGTGATTTCAAACACTCAGGGTTTTGCTGAAAAGCTTCAGTTTTTCAAAGCCGGAACGGCAAAAATTGTCAATACTTCTGGTCAGCAACTGATCGCCTTCCCTTCTGCGGAAGGACAGCAATATGAGCTCAACCGACTGAATTCAGGCGTGTATATCGTCTACTGGTTCAGTAATGGGCAACATTACAGCCGCAAATTTATAATAAGATAATATTTCTCAATCTCGTCTAAAATCACCTCCCCTTTGGGAGGTGTTTTTGTTTCCTCAAAAAATGCCCTTGTTCAGCATCGTGCTATTGACAAAGCTCGTTTTAAAACAGGGCGCTGAAAAATGCAGGAGAAGGGTTGAGCGGGAATCAAATGTAGCGATGAGATGCGCAATACGGCAGAAAAACAGCATGATTTTGCCATTTTCGAACTCATGGCAGCAAATATTTATCATTTCTTGTTTTCGAATACGTTTGCATTTGATTGTTCATAATCAGTCCCTTCAAACAGAAGTTGTTGAGCTAATTATCATTAAATTGTCAATGAATATTTATAAATAATTCCTATGATCAAGAAAACGATTTTGGGCATCAGCCTCTTAGCCGGTTTGGGCTTGGGCGCATGCAACAATGAGCAATCACAGCAAACGGACGTCAGTGTAAACACCAAGACGCCCTTCATGTGGGAAAACGCTAACGTTTATTTTTTATTGACCGACCGATTTAACAACGGAGATAAGAGTAACGATTTAAACTTTGACAGAACCAAACCAACAGGTCCTTTGCGTGGCTTTATGGGAGGTGACCTTAAGGGGGTCAAAGAAAAAATAGCGTCAGGTTATTTCGATAAACTGGGCATTAATGCAATTTGGTTTACGCCTGTTGTAGAGCAAATTCACGGTTCTGTGGATGAAGGCACGGGCAATACCTACGCCTATCATGGCTATTGGGCTAAAGACTGGACAGCCTTGGATCCTAACTTTGGCACCAAAGAGGATTTGGCTGAAGTGATCGCTTTGGCGCACAAACACGGCATCCGTATTTTGATGGATGTGGTGATCAACCATACAGGACCTGTAACCAAAATGGACCCTGTTTACCCAAGTGACTGGGTGCGTGTGAAGCCAAAATGTAAATACGACAATTACACCAACACTGTGGATTGTACTTTGGTGGACAACCTGCCAGACGTTCTGACCAACTCTGATCAGGAGGTTCGTTTGCCAAAAATGTTGAAAGAAAAGTGGGAGAAAGAAGGCCGCTTGGATCAGGAAGTGAAAAGCCTGAACGAGTTCTTTGCCAAAACGGGTTACCCTCGTGCACCACGTTTCTATATCATGAAATGGTTATCGGACTATGTGCGTGATTATGGTGTGGATGGTTTCCGTGTCGATACGGTAAAACATACAGAAGCGGGCATCTGGGATGAATTGAAAAAAATCGCTTCGGATGCTTTCAAAGCATGGAAGCAAGAACACCCTGACCAAGTATTGGATCAAAATGATTTCTATATGGTCGGAGAGGTGTATAACTATAACATCAGTGCTGGTCAGGATTTTGATTATGGTGACACCACCGTGAACTTCTTCCAAAATGGGTTCAAGAGCTTGATCAACTTTGAATTTAAGGCTGATGCACAGCTGGATTATGAAACTATTTTCAAAAAATACGATGCCATTCTTCACAGTTCGCTGGAAGGAAAATCGGTATTGAATTATTTGACTTCTCATGACGACGGACAGCCGTTTGATGTGGAGCGTAAGCGTCCATTCGAGTCAGCGAATAAATTGTTATTGACACCTGGTGCTTCGCAGGTTTATTATGGTGATGAAACGATCCGTCCTTTGCATTTCGAAGGTGCTGATGGTGATGCCAACCTGAGAACCTTCATGAACTGGGACGAGATCAAAGGCAACACAGAGCGCAACGGCTTTAAAGTTGATGAGGTATTGGAACATTATCAGAAATTAGGACAATTCCGTGTTAATCACCCTGCTGTTGGAGCGGGTCGTCATCAAATGATTTCGCAGTCACCTTATGTATTCAGCAGAATTCTGAAGACAGATGATTATCAGGATAAAGTAGTGGTTGCACTTGATTTACCGAACAAGCCAACGAAAATTTCAGTAGCGAAAGTCTTCGCCAATGGAACGGAGTTGCTGGACAACTATTCAGGCAAAACGGTGAAGGTCGTGGATCAGCAAGTAACGGTTACCGCTACAAGAGGCGTAGTGCTGTTATCGAAAAAATAAATATAGAAAAACCTCCTTTTCAAATCCTTTCACGCGCAGGTGGAAGGATTTTTTTTATGCCTTTTTTTACGTGCCCGAACGTATCTTCTTTTTCAGATTATTGTTTAGAAAAATCATGAATTAAGGACGAATTGCTTAAAAATATGGCTATTGAATGACTTCATCGCCTAAAAATCCCGTTTATGTAGGATACAATTCAACATCAATTCCCTTAAAATATATGTCTGAAAAATTAAAAATCGGAATCAGTACCTGTCTTCTTGGTGTCAATATTCGCTATGATGGTGGCCATAAAAATTCTCGCCTGGTCAATAAGTTTGAGAAAATATTTGATTACCACCCGATTTGTCCTGAAGTGGGCAGCGGCATGAGCACTCCCCGTCCTGCGATTCATTTAATGGAAGGCGATAGCCCTGAGGAGGTGCGTCTGGTGGAATCAAAAAACCATGAAGTGGACTATACTGATCAGATGCAGGCCTATTCTGAAAGGGAAACCAAAGCACTGCAGGATTTGGTGGATGGCTATATCCTGATGGGGAAATCACCAAGCTGTGGGATGGACCGCATAAAGGTATATAAAAAAGCGGGGCAGCCTTCGGCCAATAAAGCGAGAGGACTTTTTGCTGAAAAGCTATTGGTGAACAACCCACTTTTACCCGTGGAGGAAGAGGGCCGACTGCATGATGCCGTCCTGCGGGAGAACTTCATCGCAAGGGTCTATATCTTCAGGGAATGGAAACAGTTTATAGCGCAGGAGCCTTCTGTGGCGGGCCTACAGCTCTTTCATCAGAAATTGAAATATAAGGTGATGAGTCATTCCCCTTCAGCACTGAATCAGCTTGGTCGGATGGTTTCCAATCCCGATAAAAAAGCGATGGATCAGGTGTACAAGGAGTACATTGCCTTGCTGATGGAGACGATCAAGCAACCTGCCAAGAAAAACGGCATCCTCAATGCACTTCAGCATGTGTATGGCTATTTTAAAAATAAAGTGGATGAGGATGAAAAAAAATACCTCCTTGAGATGCTTGAAGACTATAAAGAGGGCTTCGTTCCACTGATTATGGTGCGAAGGGCATTGAGCCACCTTGCTGAAAAGCATGAAAATGAATATATTCTGCAACAAAATTTAATTAAAAGGTATCCTAAGCACCTCAATCTTTATCGAGATTTGTAAATTGAATTGGATTATTTTTCTTCTTAACCCAACAAATGACCTTAAAACATGAAAAAACAACCTTATTTTTATCTCCCCCTGTTGGTGATCTTTATGCTCATTGGCTGTAAAAGCAATGATGTTGAGGAAGGGCCTGTGATCGGTGGGGAACTCGGTAGTTTTCAGATCTCGGCACCTCAGTTGAGTCGCGGATCTGTGAATATTGAGGTAATCCAAAGCAGTCAGGAGGCTACCGCTACCCCGCAAAAAGCCACGCTGATTGTCTCAGGTGTTGACCAAATGACGCTGGAGCAGGAACCACCTTACAATTTCACACTCGATACCAAAAACATCAGCGATGGAGAAAAGGAAGTGGCCGTTCGTCTTGACGGAGGCGAAGGGGTGAACTCAAAAATAGTAAAAAGTGCCACCCTGATTGATAATGTAATCCTGACCGTCAGTGTGCCTGCAGGATATAATGAGGCTTTTAAAATGGCCAATTCGCTGGACGATTATTCGCAGCACTGGTACCTGACCGATTCCCTCGGTAACTTACTGACGGAAGAAGCACAATGGGAGGAAGGGGCTGATATCGCCATTATGACTGATCCATCGGATGCCAATTTTTTATATAAACTGGCCATTGTGGAAAAGCTGATCGGAGAGGATGAAAATGGACAAACCGTTGAAGTTCAGCGATTAAATTATCAGGACATTTTGTCCTTTAATGATGCTCAATTGACTTTTGAATTGCCGACATCAGGCGATATAGAAACGGACACGCTTTCAAGGGTGGTTGTCGAAAATGTACCTGATGGTGTAGATCCACAGCTGGCGAGTGTCTTTCCTTTGGTGGTTTCACGTGATGGATCCACTGTTACTTATAACCTGATTGCAGCGAAAGGGCAAGAGATTCCTGCCCAAAGCTTTATTCCATTGGTGGTTTATTTTGATGATGCCGATGGGAAATTAATTGATGATAAAACGGCTTATGTTGGGATGGTACAGGATGGCATGGAGGAGTTTGATTACACCTCCTCAGACCTAAGCACACCTGACGGACAGCTGAAAGCGTCGGTTAAAATGGTCGAAGCATCGAATATCACGATGTATACACAGGGAACAGAGGTGATGCTTTTCGGTAAAGAATTTAACATGCCCGTAGATGCTTTCAACTTGCCTTTTGGTAAAACATTATCGGCAGGAGTAAACAGCATTACAGGTGACTTTTTCGCTGGGCAGTATTTGAGTGATGTTGATGGAAAAGAGGTACTGTATGAGCTTTACGGGTCGAATATCGTTCAATCATCTGATTTCTTTGACATCAATGTAGACCTGAATGCAAGCAGTACAAACTGGAATAAGCTGACGTATGATCAGCAAAATTTCAACTCTACCATTGCGATGTCGGTCAATGATAGCGGCGACAAGCAGGGGGTGATTACTGCGCAGTTTGTTTATAATTATTCGGTTGATTTCAGTCTGAAATTTCCTGCGAATGTAAGTGCGGTTTACCCAATTATTGATGGCATGAAATCCGATCCAGTGCAAACCATCGATGGGGTTGTTTTGGGTTCGGAAGTAGACTATCCTGAAGTTGGGGGCGGTGCACAAACTTTGGCCACGGTGTCTTATCCTTTTAACACTCCATCAAATACCAGAACCACGAGTTTCAGTAAAAGATGGGCGGTCAATGAAATTCGCCATTTCCCGAATCTTCTTCAGCAGTACCAATTCTATCAGCCTATAGTGTTGAAGAATAATTTACTCGGAGAAAAAAGTCCTTTTTAATGGGCATCAATCATTCAAAAGCCACGCTGAATTGCGTGGTTTTTTTTTGCCCTATTGTGTATTGATCCCACAGTTTCTCCTCAAATTGGGGAAAATAATCACAGTTCTTGCTTTGGCATTGCTTTCAGATATGTGCCATACGGCTCCTGAGGCCATTTTTTGTGGAAGAGAAAGGTTTGGAATGGATTTTTCAATAATCGGGTAAACGAACACTACCTATTTTTAACAAATATAACTTATGAAGAGTATTAAAGAATTTACACTGATTTTGATTGGGCTGTTATTGATTATTTTTATGGTTCAGTGTGAACAAGCTGATGAGAGATCGCAGGCAATGGACAAGGACAAAACGGCATTAAAAGAAGAAATTACCCATTCAATTGCTTTGCTCGATAAAGAAATTCAACAACTGAAGGCTAAGCTGCATGAGCAGGCAGCAAAAACCACCGACGCATTGGAGGAACATTCGGACACTGTAGAAGATAAGGTAGAAAATACTACTGACGATATGGGAGATGCTGTCGAAAATGTACACGACCATATTGGTAATCAGGCGGAAAAGTCACTGGAGGAACTTGAAGACATGAGAACCGCTTTGCGTAAAAATCTTGAAGGGATAAAAGAGGCAACGACTTCGGAATGGAAAGCTTTTAAAGCTGAAACAACCAAAAATTTGAAAGAAGTTAATCAATTCCTCTCAAATGCAGTTGATGATAAGTAATAGCGTGCCCAAAAAATATCGGGCGTTCATTTCTTAATTAAACTGTAAAACATGGATTTTTCACTATCGCAGGCAATAAACATCATCAGTGAAAAACTGATGGAATGGCTGAAGTCATTCACAGCAATGTTGCCTAATTTTGTCATTGCCATTCTGGTATTGGTATTGTTTATTATCATCGCCAAACTCATCCGACGATTGAGCAATAAGCTTGTGGGCAATTTTTCTGACCGCCCAGTGATAAAATCCTTGTTCAGTAATTCCATCTATGTAGCGGTAATTATTCTTGGATTGCTGATCGGCCTGAAAATATTGCACCTTGAGCAAGCGGTGGGTTCTTTACTGGCGGGTGCTGGGATTATTGGTTTGGCACTGGGTTTTGCTTTTCAGGATATTTCCGCAAACCTGATCTCTGGGGTCATGATGGCCTTTCGCCGACCCATTGAAGTGGGGCAACTGATAGAATCCAATGGCTTTATTGGGAAAGTGGATAAAATCAATTTGCGGGTAACACAGATAAAAAGCCTTGATGGTAAACACGTTCTGATTCCCAACAAAGACGTTTATCAAAATCCAATTATCAATTATACCAAAGACAGCGACCGCCGTGTGGATCTTGCTGTGGGGGTTGGTTATGAGGATGATTTAGAGAAAGCAAAAAAATTAGCCATCGATGCCGTTCAGCAAATTGATGGACTGAAACAGGGCAGGGAGGTGAAGCTCTTTTATACTGAATTCGGTGGCAGTTCTATTAATTATGTGATTCAGTTTTGGCTGTCGGAAGCTGGCCAACAATTTTTTCTCGAAGCCAGAAGCCAGGCGATTATGAATATCAAAAAAGCGTATGCCGAGGGGGGGATCGATATTCCATTCCCAATTAGAACCCTTGATGTCCCTCAGGAATTAATTGATGCGATCGCCAACAAGACCGACCAGCAATCGGCTGAAGACAGCAAAGCATCTAAAAAATCATCCCAGGGAGAAAAGGGCGATACGCAATAGCTTTCAAATAAGCGAAGTTAATTTAACATAATGCGAAAGAGTAGAAGTCTTCCCTGCTCGGCTAAATTCCTCAATTTATGAATTGGGGAATTTTTACACATTTTGTAGGGGGACTTAAACTTTGAAATGAAAATCTGGCTTAGGAGTGGTGAAGGGGGATTTTGAGCGCATAGCAACGCTACTGGTAATCTTAATTTAAAATCACTTTCAATCATCTGATATAACCATGAGGTGCTAAGATTTTAAACATGTTCTTACGATCATCATTGATGAATTTTCTTTATTTAATTGATCTTCAAAATTGACGAAAGGGAAAGTTATACTCGGCTTCTCCTGCCGAAACACTGAAGAAAGATTGTGGGTTTCTACTTGTATATTTTATATTTATGATTTATTAAATGACTAAAAAAAACTGTTGATTTTTTACACATTCAGTAGTTGTAAATAGTAATAATAAGTCCTGTTTTGAGGTACTTATTTATCAGTAAATCAGCAATAATATTTTAAAAATTGTAGAAAATTTTCCCCAAAAAAAGCGCAAAAACTTTATGTCTTTGCGCTTTTATTTTGGCCTTGTACTCATGCTAAGGCTCTATATTATATTGCTTCAGTTTATTGTATAGGGTTTTTCGGTCGACTCGCAGTGCTTCTGCCGTTTTCGATTTATTGAAAGCATGATAGGTCAGTGCAAACAAAATCGCTTGTTTCTCGGCTTGCTCCACCACCTCTTTTAAGGGTAATGGTTGCCCGCTTTGTTCAGCGACTTGTAATTCTTCTTCCTCCGTAACAGGCAAGAAAAGCTCTTGCGGTAAATGGTCACGAGTAATCAAACGATCAGCGGATAATAAAACAGCACGCTGCATGACGTTTTTCAGCTCGCGTAAATTTCCGTACCACTGGTATTTTTTCAATATGCTAAGTGCCTTTTCCTCAAGGTTATCAACAGATTTTCCCAAAACCTTATTGGCATTTTGAATAAACAATTTGGCGAAGGTATGGATATCATCTGGGCGCTCACGTAAAGGGCTTAGTTCAATCTTAAATTCGTTCAGGCGATGATAAATATCTTCCCTGAAACTCCCTGCCATAATAGATTGCTTCAGGTTATCATTTGTCGCCACGATCACACGCACATCAATGGGCACATCTTTACTGCCACCAACGGCACGGACTTTCCTTTCTTGCAAAACCCGAAGTAGCTTCACCTGGTTCTCATAAGAAAGATTTCCGATTTCATCGAGAAAGAGTGTCCCTCCATTGGCCAGTTCAAAACTACCTTTTTTATCTTGAATAGCACCGGTAAAGGCACCTTTGATATGCCCAAATAATTCGCTGCTTGCCAGGTCTTTAGTAAGTGATCCACAGTCTATTGCCACAAAAGGCTTTGCAGAACGCTTGCTGAGTTGGTGAATGGCACGTGCCACATATTCTTTTCCTGTACCTGTTTCACCAGAAATAATCACCGACAAATCGGTTGGGGCAATCAGCTGAATATTCTTGTAAACGGTTTTCGCCTGTGGGCTTTCACCAACAATGTATTCCCAGGTGTTTGTTTGTGGCGCTGGTGAAGTGGTATTTTTAACAGGCACACCCTGTTCTGCTGAATGGGCTTTCTGCAGCACATTCTTGATCGTCAGCAGGATCTCATCTGGATACAGGGGTTTGGTAACATAATCTGAGGCACCTTTTTTAAAGGCGTCCACGGCTAATTTCACATCACCGTAACCTGTAATAATGATCACCAGGGATTTAGGATGAATGATTTTTATTTTCTGTAGCATTTCAATTCCCGAATAATCAGGGAGTTTCAAGTCACAGAGAATTACGTCGAAAAATGTTTCTTTGAAGATTTCTTCCCCTTGCTTACCGTTTTTTGCAGTAGCAACCTCATAGCCCTTCTTCTCCAGAAACTTCTTCAATAATAGGCAGATGTCAGCATCATCGTCTATAATTAGTATTTTACTCATTTGGCAATTGGTCAATTATTAAGGTAATGTCTTTTTTTGTAAATGGCTTATGAATAAAGCCGTTCACATTCAACGCCTCTACCTGCTTACGTTCAGACTCACCATCCCAAGCACTCATAAAGTAAATGTTTGCAGGATGATCGATGAATGAGATGAGATCAAAACCTGAGCCATCAGGCAGGTTTAAATCCAGAAAATACAGAGTTGCCTGCTCCCTTTTCAGGAGGATTTTGGCATTGGCACAATCATGCGCACAATGCACCCTGTGCCCGAGTTTTGCTAATATTTTCCCGAGCATTAGGCAGATCTCCTTCTCATCATCTATGATTATAATCTTCATGATTTAGTTGATAAAAGAACTGATTTATAAATTTAATATTTTAGTTCTTTTTATTGATTAATTTGCAAATAAAATTATTGCTTACATAAGTATAATGGGCAAATTATCTTGATAAATGAGCTTATCCATCAGACTGTTTTTAAAGATTTTTTCCGCAAAGTTGGGCGTCTTTAGCAGTGTAACGATCAAATCGGGCTTAGAACGTAAAATTTGTTCCTTGGCGGTATCAAAAGGACTTTCCTCTACGGTATCGAGTACCTGGGTTGGTGCCACAGGTTTTGTATAATATTGAATATCCAGCCCTGCTTCCACGAGCTTGGTTTTGGAAACTTCCTCAACACATACCAAAGCAACCTGAGGCATGTGCGTTCCGAAAATGGCCTTCAGCTTATTCAGTCTTTCGGGGGTAAGCATTTCCTGATCTTCGGCTACCAGTGTAATTTTACTGATGATAGGCTGAGTGGCTTCCTTAGGAATGGATAAAATTGGCGTATCAATTTCTTCAAGCAATGACAGCGTGTGCGTATTGGTCATCATTCGTTCAACGGTTCCTTTCTCTCTGGCACCGAGTACCACCAAATCGGGCTTTGTAACCTCTTCATACCTTTTAATGACTTCAGCCAAAGAACCACAATCAAAATAGGTGGACTCCTTCGGGTCAAGTCTGAGGCGTTCAGCTTCTTGGTGCAGGCGTTGCTTCAGGTCTTTCTCGTAATGTTCAGGCGGAACAATTGGCGTTGGGCTTGCGGTAAGCGTTGTTGTAGGGGAAACGGCCTGATAAGCGTGTAAAAGGGTAAAATGCGCTTCCTGTGTAGCCATCATGTGTTTTGCAAACTGATAAGCGTGCTCTGATGCAGGTGTAAAGTTTGTGGCGGCAATAATATTCAATTTCGATATGTTCATAAATTTTTATCGTTGGTTCTGCTCCTAATATTGGAAACATCATGCCAATTGAAGGATACAAGGCTATGCGGGTTTTAGTCAAGATTTTATAGATCAATACGTGTAAAAATTCCCCAACACAAGATCTGAATGGGGAATTTTTTCCTCAAATATTACCTAAAGCCTGCCTCCCCTCGGGCGTAATGGGCGATTTTGAGATCGGAGGCAATTTTGCAGCTTTAAGGGTGTACCAAACTTAAAACACATGATTAGAGATAGAAACCACCGAACGTTTTTAAATGGATTTGCTTCAAATGACACCATGAGTAGTCATTATATGACAGACGATCTGAATCCCGCTTTTACCCAAATGGAGGTGCAGAAGATTGATGTTGGCCATCAGTTAATCATTAAACTCAAGACCCCCAACTACAAGGTAGAGGATATCGAATTTAAAATTTTGCATGACCGAATAGTGGTGAAGGGGCAGGTTGAAAAATCAAAATCAGCAGGTATTCAGCCCAATGCCCTGAGTGTGGCACCCATCCCTTTTGAAGAAACCATCATGATTCCTGAATCTGTGGATGCCCAAAAGGTTACTGCCAATTTCAGAACTGGGGTGGTGACTATCCTGATGCCACGCTCTTAAATTTAATCCGAAAAAGAGGTATCTGAGCCCGAAGAAGCCGTTTTTAGCACTGTTTAT